>JBDTDI010000171.1:0-7616 GCA_039923155.1 Mycobacteriaceae bacterium | reverse complement strand
CTACCAGCACGCGTTCGACACCGTGCTGGGCGAGGACGTCGACGAGGGCCGGGCCCGCGCGTGGATCGGCCGGTCCCTGCTGGAGGTCCTGCTCGAGGAGTCGCCCGAGCACGGCCACGAGCTGGACCGGGTGTACCGCGAGTGGAACCTGGCCCACACGTCGGCCCTTATCCGCCGCTACCCCGGCGCGGACGAGCTGCTCGCCATCCTGGCCCAGGCGGGCGTGCCGATGGGGGTGGCCACGTCGAAGCGACGTGGCGCGGCAGGAGCGGCACTCGACGCCGTGGGCCTCGGCGGACGGCTGCAGGTCCTCGCCGCCCTGGAGGACACCGACCGCCACAAGCCCGCACCCGACCCCCTGCTGCACGCGGCCGCCGCCCTGCAGGTCGACCCCGCCCGGTGCGTCTACGTCGGTGACGCGGTGGTCGACGTGCAGGCGGCGAAGGCCGCAGGGATGACGGCGGTGGCGGTGACCTGGGGTGCGGGGGAGCGCGACGCCCTGCGAGCCGCGGGCCCGGCGGCGGTGGTGGAGACGTTCGGCGAGCTGGCTGCCGTCCTGCTCGCCGGGTAGCAAGGACGATCGGGCAGCGCGGCTGGTCGTGGTGACCACCCGCGCTGCCCGATCGTTGGTGCCGGTGTGAAGCTTCGGGGCCTACTTCTGGTGCGGAGCCACGTAGTCCTTGGCCTCGGGGGCCTCGAACAGCGGCTTGACGTAGGTGAGTCCACCCTCAGCCTTGGCGTCGGGCTGCGCGACGTAGACCGAGCGGGTCGCCGGGGTACCGGGCTTGGAGAAGTCGAGCTTGGCGACCAGGTCATCGGTGGAGGCCGACGTGGTCTCCAGCACCGCCTTGTGCAGGCCGTCGCGGGTCATGTCGCCCTTCTCGCAGGCCTTCTCCAGGAACGACTGCCAGACCATGCCCTCGGCGTAGCCCACGTCGACGCCGGCGTTGGCGGCCTCGGTGTACTTGGCCTTGTACTTCTTGGCCACCTCGACGGCCTTCGGCACGTCGGCCGAGAACGGCACCGAGCTGGCCACCACGAACAGGTTGCCCAGCGCGTCCTTGGCCGGGCTCTTCAGCAGTGCCGGGTCCCAGACGGGGTTGTTGCCCAGCACCGGCACGTTGAGTCCGAGCGCTGCGTTCGCGGCCACGGTGGAGGCGGTGGTCGACGGGGCCACCGTGAGCAGGATCGCCTTGACCCCCTTGTCCTTGAAGCCGGTGACGACGTTGGTCATGTCCGTGTCGGTGGAGGCAATCTTCTGGGAGTCGATCGTGATCTTGTGCTTCTTGGCGTAGTACTGAGAACCGCGCAGCCCGTTCTTGCCGTACTCACCGTCGATGTAGATGTGGCCGACGGTGTCCCCGTCCTTGATCAGCCCCTTCTCCTGCAGGTAGGACATGCCGTCGATCATCTCCAGGTCGTAGGTGGTGCCGACGATGGCGATGTACGGGTTGTCGAGCAGCTCCGAGGACCACGACGCGGGGATCGCGGTGATCTTGTCCTCGGTGAGCTTGGAGTCCAGTGCCGCGACCACGGGCGAGCCGAGGAGCTGCACGAAGCCGAGCACCTTCTTCGACAGCCCTGGGTACAAGGTGGTGGCGGTGTCGGCCTTGTAGCCGTGGTCGGCGAGCTCCAGGGCGATCTTGCGCTTGCAGACACCCCCGGCGGCGTTGACGTCGTCGGCCCACATCTGGTTGCCCTGGCTGATGCCCAGGCCCAGGTTCTTGAACACCCCGGACTGGTCGGTGAACACCCCCAGCGTGATGGTGTCGGCGCTGACCCCGACGTCGGTCTTGAGCCCACCGGCCTCGGCGGGTGCGGCCGAGCTCGACTCGGGTGCTTTGGTGCTGCAGGCCGAGAGAGCTAGTCCAGCGACGGCCAGCGCGGCGCAGGCTCGTAGGGCGACGCGTCGTTGCGTCATGGTCGGTCTCCATCCTCGGGGGTTTCCGGCGACGCGGCGTCGACGGCAGTGCGGGTGGAGCGGCGATCGGTGATCGAGGCGTGCAGCCGGCGTCCGATGCCGGCCAGCCCGCGGGGTTCGAACAGCACGAGGGCGACGATCGCGCCGCCGTAGATGAACTGGGTCAGGATCACCGGGGTGAGCCCGCCCCCTCCGGTGGTGGAGAACAGGTCGGAACCCGTGGTGGCCAGGGCGAGCACCTGGGGCAGGCCGTAGACGAGCAGCGCCCCGACCACCGCCCCCGGGACCGAGCCCAGACCGCCGATGATCACCATGGCGAGGAAGGCGATGGAGGCGTTGATGCCGTAGGTGCCGAACTCGCTCTCGTCGGGCTTGAGGATGGTCAGCCACAGCACCGTCATCGCCCCGGCCAGACCCGCGAACCCCGACGACACCGCGAACGCGCCCGCCTTGGCCCGCACCACGTTCACACCCATGACCCCGGCCGCGGTCTCGTTGTCGCGCACCGCGCGCCAGGCCCGGCCCGGCCTGCTGCGCACCGCACCGCGGGCCAGCACGTAGGCCAGCACCGCGAGGACGAGGAACAGGTACCAGGTGCGCTCGGCGCGGTCGAAGGGCACGCCGAGGACGAAGAGGTCGGGGTCGGAGCTGCCGAAGGAGAAGCCGAACAGCGAGAACGTCGTCGGGCTGCGCCCCGAGGCGGTGCCACCGGTCAGGCCGTCGAAGCGCTGACCGACGTACAGACCGATGAAGACGAGCGAGAACGAGGCGATGCCCAGGTAGATTCCGCGCAGCCGACCGGCGACCGGCGCGAAGGCGAGCCCCAGAGCGGCAGGGATGAGGACGGCCCCGACGAGGGCGAGCAGCGGCGGCAGACCGAAGCCGATCAGCTCGGAGCTGCCGCGCTCCCCGGCCAGCACGCAGTAGGACGTTCCGCCGGCGAGCAGGAAGAAGCCGTGGGCGAGGGAGAGCTGTCCGGCCTGACCGGTCAGCAGCGTCAGGCCGATGGCCCCGACCGAACCGATCATCACGTACTCACCAGCCTGCAGGTACCCGGTGCTGACGTAGATCGGGGCGACGAGCAGCAGCGCGAGCCCGACCACCAGGGCGAGCAGGACGAGGTAGCGACCCCGCGCGGGTGGTGACCCGGCGGCCGGGGAGGACCCGGACCGGGAGCGGGTGAGGGTGTCAGACACGACTGAGCTCCTTGGTGCCGAACAGACCTGACGGCCGAACCACGAGGACGACGAGCATGACGATGAACACCGCGCTCTTGGAGAAGTCGAAGGAGATGTACTGGGCGCTCATGGCCTCGGTGATCCCGACGATCATGGCTCCCGCGACCGCGCCGATGGTCGAGTCGAGCCCGCCGATGATCGCAGCGGGAAAGGCGGTCAGGGCGATCGAGTGGGTGCTCCGGGAGAGCCCGACGCCGGAGAAGTCCTGGGTGGCGATGAACACCACCGCGATCCCGGCGAGCAGCCCGGCCACCAGCCACGCCGTTGCCGTCACCCGGGAGGACCGGATCCCCATCAGCGCGGCCGCTTCCCGGTTCTCGGCCTGGGCGCGCATCGCGATGCCCCACCCGGAGTACTTGAAGGCCACGAAGAACGCACCGATCACCACGGCGCCGACCAGCAGGGCCACGAGCTGGGTCCGGAACAGGGTGATGTCCCCGACGCGTATCGGCTTGGCGTCGTAGGGCTTGCCGAGGAACGGGAGGTCGGTACCCAGCCGCCGGATGATCTCCTCGGTGATGATGACGTCGATCCCGATCGTCATGAGCGCGAGGCTGTTCGGGTCAGCCAGGCGTGCGCGGGAGACGAGCAGCCGCTCCAGGGCGAGCGCAGACAGGCCCGCGGTGAGCACCCCGAGGGCCGCGGCCGGGAACCAGCCCAGCGCGGGCTGGGTGAGGACCACCAGGTAGCCGCCGATCAGCACTAGCGCACCGTGCGCGAAGTTCACCACCTCGGTGGACTTGTAGATGATCACGAAGCCCAGGGCGAGCAGCGCGTACACCGCGCCCTTGCCGAGGCCGTTGACCAGGAGCTGGACGAACGTGGTCATGGCGCTACCTCCAGCTCGGCGGGGTCCTCGGTGCCACCGAGGTACGCCCGGATGACGGCCGGGTCCTCGCGGACCTGGGCGGGCGGCCCGTCGGCGATGCGACGTCCGAAGTCGAGGACGGTGATGTGGTCGGCGATGTCCATGACCAGTGACATGTCGTGCTCGACCAGCAGCACGGAGATGCCGAGCTCGTCGCGGATGTCGGTGATGGTCGTGGCCATGGCCGCGGTTTCGACGGCGTTCATCCCGGCCGCCGGCTCGTCCAGCAGCAGGAGGGTGGGTTCCACCGCGAGCGCACGGGCGATGTCGACGCGCTTCTGGTCGCCGTAGCTCAAGGTCCCGACCGGCCTGTCCAGGTCCGTGACCCCCATGAACTCGCAGATCTGGCGGCAGCGGTCGGCGTGGCGCCGCTGGGACCGACGCATCCCAGGCAGGTACAGCGCGGCGGCGAGGAACCCGCCCCGGGTGAGGGCCTGGCGCCCGAGCATGACGTTGTCCAGCACGGTCGACGTCGGTGAGAGCGCGATGTTCTGGAACGCCCGCCCGATGCCCAGCCCGGCGCGGGCGTGGGTGGGGGTGGACGTGATGTCCTGCCCGCCCAGGCGGACCCGGCCCGAGGTGGCCCGGTAGACCCCGCTGACGACGTTGAAGCACGTCGACTTGCCGGCCCCGTTGGGACCGATCAGGGCGTGGACGGTGCCAGGTTCAACCGTGGTCGAGACGGCATCCAGGGCGAGGATGCCGCCGAAGCGCACGGTCACCTCGTCGAGGTGCAGGGGCTCCACGTCGTCGCGGCGGTTCACCCGGCCCACCGGGTGAGGGTCGGCCTGGACGCGGCGGCGGCCAGGTCTTCCTCCTCGTGCGCCTGCCGCTCGGACTCGGCGTGCCCACCGAGGTAGAGCCGGGCGAGGTCCTCGGTGTTGGACAGCTCGGCAGCCGGGCCGGACGCGGCCACCCGACCGACCTCCAGGACGTAGGCGGAGTGCGCGACGGACAGCGCCATGGTCGCGTTCTGCTCGATCAGCACGACGGAGATCCCGCGACGGTTGATCTCGGTGACGATCTCGCCGATCTGGGTGATGATCTTGGGGGCGAGACCGAGAGAGGGTTCGTCGAGCAGCAGGACCTTGGGGGTGGACATGAGCGCCCGTCCGATGGCCAGCATCTGCTGCTCACCGCCCGACAGCAGGCCGGCCCGCTGCCCGAGGCGCTCGGCGATGGGGGGAAACAACTCCAGCACCCGGTCGCGGGCCTGGGACACCGCCGCCGAGGACTTCACGGTGGCGGCGCCGGCGCGCAGGTTCTCCTCCACGGTCATCCGGCCGAACACCTGGCGACCCTCGGGCACCTGGACGACGCCTGCGTGCACGACCTCGGCCGGGTCGAGGGTGTCGATGCGTCTGCCGTCCAGCGTCACCTCCCCCCGGGTGACCGACCCGCGGTGCAGACCCAGCGTGGCGCTGATGGCGCGCAGCAGGGTCGACTTGCCGGCCCCGTTGCTGCCGAGAACGGCCACCACGTGCTGGTCGGGCACCTCGAGGGTGACCCCGTGCAGGGCCTGCACGGCTTTGCCGTAGCCGGCTGCGAGGTCGGTCACACTGAGCATTTCGGGAGACTAGCGGCAGAGCCGGACGCACCGGCCAACCAAGGACGATTCAGCCAAAATGAGATCGAGCCGTGACCTCTGAAGGGCCGGTGCCGGTGCTCACGGGGCGAGCAGGGCCACCGAACCGAGCTTGTGCAGCAAGGCGGCCATCTGCGGCCGGACCAACCCCCGACCAGCGTGCGGGGTGGAGTTGAGCAACCCGAACACCGCCTGCACCCGGGCCCGGGCGACGGTCTCGTCGAGGTCGGGGCGCTCGGTGCGCAGCAGGGTGACCCACAGCTCGACGTACGCGCGCTGCAGCTGGCGCACCCGGGTGCGGTCCTCGGCCGTGGTGGAGGCGAGGTCGCGGTCCTGCACCCGGATCAGCTCGGGCTCGGTGAGCGCGAACTCGGAGTGGAAGGCCAGCAGCGCGTCCAGACCGCCGTCGGCGCGCGCCCGCCCGCCGTCGAGCAGTCGTTGGCTGATGCCGACCAGCATCTCGCCGAGCACCGCCTGCTTGCTGGGGAAGTGGCGGTACAACGCCGGCCCGCTGACCCCCGCCGCAGCACCCAGGTCGTTGATGGAGACGCCGTGGTAGCCGCGCTCGGCCATCAACCCCGCAGCCACGTGCAGGAGCTGCTCGCGCCGCGGGGTCGTCACAGCCGCCAGGTTAACATTCGCTAACTACTCTCGACCGTGTCGAAGCCCGGTGGCACCCTCAGCCCATGACCGACCGACCGCCCGCCCAGGCGCCCCTGCCCGCGCTGCCCGCGCTGCCCGCGCTGCCCGCGCTGCCCGCGCTGCCCGAGGACTTCACCACCGCCCTCGGCGTCGCCGCCCACCCCGACGACCTGGAGTACGGCGCGTCGTCCGTCGTCGCCCGCTGGAGCGACCAGGGCAAGAGCCTGTCCTACCTCCTGCTCACCCGGGGCGAGGCGGGCATCGACACCATCGCGCCGGAGCAGGCCGCACCGCTGCGCGAGGGTGAGCAGCGCCGGGCCGCGGCGGAGGTGGGGGTGTCGGACGTGGTCTTCGGCGACCTGCCGGACGGTGTGCTCGAGGCCGGCCCCGCGCTGCGCAGGGAGATCGCGCGGGCGGTGCGCCGGGTGCGCCCGGAGGTGGTGATCGCGCCGGCGTCGCAGAGCTGGGGCGGCGTGGCCGACCAGGCCGACCACCGCGCGCTCGCGGCGGTCCTGCTCGACGGGGTGCGCGATGCGGGCAACCGGTGGGTGCACCGCGACCTCGGCGCGGAAGGTCTCGAGCCGTGGGGCGGGGTGCGCTGGATCGTGCTGGCGAACGACGCTGCGCCCACCCACGCCGTCGACGTCACCGCGTCGCTGGACCGGGGCATGGCGTCGCTGCGCGCGCACGCCACCTACTTCGAGGTCGTCGGCGGGGTCCCGGAGGAGATGGTGCGGCGCGGGGCCGCCCAGGCCGGGGACCGCCAGGGGGTCGGCGCAGCGATGCTGGTGCGGCTGGTGCCGCTGCAGCCACCGGGCTGACCAGCGAAGTTAACGTCTGCTAACGTCGAGGTCGTGATGCAGACGACCGCGGCCCCGGTGCTGCCCACCCGCATCGATCCCACCTCCACCGAGTCCCAGGCCAACGCCGACGCCATGGCGGGGCTGGTCACCGAGCTGCGCACCCGTCTGGCCACCGCCGCCCTCGGCGGCCCGGAGCGCAGCCGCACCCGACACGTCGCGCGCGGCAAGCTGCTCCCGCGCGACCGGGTCGACACCCTCCTGGACCGCGGCAGCCCGTTCCTCGAGCTCAGCCCGCTGGCCGCGAACGGCCTCTACGACGACGACGCCCCCGGCGCGGGGATCATCACCGGGGTCGGGCGCATCGCCGGGCGGGAGTGTGTCGTGGTCGCCAACGACGCCACCGTCAAGGGCGGCACCTACTACCCGATGACCGTGAAGAAGCACCTGCGGGCGCAGGAGGTGGCCCTGCACAACCACCTGCCGTGCGTGTACCTGGTGGACTCCGGCGGCGCGTTCCTGCCGCGCCAGGACGAGGTGTTCCCCGACCGCGAGCACTTCG
>JBDTDI010000170.1:0-15994 GCA_039923155.1 Mycobacteriaceae bacterium | reverse complement strand
CGAGGGCGACCTTGCCGTCGTCGACCAGCAGGCGGTCACCGGTGCGGGCGTCCCGGGCCAGCTCGGCGTAGGTGGTGGACACCCGGTCGTGGGTTCCCTCGACGTCGGCGACGGTGACCCGCACCGTCTCGCCCGTGGCCCAGACGACCGGGCCGTCGGCGAAGCGGCCGAGCCGGATCTTGGGGCCCTGCAGGTCGGCGAGCACACCCACCGCCCGACCGCTGTCGTCGGCGGCCGCGCGGACCATCCGGTAGATGGCTTCGTGGTCTGCGTGGTTACCGTGGCTGAAGTTCAGCCGGGCGACGTCCATGCCCGCCTCGACGAGCTCCTTGACCTTCTCCGGAGTACCCACCGCGGGGCCCATGGTGCAGACGATCTTCGCTCTACGAGTCACGTCTGCACAGCGTAGTGCAGCCGAGAAGGCGCCGACGTGAACGATCAAGAACGTGCGTCAGGGCCCGCGCCTCACCGGGGGTGAGAACGATCCTCACTCTCCTCGACCGAGGCTTCGCCCGGCTGCTCGTGCGCACCCGCGGCCACACCCGGGTCGTCGTCTGCGGGGTCGGGACCGACCAGCAGGGCAGGGTCCTCACGGCCCTTGGGGGCCAGCAGGAAGTACGCCATGGCGGCGAGGAACACGATCACCGCGGTGTAGACGTTGATGCGGACACCGAAGATGTGGGTGGCCGGGTCGCTGCGCAGCAGCTCCACCCCGAGACGCCCCACGCAGTAGCCGGCGACGTAGAGGGCGAAGGCACGGCCGTGCCCCAGCCGGAAGCGACGGTCGGCCCACACCACGAGGACCGCGACGAGCAGGTCCCAGATCAGCTCGTACAGGAAGGTGGGCTGGACGATCGCGATCGGTGCCGCACCGGGGGGGACGACGCCGTTGAGGTCGTCGGGCAGACCGGCGGCGTTGAGTCGCGGGAAGATCTCCAGGCCCCAGGGCAGGGTGGTCGGGCGCCCGTAGAGCTCCTGGTTGAAGTAGTTGCCGATCCGCCCCAACCCCTGGGCCAGGACGATGGGCGGGCCGAGGGCGTCAGCCAGGGCGGGCAGCGGGATGCCCTTGCGGCGGCACGCGATCCACGCACCGACCGCACCGAGGAGCACGGCCCCCCAGATGCCCAGCCCGCCGTCCCAGACCTTCAGCGCGTTCAGCGGGTTGCGACCCGCGCCGAAGTACAGCTCGTGGTCGGTGGCCACGTGGTAGAGCCGGCCGCCGACGAGCCCGAAGGGCACCGCCCAGATCGCGACGTCACCGATGGTCCCGACGGTGCCCCCGCGGGCCACCCAGCGCTTGTCACCCCACCACACGGCGATGACGATGCCGATGATGATGAACAGGGCGTACGCCCGCAGCGGCAGCGGACCCAGGTGCAGCACACCGCGACTGGGGCTCGGGATGTAGGCCAGGACGGTGCTGGACGGGCTCACGCGGGCACGGTGGCCGGGCGGGGCCGTCGGACTCCCCGGGCGAGATCGGCGACCAGCGCCCCGAGCTCGGCCTGGCCCCGCGTGGCCGCGGTGACGAGCGCCGATCCCACGATGACGGCGTCGGCGTACTCGGCGACCTGCGCGGCCTGCTCCCCGGAGCGCACGCCCAGCCCGACGCCCACCGGGATCTCGGAGTGCGCCCGCACCCGGCCGACCAGCGTCGGCGCGGCCCCGGACACCGACTCCCGGGCACCGGTGACGCCCATGGTGGACGCGGCGTAGAGGAACCCGCGGCTGGCGGCGGTCGTGGTCACCACCCGTTCCTCGCTGGAGGAGGGGGCGAGCAGGAAGATTCGGTCGAGGTCGTTCGCCTCGGCCGCCGCCAACCACGCGGCGGCCTCCTCGGGCACCAGGTCGGGGGTGATCATCCCCAGTCCCCCGGCGGCCGCGAGGTCGCGGGCGAAGGCCTCCACCCCGTAGCGGCGCACCGGGTTGTAGTAGCTCATGACCACCGCGTTGCCTCCGCCGGCGCTCACCCGCTCCACCACCGACAGCACGTCACGCAAGCGGACCCCGGCGCGCAGCGCCGTCTCGGCGGCGGCCTGGATGGTGGGGCCGTCCATCACTGGGTCGGTGTAGGGCACCCCCACCTCGACGAGGTCGCAGCCGGCATCGACCATCGTGCGCAGGCTCGTCACCGAGTCCTCGACGCTCGGGTACCCGGCGGGCAGGTAACCCACCAGCGCAGCCCGGGACTCGGCGCGGCAGGTGTCGAACAGCGGCTGCAGGCGGCTCACTGCTGCTCCCCCTCACCCGATCCGGGACCGTCCACGGGGTTCTGCGCACTCTCCTCGAGCACCGCGAACCACCGGGCCGCGGTGTCGACGTCCTTGTCACCGCGGCCGGAGAGGTTGACCAGGATCAACCCGTCCGGGCCGAGCTCGCGGGCCAGCTGCACCGCACCGGCGATGGCATGGGCACTCTCGATCGCCGGGATGATGCCCTCGGTGCGGCACAACAGGGCGAACGCGTCCATCGCCTCGGCATCGGTCACCGGGTGGTACTCGGCCCGGCCGAGATCCTTGAGCAGGGCGTGCTCCGGGCCGACGCCGGGGTAGTCGAGCCCCGCCGAGATGGAGTGTGACTCGCTCGTCTGACCGTCCTCGTCCTGCAGCAGGTAGCTCATCGCGCCGTGCAGCGAGCCGGGGGTGCCCGCGGTCAAGGTGGCCCCGTGCCGGCCCGTCGCCACCCCGTCGCCACCCGGCTCGTACCCGACCAGGCGCACGTCGGCGTCGTCGAGGAAGGCGTGGAAGATCCCGATGGCGTTGGACCCACCGCCGACACAGGCGACCACCGCGTCGGGCAGGCGGCCGTGGCTCGCGAGGACCTGCGCCCGCGCCTCCAGGCCGATGATGCGGTGGAAGTCGCGCACCATGGTGGGGAACGGGTGCGGACCAGCGACGGTGCCGAGGCAGTAGTGCGTGTCCTCGACGTTGCTGACCCAGTCGCGCAGCGCCTCGTTGATGGCGTCCTTCAGGGTGGCCGAGCCGGACTCCACCGCAATCACCTCGGCCCCCAGCAGTCGCATGCGGGCGACGTTCAGGGCTTGACGCTCGGTGTCGACCTTGCCCATGTAGACCACGCACTCGAGTCCGAGCAGGGCGCAGGCGGTGGCGGTGGCAACCCCGTGCTGACCCGCACCGGTCTCAGCGATGACCCGGTGCTTGCCCATCCGCTGCGCCAGCAGCACCTGGCCGAGGACGTTGTTGATCTTGTGCGAGCCGGTGTGGTTGAGGTCTTCACGCTTGAGCAGGATCCGTGCGCCCCCGGCGTGCTCAGCCAGGCGGCGCGCCTCGAACACCGGTGAGGGGCGGCCGGTGTAGTCCTGCTGCAGCGCGTCCAGGGTGTCCAGGAACTCCGGGTCGGTGCGAGCCTTCTCGTAGGCGGCGGCGAGCTCGTCCAGGGCCCCCATCAAGGCTTCGGGCACGAAGCGTCCGCCGTAGTCGCCGAAGTGCCCGCCCTCGTCGGCCTCGTGGGTGCTGCGCGCGGTCAGACCTTCACTGGCCCGGGGTATCGAGACGGGTCGGTCGGTCGTGGATGAAGCCATGGTGGACATCATCCCCCACCGGTCAGGTTCAGCGCTCCGGCTTCGGGCAGGACGGGTGCGAGCCCGCGGTGACGAGGTCGGACACAGCGCTGCGCGGGTCCTTGCTGGTGACCAACCCCTCACCCACGAGCACGGCGTCGGCGCCGGCGCCGGCGTAGGCCAGCAGGTCAGCCGTACCCCGCACCCCGGACTCGGCCACCCGCAGCACCCCGCTCGGCAGCCCGGGGGCGATGCGGGCGAAGCTGTCCCGGTCCACCTTGAGGGTGCGCAAGTCGCGGGCGTTGACCCCGATGACCGTCGCCCCGGCCAGCAGCGCACGGTCCGCCTCCGCCTCGGTGTGCACCTCGACCAGTGCGGTCATGCCGAGGCTCGCGGTGCGGTCCAGCAGGGCGCAGAGGGTGTTCTGGTCCAGAGCCGCGACGATGAGCAGCACGAGGTCGGCGCCGTGGGCGCGGGCCTCGTGCACCTGGTAGGGCCCGACGATGAAGTCCTTGCGCAGCACGGGCACGTCGACCACCGCCCGCACGGCGTCGAGGTCGGCCAGCGAACCGCCGAAGCGTCGCTCCTCGGTGAGCACGCTGATCACCCGGGCGCCACCCTCGGCGTAGGAGGAGGCCAGGCTCGCGGGATCGCTGATGCTGGCCAGCGCACCCTTGGACGGGCTGCGGCGCTTGACCTCGGCGATGACCGCGATGCCCGGTTGACGCAGCGCCTGCGCCGCGTCGCGGGGTGGGGGCGCGGCGGCGGCGGCGGCCTTGACGGTGGCGAGGTCGGTACGGGCCTCCCGCTCGGCCACGTCGAGGCGGACCCCGTCGAGGATCGCGTCGAGGACGGACGGGTTGGGCGTAGCGGTGGGGGCGCCCGAGCCGGAGCGCGGTGTGTCGGTGCTCACTGTCTCGGTCCCCCTTCTCCCCGGTCGATGTTCGGACCCGCTGCGAGGGTAGACGGGCCCTGACCTGGGTCTTCGGGTGGGCCCGACTCCCCGTGCTCACCGGGTGGCTGGGCGGGAGTGTGACCGGGTGGCTGGGCGGGCGGTTCCAGCGTCGGGTCGAGTCCGGCGTCCATCGCGTCCCAGAGCTGGCGCTCCGCGAGATCACCGTCGGGCTCCACCAGCTCGGCGGTGGCCTGCGCACGGCGTGCCGCCGGGGTCTCGTAGCGGCTGGAGAGGCCCGGTGACCGGTTGCGCGAGCGCAGCAGCGCAAGTCCCGCGCCGAGCAGCAGCGTGCCCGCCACCACCGCCAGCAGCGGTCCCAGCACGGAGCCAGCGGTGCTCACCCGGGCCGATCCGGTGTCCAGCAGGGTCAAGGCCCGCTCGGCGGACGATCCCCCGGCCAGCACCCGGACGGCGGGGACCGCAGCCGCGGCGGCCACGGCGAGCACCGCCACGGCGACCACCCGCAGCATCGCGCCGCGCACCGCGAGCACGGCCGCCACCGCGGCCAGGGCGGCGAGGGCCAGCGGGGCCAGCTCCGCGGCCCACTGGGACCCGTTCACGGCCTCGGAGCGGGTGCCCCGCAGGTCGTCGGTGATGGTGGCCGTGACCCAGGTGAGTCTGGAGGACCCCCAGAGCAGGGCGGCGGCCACGACCAGGATGACCAGCACCCGGCGGTCGGCGCCGCTGCGCGAGCCCCGCGCCCCCTCAGCCACGACGGTCCTGCGGCTGTGCTCCGGCCCCCGCCCCGGCCGGCCGCATGGTGCCGGCTGCAGCGACCGCGGCGAGCACGGCCATGGCCTTGTTCTGCGTCTCCGCGTCCTCCGCAGCGGGGTCGGAGTCGGCGACCACCCCGCCCCCGGCCTGCACGTAGGCGGTGCCGTCCTTGATCACGGCGGTGCGGATGGCGATGGCCGTGTCGGCGTCCCCGGCGAAGTCGAGATAGCCCACGATTCCCCCGTAGACCCCACGCCGGGTTGGTTCCAGAGCCTCGATGAGCTCGAGCGCCCGCGGCTTGGGCGCGCCGGAGAGGGTGCCGGCCGGGAAGCACGCGGTGACCGCGTCCAGCGCGGTGGCGCCGGCGCCGAGGCGACCGGTCACCGTGGACACCAGGTGCATGACGTGGCTGTACCGCTCCACGTGCCGGTACTGCGTCACCCGTACCGATCCAGCCTCGCACACCCGGCCGAGGTCGTTGCGACCCAGGTCGACGAGCATGAGGTGCTCGGCGTTCTCCTTCTCGTCGTGGCGCAGCTCCTTCTCCAGCAGCTCGTCCTCCTCCGGGGTCTCCCCCCGCCATCGGGTGCCCGCGATGGGGTGCGTCGTCGCGGTGCCGTCGACCACCGTCACCAGGGCCTCCGGCGAGGAACCGACGATGTCGAAGGCGGTGCCCCCGTCTCCGTCGGGCACCCGCAACAGGTACATGTACGGGCTGGGGTTCGACGCGCGCAGCACCCGGTACACGTCGAGCGGGTCGGCGTCGGTGTCCATCTCGAAGCGTTGGCTGAGCACCACCTGGAACGCTTCACCCGCCTCGATGTCGGCAATCAGCGAGCGCACCCCGGACTGGTGCTGCTCGGGCGTGCGGGCCCTGCGGTAGCGGGGTTCGGGCCGGTCGAACCGGGTGACCGTGGAGGGGGACGGGGCCGCGAGCGCGTCGGCCATGGCGTCCAGGCGGGCCACCGCGTCGGCGTGCGCCGCCTCCACCCGATCGTCTGAACCGTCCCAGTTCACGGCGTTCGCGATCAGGGTGATGGTGCCCTCGTGGTGGTCGACGGCCGCCAGGTCGGTGGCGAGCAGCATCACCACCTCCGGCAGGTGGAGGTCGTCGACGGCGCTGGTGGGCAGGTGCTCCAGCCGGCGGACCACGTCGTAGCCGAGGTAGCCCACCATGCCTCCGGTCAGCGGCGGGAGTCCCGGCAACCGCTCGGTGTGCAGCAGCTCGCCCACCGCGCGCAGCACCCGCAGCGGGTCACCGCCGCTGGGCACGCCCGCGGGGACGGTGCCCTGCCAGACGGCCTCACCGTCGACCACCGTCAGCGCGGCGGGACTACCCGCCCCGATGAAGCTCCACCGCGACCAGCTGCGCCCGGTCTCGGCGGACTCGAGCAGGAAGGTTCCCGGACGGTCCGCGGCCAGCTTGCGGTAGGCCGACACGGGGGTCTCCGCGTCGGCGAGCAGCCGCCGCGTGACCGGCACCACCCGGTGCTCGGCGGCCAGCACCCGGAACTGCTCCAGGTCGGGGCTGGTCACACCGAGGGGGGCCTGCACACGAGTGAGTCTCTCAGGGTGTGCGCGCCTCAGGACTCGCGGGCCAGCTTCGACCCGGGGGGGAGCGGGAAGAAGCCGCTGGTGCGCTTGACGTAGTCGGCGTAGCCCTGACGTGAGCTCATGTGCTTCTCCATCAGCTCCTTGCCGGTGGTCTTGGTCAGCAGCCGGGTCATGAGCAGCGGGCCGATCACGCACAGCAGCACCCACGGGCTGCCCAGGGACACCAGGAAGATGCCCCACCAGACGCAGACGTCGCCGAAGTAGTTGGGGTGACGGGTGTAGCGCCACAGCCCGGAGTCCATCACCGTTCCCCGGTTGGACACGTCAGCCTTGAACCGGGTCAGCTGCAGGTCGCCGACCGTCTCGAAGACCATGCCCACCAGCCAGATCGCCACCCCGAGCACCGTCAGCGCGGTCACCGCCAGACCGCCTCCGGTGCTGTTCGCACCGACCGTGACCGGCAGCGACACCACGAACATCACCGCGGCCTGGGTCAGGTACACCGAGCGGACCATGTGCCAGTCGGGGTGGCCCTTGGCCTTGGCCTGGATGTCGGTGTACCGCTTGTCCTCGCCCTGGCCCCGGCTGCGCAGGAACATGTGGGTGCCCAGCCGAAGACCCCAGGCTCCGACGAGCACGACCAGCGCGACCCGACGCCACAGGTCACCGTCGGCAACCAGCAGGCTGACCAGCGCCACCAGGGCGAAGCCGGGACCCCAGACGGTGTCGACGACGGCGTGCTTGCCGGCGACCTTCGCCCAGACGAACGTGGCCGAGAACACGAGCGCGATCACGACCGCGGCGACAACCAGGGTGAACAGGACCGAACCGGACGACGTCATGGCCCCCAGCCTCGCCTACGCCTCCGCTACCGACCACTCGTCCCTGGTCCTGGGCATGCCGGAGCGCCCGGCAGCGTCCGGCTTCACGGCCAGGAACTGGTCCACGCCCATCCGGTTCTCCTCGAAGGCCAGCGCGCTGCCCACCAGGTAGAGCCGCCACACCCGGGACTGGCCCACCCCGATGAGACGGACCACCTCTTCGATGTTGGCCTCGAAGGTCTCCAGCCACGCCCGGATGGTGTGCACGTAGTGCTCCCGCAGCACGTGCACGTCGCGGATCTCGAAACCGGCCCGCTCGAGGTTGTTGGCCGTGGCGCCCAGCGGCACCATCGTCATGTCCGGGGCGATGTAGCTCTCGATGAACGCGCCCCCGCCCGGCGCCCCGTCGCGGGACATCTGCTGCAGCAGCAACCGACCCCTCGGACGCAGCAACCGGAACAGGGTGGCGGTGTAGGTGTCGTAGTTGTCCGCGCCGACGTGCTCGCCCATCTCGATGGTGGCGATCGCGTCGTACTCCTGGCCACCGGTGACCTGTACCTCCCGGTAGTCCTGCAGGCGCACCTCGACCTTGTCCTGCAGGCCCTTCTCCGCCACCCGCTTGGCGATGAAGTCGCGCTGCTCGGTCGAGATGGTCACGCCGGTGGCGTGCACCCCGTAGTGCTCAGCGGCGTGCAGGATCATCGATCCCCAGCCGCAGCCCACGTCCAGCAGACGCTGGCCGGGGACCAGGCCCAGCTTGCGGCAGACCAGGTCGAGCTTGTCGGTCTGGGCGTCGTGCACGGTGTACCCCGGGCTGCCGGGGCGCTGGGTGTAGTAGCCGCACGAGTAGGCCATGTGCTCGTCGAGCAGCAGGTGGTAGAACTCGTTGCTGAGGTCGTAGTGGTGGCTGATCGCATCGCGATCACGGTTCTTGCTGTGCAGCAGGCCCTTCAACCGGGCCTGCTCACCGGGTG
This sequence comes from Mycobacteriaceae bacterium, assembly GCA_039923155.1. Classification (GTDB taxonomy): domain Bacteria; phylum Actinomycetota; class Actinomycetes; order Mycobacteriales; family Mycobacteriaceae; genus Rhodococcus_D. The sequence goes on along the minus strand of JBDTDI010000170.1, from coordinate 7,456 downwards.
GGGCAGGGCGCGGTCCCAGCGCACGCAGGCGCGCCAGCACCGCCGCACCCTTGACGACGGTGCGGGGCCCGACCTTGGGCTTGGCCACCCCGAGCTCGCGCACCGCGGACCAGAAGGCCTGCAGGGCGGTGGTCAGGTCCCCCTCGATGTCGAGCTCACCGGCCACGTAGGCCTGGGAGAAGCCCAGCTCGTCGGGCTGCCACAGCAGCCGTCGCAGCGCCTTGCGGGAGCGGATCACCAGCACCGGGGCGTCCGCCGGGCCGGACTCGCTGCCGTCCCAGCACCGGATGCGCAGCGGGAGCGCGACCCCGGTCACCTCGTCGAGCAGGCGGGTCAGACGGTGAGCGGCAGCGGCCACGGGGGCTCCTCGATTCTCGGCGGGATCCCGGCGCGGGCGCCCAGGACGGTCGTTCTCTGGTGATCGACCGCCGGGGGCCCAGCGGTTCGGTCGAGGCGATCTTGCCTGCTCCGGGGTTACGCTCGCCCGCATGAAGCAGGGAGACACCGCGCCGGACTTCAGCCTGGCCGACGACAAGGGCGAGGCCCGCGCGCTGGCGGACTTCCTGGCGACGGGACCTGTGGTGCTGTTCTTCTTCCCCATTGCGTCGTCGTCCGGCTGCACCGTCGAGGCGTGCCACTTTCGTGACCTGGCGCAGAGCTTCGCCGCCCTCGGGGCACAGCGCATCGGCATCAGTCCCGACGACGTCGCGGCGCAGCTGGCCTTCGTCAACGGGGAGAACCTCGACTTCCCGCTGCTGGCCGACGTCGACGGCCAGGTGTCGGAGCAGTTCGGGGTCAAGCGCAGTGGTCTGCTGGCCAAGATGGGCCCGGTCAAGCGCAAGACCTTCGTGATCGGAACCGACCGCACGATCCTCGCCGTCATCGGCGGGGAGATGAAGTTCCGCAACCACGCCGACGAGGCGCTCGCCGTCCTGAAGGCCGCCGGCGCCTCAGCCTGACCGCGCCGCGCCTCTGCGCGTCCCGCCCGTCCCCCGGGCCCGCCGAACAGGACGTCATCGTGCGTCGAGGCCCGCCCCGACGCTCCCCGGTCCAGTTGACCACCGACTCGCGGCCGAGCGCGCGCCCGGTGCGTCCCCGAGAAGTCGGGGCCAATTTTTTCCACATTTACGATCTGTCGGTTAAAACGCCCAAATTGGACAGAACGACACTGTTGATCGTTGACAACGAGCAATCGCCGGGTGTCCACTCGTTTGGCAGTTCACTGGCCCCGCGGACGGCTCGATCCGTGCCGCGCAAATTTACCGATCACGGAGGCGCCTCGTGGCAACAATGGCGGAGGACGACCGCAAGGGCGGGGCGGAGGACACGACCATGCGACGCGACATCGGCGTCGTCGGGCTGTTGTTCGCCGGCATCGGGTCCATCATCGGATCGGGCTGGTTGTTCGGTGCACTCAACGCCTCGGTGATCGCCGGACCGTCGGCCGTCTTCTCCTGGCTGATCGGGGCGATCCTCATCATCCTCATCGGGCTGTGCTACGCCGAGCTGGGCACGATGTTCCCCGTGTCCGGTGGGGTGATCCGCTTCCCGCACCTGTCCTTCGGCTCGTTCGCGAGCTACACCATGGGCTGGGTCAACTGGATCGCCGCGGCGGCAGTGGCCCCGATCGAGGTCGAGGGCGCGCTCCAGTACGCCACCAAGTACTTCCCGTTCACCACCGAGCACAAGGTCGCCGGCGACACGGTGCACACCCTCACCGGCCTCGGCTACGGGGTGGCGGCGGTGGCGATGGCGGTGTTCGTCGTCATCAACTTCTACGGCATCCGGTGGTTCGCCCGGGTGAACAACGTCGCCGTGTGGTGGAAGCTCGGGATCATCGCCCTGGTCATCGTGGCGTTCTTCGTCAGCTCGTTCCACGGGTCGAACTTCTCCAGTGCCGGTTTCGCTCCTGACGGGCTCCACGGCACGCTGACCGCGATCGCGACCAGCGGCATCGTGTTCTCCTACCTCGGTTTTCGCCAGGGAATCGAGCTGGCCGGGGAGACGTCCAACCCCCGCCGCAACATTCCTATCGCCGTGATTGGCTCGGTGCTGCTCACCGCGGTCATCTACATACTGCTGCAGGTCGCTTTCATCGCGGCCCTGGACCCGAGCCAGCTCTCGGGCGGTTGGGGCAAGGTCGGTGGCACCATCACCAACAGCTTCGGCCCGCTGGCGGCGGTCTCCACGGCGATTGGGCTGGGGTGGTTGGCGACCCTGCTCTACATCGACGCCGTGATCTCTCCCGCCGACACCGGCCTGATCTACACCACGGTCACCGGCCGCATCTCCTACGCGATGGCCAAGAACGGCAACGCACCCAAGGGCCTGGCCAAGCTCACCAGCAAGGGTGTGCCGCTGGTCAGCCTGATCCTGACCTTCATCGTGGGGTTGATCGTCTTCCTGCCGTTCCCGAGCTGGCAGCAGCTGGTCGGCTTCATCACGTCCGCGACCGTGCTGTCCTTCGGCTCCGGACCGATCGTGCTGGCCGCGATGCGGCGTCAGCTCCCCGACCAGGAACGCCCCTTCAAGGTGCCCTTCGGTGACGTCATCCCGTTCCTGGCGTTCTACGCGGCCAACCTGATCGTGTTCTGGGCGGGATGGGACACCGACTGGAAGCTGTTCGTCGCCATCGCCCTAGGGTTCATCGTGCTCGCGATCTTCCACGTCACGAAGACCGCGGACACCTCCAACCTGGACTTCAGGGCCGGCGCCACCTGGTCGCTGCCCTGGTTCGCCGGCCTGATCATCATCAGCTACCTCGGTGGATTTCCCGAGCAGTCGAAGGGAGCCGGAAACCGCGGGGTGATCAGCTTCGAGTGGGGCTTCGTGGCCCTGCTGGCGCTGAGCGCGGCGGTGTACTGGCTCGCCCTGAGGGTCATGCTGCCCCGTGAGCGGGTGCAGGAGAACATGACGCACATCGCAGCGGAGGCCGCTGAGGAGGAGGCTGAGCTCGGAGCGGTGGGCGGCCACTAGGAGTGCAGGTCGTGCGCAGGGTCCACCTCGTCGGTGTGGCGTTGGGCTTGCCGCTGGGCGTCGGAACCTGGGGTGTGCTCTCGAGCAACGCCGCGGACCGTAGGAGCTCGATCGAGCCTCGGCTCACCGACTTGCGCCGCTGACCCGAGGAGGGCTCAGCCCTCGCCCAGCAGCACGTCGGCGTCGAAGCACGTCCGGTCCCCGGTGTGGCAGGCCCCGCCCACCTGGTCGACCAGCAGCAGCACCGTGTCGCCGTCACAGTCCAGACGCACCTCGTGCACGTGCTGGGTGTGCCCGGACGTCTGTCCCTTGACCCAGTACTCGCCCCGCGAGCGTGACCAGTAGGTCGCCCGACGCGTGGCCAGGGTGCGGGCCAGCGCCTCGTCGTCCATCCACGCGACCATCAGCACCTCGCCCGAGCCGTGCTGCTGGGCCACCGCACACACCAGCCCGTCGGGGTTGCGGCGCAGCCGGGCCGCCACGGCGGGGTCCAGGCTCATCGGACCACCACCCCGGCCGCGCGCAGCGCGTCCTTGACGTCGGCGATCCCCAGCTCGCCGAAGTGGAAGACGCTGGCCGCGAGCACGGCGTCCGCGCCCGCGGCCACCGCGGGCGGGAAGTGCTCCAGCGCACCGGCACCGCCGCTGGCGATCACCGGAACGCTGACCGCCGCCCGCACCGCGGAGATCATGGCGAGGTCGAAGCCGGCCTTGGTCCCGTCGGCGTCCATCGAGTTGAGCAGGATCTCCCCCACCCCGAGCTCGGCGCCGCGCACCGCCCAGCCGACCGCGTCGATCCCGGTGCCCCGGCGACCGCCGTGGGTCGTCACCTCCCAGCCCGAGGCGGTGGGCGGCTGCCCTGCCGGGACGGTGCGGGCGTCGACCGACAGCACGATGCACTGGGAGCCGAAGCGCTCGCTGAGCTCGCGCAACAGCTCCGGGCGGGCGATCGCCGCGGTGTTGACGCTGACCTTGTCGGCCCCCGCACGCAGCAGGGTGTCGACGTCGGCGACCGAGCGCACCCCACCGCCGACGGTGAGCGGGATGAACACCTGCTCGGCCGTGCGCGCCACCACGTCGAGCATGGTCCCGCGATCGCCCGAGGACGCGGTGACGTCGAGGAAGGTCAGCTCGTCTGCTCCCTCGGCGTCGTAGCGCGCCGCCAGCTCGACGGGATCACCGGCGTCGCGCAGACCGGCGAAGTTGACCCCCTTGACCACCCGCCCGGCGTCGACGTCCAGGCACGGGATGACCCGCACGGCCAGGCTCACGTCATCGCTCCCGGATCTTCCAGCGCCAGCACCAGATCCAGCAGCTCGGCGTGCACCCCGGGGGCACCGGCCAGCACCGACGGCGAGCTGGTGTCCCACGGCTCACCGGCCAGGTCGGTGACCACCCCGCCCGCCGCGCGGACTAGGCACACCCCGGCCGCGTTGTCCCACGGGTGGTGGCCGAAGGTCAGCGAGCCCCCGAGCACCCCCGCCGCGGTCCACGCCAGGTCGATCCCGGTCGAGCCCAGCAGCCGCACCCGCAGGCTCGCGTCGGACAGCTCGCCCAGCGCCTGCAGCCGGAACGTACCCGGGTAGCGCCCGCCGCCGCTGCGGGTCAGCGAGCCGACGCTGGTGGCCGCCCTCCGCAGCGACGCGGCGGCCAGCGGCGGCGCGGCCCGACCGTCGACCCGCAGAGGGCCGTCGACCACCGCCGAGTAGCGCTGTCCGAGCAGCGGCAGCCAGGTCAGGCCCAGGACGGGCTGCCCGTCCACCACCAGCGCCAGCAGCGTGCCGCACAGGGGTAGACCGGCCGAGTAGTTGGCGGTGCCGTCGATGGGGTCGAGCACCCAGACCGTGCCGGTGCCCACGTCGGGTCCGCCGAACTCCTCGCCGTGCACCGCGATCCCGGTGCGGTCGACGAGCGCCGCGGACAGGAGCCGTTCCAGCTGCAGGTCGACGTCGGTGGCGAAGTCGTTCGGTCCCTTGTGCACCGCGCTGGGGGCACCGAGACCGGCGGTGAACTCGGGGGTCACCTCGTCGAGCAGGGCCGCGGCCTCGGCCAGCAGGCCCGGCAGGTCGAGGCTCATCCGCGCACCGCCGCGAGCGCCTCGGGCAGGGTGAAGCGGCCGGCGTAGAGGGCCTTGCCGACGATCGCACCCTCGACCCCCTGGGTTCGGAGCCCGGCGATCGCGAGCAGGTCGTCCACCGTCGACACCCCGCCGGAGGCGACCACGGGCGCGCGGGTCGCGGCACACACCGCCGAGAGCAGCTGCAGGTTCGGCCCGGTGAGGGTGCCGTCCTTGCTGACGTCGGTGACGACGTAGCGGGCGCACCCGTCGGCGTCGAGGCGGGCCAGGGTCTCGAACAGCTCGCCGCCGTCGCTGACCCAGCCGCGGGCCTTCAGCCGGTGCACCCCGTCGATGATCTGCACGTCGAGCCCCACCGCCACCTGCTCGCCGTGACGGGCTATCGCCGAGGCGCACCAGGCCGGATCCTCCAGCGCCGCGGTGCCCAGGTTGACCCGGGCGCACCCCGTGTCGAGCGCGGCCTGCAGGCTGGCGTCGTCGCGAATTCCGCCGGACAGCTCCACCTGCACGTCGAGACGACCGACGACCTCGGCCAGCAGCGCACGGTTGGACCCGCGACCGAACGCGGCGTCCAGATCGACCAGGTGCACCCATTCTGCCCCGGCGGACTGCCACTCGAGCGCGGCGGCGAGCGGCGAACCGTAACGGGTCTCCGACCCGGCCTCGCCCTGGACGAGGCGGACCGCCTGGCCGTCGGCGACGTCGACCGCGGGCAGCAGGGTGAGAGTTGGCGGGGTGAGAGTCGACGAGGTGGGAATCACTGCGAAATCCTAGTGCGGCCGAGATCCGCACAGGACGGCCGCAACCGTCACAGCGAACCCAACCAGCGCTCGAGCAGCTCCGCGCCGGCGTCCCCGGACTTCTCCGGGTGGAACTGGGTGGCGCACAACGGACCGTTCTCGACGGCGGCGACGAAGGGCTCACCGTGGACCGACCAGGTGACCAGCGGCGGCGCCAGCGGGCCACCGTCGGCACCGAGATCGAAGGTGCGCACCCCGTAGGAGTGCACGAAGTAGAACCGGGTGTCGGCGTCGATGCCCGCGAACAGGGTGCTGCCGGCCGGGGCCTGCACGGTGTTCCAGCCCATGTGCGGCAGCACCGGCGCCGCCAGTCGCTCGACCACCCCCGGCCACTCCCCGCAGCCGGCCGCGCCCTCGTCGTGGCCGGCCGCGGGGCTGAACTCGACGCCGCGGTCGAACAGCACCTGCATGCCCACGCACACCCCGAGCACCGGGCGCCCGCCTGCGAGACGCTGGCCGATGACCCGTTCGCCACGCACGGCCCGCAGGCCGGCCATGCACGCCGCGAACGCGCCGACACCGGGAACCAGCAGCCCGTCGGCCCGCAGGGCCGCGGCAGGGTCGGCGGTGACCTCGACCTCCGCGCCGACACGGGTCAGGGCGCGCTCGACGGAACGCAGGTTGCCCGACCCGTAGTCGAGCACCACCACGGAGGGCGACGGCATGCGTGTCACAGTAGTGGCTGAGGCCGCCCGCTTCCTGTTCCCGGCAAGACGGGCCGGCCGGGACGGGAGGACCGATGGACGACGGGGTGCGCGCGCTGGTCGCCATGGTCGCGGCCGGGGCGGCCGAGGACGCCGGTGGCATCGACCCGGAGCTGTTGGGGGACTTCCTGCCGAACGTGGTGAAGGCCGCCGCCTCGGGTCGAGGGTTGCGCCCCAAGGAGCTGCGGGCCTGCGGGGAGCGGGGAGCGGCCGCGGCCAGCGCCGGGGTGGCGCTGCGGGCGGTGATCGACCTGTACCTCTCGGCGTGCTGGCGGTTGTGGGAGCAGCTCGCGCAGACTCCGGGCTCAGGGGTGTCCGGCGGCGCGGACGAGGTCCGGGCTGCGGGGCTCGCCGTGCTGCGGGCCGCCGACGACGCCGCGGCCGCCCTGGCCGAGGGCTTCCAGCTCGCGCGCAACGACCTGACCCGCCAACAGGAGTCGGTCCGCCGGGAGGTGTTCGACGCGCTGCTCTCCGGCGGGGAGCAGGCCGCCGCGGTGACCGGACGCGCGGCGGACCTCGGTCTGGACCTGACCAGTCCGCACGCCGTGCTGGTGGCCTGGCATCCCCGGACCTTCGACGACCCGTCGACGACATCGGTGCCGAGGCGGCTGGAACGGGCACTGCAGGGGCGCCACGGCGACGCCTACCCGCTGGTGGCGGTGCGGAACACGCGGCTGGTGTGCGTGTTCGCGGCTCCCGATGCCGACAGCGTCGCGCTGGTCGGACGGGCCCTGACCGCGGTGCTGGCCGAGACCACACCGGGTGCCACCGGGCAGGCCGCGGTGGGCCGAGCCCTGGTCGGGGCCGAGTCGGTGCGGGTGTCGCACGAGCAGGCGGTCAGCGCGCTGGACCTGGCCGGGCGGCTCGGCCTCACCGCGCCCGTGGTGGACGCCGCCGATC
>JBDTDI010000169.1:0-6305 GCA_039923155.1 Mycobacteriaceae bacterium | reverse complement strand
CACCACGGAGTCGATGCCCTCGCGGGCGAGCAGGTGCGAGAGCAGCAGCCCCGCGGGGCCACCGCCGACGATGGCGACCTGGGTGCGGGTCGCGGTCATGCCACTGGGGGCCTCTCGTCGTTGACGATCGTTGCAACACCTGTTGCAGCGAACGTAGCCGTCGACGGCACGGGACACCGCACTCTAGGTTCGTGGAGTGACCCAAGCGTCGGAGCCGACCCTGCCGGCTGCACCCCCCGATGCACGTAGGGCCACCCAGGCCGAGATCAGCCGACAGATCGACGAGATCGCCCGCGCCGAGGCTGTGATCAGCCCGGGCGGACCCACGGCGCAGCCGCGGCTGGACTACCCGCCCTACCGCAGCAGCCTGTTGCGCCACCCCACCAAGAGCCTGCACCACGCCGACCCGGAGGAGATCGAGCTGTGGGCGCCGTGCTTCGGTCACGCCGACGTCGACCGGCAGGAGGCCGACCTGACCATCCAGCACCGCGGTGAGCCACTGGGGGAACGGATCTCGGTGAGCGGCCGGGTGGTGGACGGGGATGGTCGGGCCGTCGCCGGGCAGCTCGTGGAGATCTGGCAGGCCAACGCCGGCGGGCGCTACATCCACCAGCGCGACCAGCACCCGGCGCCGAAGGACCCGAGCTTCACCGGTGCGGGGCGGTGTCTCACCGACGCCGGGGGCGGGTACCGGTTCACGACGATCAAGCCGGGGCCCTATCCGTGGGGCAACCACCACAACGCGTGGCGCCCGGCCCACATCCACTTCTCGTTGTTCGGCACCGACTTCACCCAGCGGATGGTCACCCAGATGTACTTCCCGGGCGACCCGTTGTTCGCGCTGGACCCGATCTACCAGTCGATCACCGATCCGCGGGCGCGGGAGCTGCTGGTGGCGACCTACGACCACGAGCTGACCGAACCAGAGCGGAGCACCGGATACCGGTGGGACATCGTGCTCACCGGAAGCCAGCGCACCCGGATGGAGACGGACCGGTGACGGCGCCGCTGCGTCCGGTCCCCGGTCAGACCGTCGGCCCGTTCTTCGGCTTCGCGCTGCCCTACGACGGGGGATCTGAGCTGCTGCCGCCCGCGCACCCGGACGGGGTTCGGTTGCACGGCAGCGTGGTCGACGGTGCGGGCGATCCGGTACCCGACGCGCTGCTCGAGCTCTGGCAGCCCGACTCCGCCGGGGCGGTGGTGCATCATGCCGGGTCGCTGCACCGCGATGGGTGGACGTTCACCGGGTGGGGTCGGGCCGCGACCGACAACCTCGGTCACTACTCGTTCACCACCCGCCTGCCCGGGCCCACCTCCGCCGGGGCCGCCCCGTTCTTCGCCGTCACGGTGTTCGCCCGTGGTCTGCTCGACCGGTTGTTCACCCGGATCTACCTGCCCGACCACCCCGACCTGGCCACGGACCGGCTCCTGACGTCGGTCCCCGCCGACCGGCGCAGCACGCTGATCGCGGCGCGCGACGACACCGGGCTGGTGTTCGACGTCCACCTGCAGGGCGACCGGGAGACGGTGTTCCTCACCTACCCCGGTCAGTGACCCGGAGACTGGGCCCGTGAGCAGTCTTCTCTGGCCGGGTGACGAGCGCGCGGGTGCCCTGATGTCCGACGAGGCATTCCTGCGCGCGATGGTCCGGGTGGAGGACACCTGGCTGCGGTCGCTGGTCGACTCCGGCCTGGCCCCGGGCTCGGCGCGCGCGGACCTGGTCGCCGTGATCAGGCCTGACGACGTCTCGACGGTTGCCCGCGGTGCGGAGGCGGCCGGGAACCCGGTGGTTCCGTTGCTGGCCCTGCTGCGCGGGCGCGTCGGGCACGACGCCGCGGCCTGGCTGCACCGGGGGCTGACCAGCCAGGACGTGCTGGACACCGCCCTCGTGCTGGTGCTGCGCGACACGCTGGACGCGGTGGTTCACGAGCTGCGTGCGCAGGTGGGCGCGCTCGCGGGCCTGGCGCAGCGGCACTTGGGTACCGCGATGGTCGGTCGCACCCTGACCCAGCAGGCCGTGCCCACGACCTTCGGTGCGGTCACGGCGGCGTGGCTCGACGGGGTCCTCGACGCGGCGCACGACCTGACCGCGGTGCGCACCAGGCTGCCGGTGCAGGTGGGTGGGGCCGTCGGCACGCTGTCCGCGCTCACCGAGCTCGCGCGACATCGCCACCCCGGCGACCCTGCCGTGGTGGTGGCCGAGCTCGTCACCCGGACCGCCGACGCGCTGGCGCTGCAGCACCGGCGCCCGTGGCACACCTCGCGGGGACCGGTGACCCGGGCCGGAGACGCCTTGGTGGGGTGCACCGACGCGTGGGGGCGGATCGCGACGGACGTGTGCCTGCTGGCGCGGACCGAGATCGGGGAGGTCGCCGAGCCGGTGGGGCCAGGCCGCGGGACGTCGTCGACCATGCCGCACAAGCACAACCCGGTGCTGTCCATCCTGGTCCGCCGGGCCGCGCTCGCGGCCCCCGGCCTGGGGTCGACGCTGCACCTGGCCGCGGCCCTGAGCGGGGACCAGCGCCCGGACGGCGCCTGGCACGCCGAGTGGGCGACGCTGGCCACCCTGGCCCGCCGAACGGTGGTCGCCGCGTCGCAGACCACCGAGCTCCTCGAAGGGCTGCACGTCGACGCCGACCGCATGCGCGCCACGCTGCAGCGCGTGTCGGAGGTGGTTCTCGCGGAGCGCCGCGCCGTCGACGCGCTGGTGGGCGCGCAGGATGAGGCCGATCCGACGACGTACCTGGGGATCTCCGACGAGCTGGTCCGCGGGGCGGTCGAGCGGGCCCGAACCTTTGTGGAGGAAAGCCAGTGAGTGTTCCTGTGGTCCGTGCGCTGCGGTGGGGGACGCGGGGTCTGCCGCTGCTCGTGCTCGGCCCGTCGCTCGGCACCTCGGCGAGCACGTTGTGGTCGGCGTGCGCGCAGCTGCTCGTCGACGACTTCGACATCCTCGCCTGGGACCTGCCGGGGCACGGTACCAACGCGGGCACCGGTGAACCGTTCGACCTGGCGGAGCTGGCGGCGGGAGTCCTCGCCGCGGCCGAGGAGCTGCTCGCCGAGCGCGGTGAAGCCGGAGCCTCCTTCGCCTACGCCGGCGACTCGGTCGGTGGTGCCGTCGGCCTGCAGCTGCTCCTCGACGCACCCGGACGGGTCGGCTCGGCCGTGCTGCTGTGCACCGGGGCCCTCATCGGGGAGGCGAGTGCATGGCACGAGCGGGCGGGCACCGTGCGGGAGTCGGGCACCGCGGCCCTCGTCGAGGCATCCGCGGGCCGGTGGTTCGCCCCTGGGTTCCTCGAGCGCTGCCCGGCCGCTGGCTCTGCGCTGCTGCACGCCCTGCGTGACGCTGACCGGCAGGGGTACGCCCAGGTGTGCGAGGCGCTGGCCGGCTTCGACGTCCGCGCACGCCTGTCGGAGGTCACCACACCGGTGCTGGCCGTCGCCGGGGCGCACGACGTTGCCACGCCGCCGTCGAGCCTGCGCGAGATCGCCGAGTCGGTGGCGCACGGCGATCTCGTCGTCCTCGACGACGTTGCCCACCTCGCGCCGGCCGAGGCGCCGCAGGAGGTGGCGCGGCTGATCCGGACCCATGCCGCCAGCGCGACAGCAGCGACACGGACTGTTGCGCAGGTGCGACAGGCGGGGATGGCCGTGCGCCGGGAGGTCCTCGGCGACGCCCACGTCGACCGCGCCGCCGCCGCCGCCACCGACCTCACCGCCGAGTTCCAGGACTTCATCACCCAGTACGCGTGGGGCTCGATCTGGACCCGGCCCGGGCTGGACCGCCGGAGCCGCTCGCTCATCACGCTGACCGCCCTCGTCGCGCGGGGTCACCACGAGGAGCTGGCCCTGCACGTGCGCGCCGCGCTCACCAACGGGTTGACCAGGAACGAGATCAAGGAGTGCCTGTTGCAGACCGCGATCTACTGCGGGGTGCCGGATGCGAACGCGGCCTTCCGGGTCGCCCAGGCCGTCATGGAGGAGGACCGATGACCAGGCGGGGAAGTTGGGCAGCGCGCAGGTTGGGCATGGGCCACACCGGCAGCGTGTTCTTCTGATTAGCTAATGCAGTTTGTGGGTTGTCACGGCACTGCCGGAACGGCCCGCGCGGTTCTAGCGCACAGGCCGCTGACCGGGAGGGCGTCGCGTACAGCGAGACGCTTCCTTCTTGGGCGCGATTACCATGACCCACCGACAAGATTTCGCTTCCGGGTGGCCGCCTGAATGGTGTGGATAAATCCTTGTGGTGGGGTCTTTCCAGGCCTATTATCGAATGTATGAACGAGCATGGTGCAGCGGTTGTCGCGGAGGCGGTGGCGGGTGTGGCTGTTCATGAGCTGTTGACGGCGGTGGTGGATGCCCTGCTGGCGCAGGACGCGGTGGAGCTTGCGGGTCCGGTGGCGTTGGAGCGGGTCCGGTCGTTGCTGGCGGACGTGGGTCGGGTGCAGGTGGCGGTGCTGGCCGGGATCGACGATGTGGATCGTCGCCAGCTGTTCGCCCTGGACGCGGCGGGGGGTACCCGGTCGTGGTTGCGGCGCCTTCCTGGGGGTGAGGATGGGCAGCTGGCGCGGGCGCGGGAGCTGGCGGCGCATCCGGGGGTGCGGGCGGCGGTGGCGGGGCAGGTGAGTCCGCGCAGCGCGCACCGGGTGTGCGCCGCCTTGGACGCGGTCCCAGCGGATCTGGGTGAGGAGGTGACGGTGGGGTTGCTGCGCGACGGGATCGCCCCGGTGCTGGTCGAGGCCACCGGGGGGGTGCCGTGGGGTGCGGACGCGGTCACCGAGGCCCGGGTGCTGGCCCGGCAGGGTGAGGACGATGCGGTGATCGCCGGGTGTGTGCGGGATCGGTTGGCGTGTGCGGGGGAGCGGGTGGAGCCGGCGCTGGTGCTGTTGGCGCGGCGGGTGAGTCCGGGGGCGTTGCCGCACGTGTTGAACCGGTTGCTCGACGGCATCCGCGATGAGGATCCTGACCGCAACACGATGCGCTACTTCGTGCGGTTGCGGGCGTTGTGGGGTGGGGACTGGGACCTGCGTGGGGTGCTGGACCCGGAGACCGGTGCCCTGCTCGCCGAACGGCTCAACGCCCGCACCACCCCTAGCCCGGACGCCGACACCGCCGCCGGGGACACCGACGCCGCCGCCGGGGACGCTGCCGCTGAGGAGTCCTCGGACGGCGCTGAGGGTTCTGCTGGGGAGGGCAGCTCTGAGGGTGGGTCTGTCGTAGGTGCCCGTGGCGAGGCGGGCGGTGAGCTGGACCTCAGCGGTGAGCTGGACCTCGGTCTGGCGCCTGCCCCGGCTACGCCCCGCCGCCGGGCGGTGATCGCCCCCACCCCGGGGGTGGAGGCGGACCCGGTGTGTGAGCACCCCCACGACCCGTGGCACGCGGAGGGCCCCGGTGCCTCCGCCCGGGACTGCCCCCGCTGCGGGCCCGGGGCGTTGTTCCCGGCCGCCGCCGCCCACAACGCGTTGCGGGACCTGCTGCGCCACCACCGCGCCCACCCACCCGGGGCCACCGCGCAGGCCGTCCCGACCGCCCTGACCGTCGTGGCCACCCTCGCGTCCTTGTGCGGGGTACCCGGGGCACCCCCAGCCATGCTGCACCACCGCACCGGCCGGCCGGTGCCGATTCCCGCCGCCACCGCCGCCCGCCTGGGCTGTGACAGCGAGCTCGCCGCCATCGTCCTGTCCGCCGCCGGCACCCCCATCGGAGCCAGCCACACCGCCCGCTCAGCCACCGGTGCCCAGCGCCGCGCCCTGCGCGCCGCCTGGGGCCCACACTGCGCGGTCCACGGCTGCGACCCGACCCGCCACCGTCCCCCACCATGTCATCCCCTTCCACCTCTCCCACCAGACCGTCCTGCGTGACCTCGCCCCCCTCTGCGACTCCTGCCACCACGACATCCACGAAGGCCACCGCCTCCTCCGCCTGCGCGACGGACGCCACCTCAACGACACCGGCTGGAGCACCGCCCCACCCCGAGCCCACGCTGCCTGAGCGTCGCGGCCGGGCCGGCTCAGCCGGGCCGGGCAGCACCGGCTTGCCGCGAGAAGTGCCGGCCGACCCGGTCCACGAGGAGTGCGACACCCCGAACTGGGGAGCTGCGGAGAGCCGACTTTCATTCACGTCGACGACCGCGCAGCTTTGTTACCGCCAGCCCCGGGTTACCCTGAGCCATCGTGGACGTTGGGAGCGGTACGCGTGGCGGTTGAGGCGGTAACCCGCGCGGATGCAGCTGGGTCGGCGGTGTTCCGCGAAGGCACCATCATCCGGCCCATCGGGCAAGTGCGCGAAAGGGCCGAGGTGGGTCGGCA
>JBDTDI010000168.1:0-11484 GCA_039923155.1 Mycobacteriaceae bacterium | reverse complement strand
CGCCGAAGCTCCGAGGGTGGATGACCTCGACGAAGCCTGACGGCCCCGCAGGCCGGCTACAGGCCCAGCGTGCCGATGACCTCCTCAGCTGCTCTGCGCGCCTTCACGGACTGGCCCTGGTTGCTGGTGACCACCACCGCGACCGGCCCCTTGGCGACGGCGTACACCGCGCCACCGGGTCCACCCTTGCTGCCTCCGGACCAGCCCGCGGGCTGGTCCGCCGGGTCGGTGGTCTTCACCGGGGCGGCACGGTTGACGACTGCGGTCGCCTGCGCGGGTGAGGACGCCCGCAACACCCACGTGCTCATCTGCTGCTGGTCGCGATAGGTGTAGAAGAAGCAGGCCGGTGGATCCACCGCAGCGGCGGCCGGGGCGATCTTCACCCCCAGGTTCTTCTCGCCGTTGATCTGAGCCACGTCGTCGCCACTCAGGTAGGGGCAGGTGCCCGCCGCGGCGGCGACCGGAACCGGCGGCAGCGCCGCGGCGGTGGTGGTGGACGGAACGGGGCGGGGGGCGGTGGTGCTCGAGGCTGCCCTGCTCGGCACGCTGCTCCTGGGGGCCGGGGCGCTGGACGAGTCGGGGGCAACCGAGGGTGCGCCGGCGCTGCAGCCGGCCAGGAGGGCACCCGCACCGACGAGGGCGGCCAGCCGCGCACGTGGGGCACCCGGCGTGACGTGCACGCTCAACGTCCGCCCGCGGCCCGGGTGATGTAGTTGACCGCGACGAACGCGGTGAACACCTGCAGCAGGTCGACGTCCTCGATGCGCACCGTCCGCTCGCCCGTCCGCTCCACCCCCCGCGCCCAGGTCGCCACCTCGGCCATGTCACCGGTCGCCAGGTCCAGCTCCAGGGAGGCCGGCCGGGTGATCCCCGGCGTCGGGACCGAGTTCCGCACCACCCGCTGCACGGCCTGCTGGGCACCCTCGGTGATCAGTCGGCACGACTGCGCGGGGTGCAGGTTGGCGGCGGCGAACCGGGTGATGGACTCCTTGGTGACCACGTGCACCGCCCCCGTCGCGAACGGTTCGGTCTCGGCCCAGGTGACCGCATCGCCGGAGACGAACGCGATCGGGACGGCGTAGTGCTCGGCGACCAGGGCGTTGATGCCGCTCTCCCCCACCGGCCGACCGTTGACCCGGGCGGCGGAGAACACGTCGGGGTTGTACGTGTGGGACAGCGTCGACGCCGATCCGGAGATCGAACCGTGGTAGCCGACGAAGAACGCCGCGTCGACGCTCGCGTCGAGGCCCTGCATCATGTATCGGGGCTTGTGCCGTCCGGAGACGTAGGTGGCTCCACCGGCGATCAGCCGGGGGTCGAGGTTCGCCATGGCACCGTGGGAGTCGTTGAGCACCACCTCGGTGGCTCCGCCGGCCAGCGCACCTTCGATGGCGGCGTTGACCTCGTCCAGCATCAGCTCGCAGCCCACCTGGTACCGCGCACCACCGCTGGGACGACACTGGTCCCAGTCGACGATCCCGGCGACGCCCTCCATGTCGCAGGAGATCCAGATCTTCACGTGGAGGCTCCCAGTGTGCAGGCTTGCGGTGTGGAGGCTTGCGGTGTGGAGGCTTGCGGTGTGGAGACGAGGGGAATCGAACCCCTAACCCCTGCCTTGCAAAGGCAGTGCTCTGCCAATTGAGCTACGTCCCCGGGTGCTCGGCGGCGGCGGCCGACGCAGGTTCTGGGGTGGTGGCCTGGTGCCACGGATCTGTGGTGCCGGGGCTCACCGCCCGCCGGAGCGCGAGCGCACCGAGGGCGAGCCCGGCCAGCGTGAGGAGAACCTTCACCGCTCCTCCTCACGCCGGCCGACCGCGAATCCCGTGGGCCTAGGTGGACTTGAACCACCGGCCTCTTCCTTATCAGGGAAGCGCTCTAACCGTCTGAGCTATAGGCCCGGGTGCGGTCAGGAGGTTACCCGACCGCCACGCTGGTTGAGAAACCGCAGGTCAGTCCCGCTCGGTGAGGGTCACCTCGAAGCCCCCGACCAGGTCGGAGGACAGGTTGTAGACGAACGCCGAGACGGTGGCGATCGCCGAGAACAGCAGCACGTTGACCAGTCCGATCACCGCCGCGACGCCGAACACGCGCCCCGGCCCGATCAGCTCGGTGGTGCCGCCCGGGTTGCTGACGGTCACGAAGTCGCTGAACGTGGTGTTGATCCGCGACCAGACACCCATGCCGTCGAGCACCAGGTACAGCACGCCGACGGCGATCATCCAGATCAGGAACAGGGCGACCGCGAGCACCACCGACAGCTTGAACACCGACCAGGGGTCGAACCGCTTCAGCTGCAGCGCGGCGCGGCGCGGTCCGCGCGAGCCCCCCCGCGCCGTCGGCTGCGGCTCTGGATGGCGGCCGCCCTCGGGTGCCGACCGGCGCGTCTCGGACAGGTCGGGCATGTCCGTGGGCAGGTTCTCCCGCCTGATGTAGCTCGTGGGGGCGTCCACGACCGCGGTGCCCCGACCGCTCGGCGCGCCCCGCGCCCACGGCGGCGGTCCGCCCGGTGAGCTCGCCGGGCTCGACCCACGATCACCCGGGGCGCCGTCTCCCGCACCGGTCTTGGCACCGGCCTCGTCCTTGCTCGGCTCCGGTCGGCTCCCGGGCTGGGACGGTGTGCTCACGAGGTCTCCTCTGGAGTGGTCGTGCTCGGTTCACCCGGCTCCGGTGACTCGTCGGCGTTGCGCGCGATGGCGATGAGGGTGTCCCCGTCCCCGAGGTTCATCAGGCGAACACCCTTCGTCTGCCGTCCAGCCTTGCGCACCTGCCCGGCCGAGGTCCGGATGACCCCGCCGCCGGAGGTGATGGCGTAGAGCTCGTCGTCGGCATCGGCGATGAGCGCACCCACCAGGGTGCCACGGCGACGGTCGTACTGGATGGTCAGCACGCCCTTGCCGCCGCGGCCCTGTACCGGGTAGTCCACCATCGCGGTGCGCTTGGCGTACCCCCCGGAGGTCGCGACGAGCAGGAAGGTGCCTTCCTCGACCACGTTCAGGCTGAGCAGGGCGTCCTCGCCGTTGAACCGCATCCCCAGCACCCCCGACGTGGCCCGGCCCATCGGCCGCAGCACCTCGTCGGTGGCCGAGAACCGGATCGACTGCCCCAGCGCCGACACCAGCAGCAGGTCGTCGGTGGCCGAGCACAGCACAGCGCCGATCAGCTCGTCGTCCTCGCGCAGGTTGATGGCGATGACGCCACCCTGGCGGGGGGAGTCGAAGTCCACCAGCCGTGACTTCTTCACCAGACCGCCCTTGGTGGCCAGCACCAGGTAGGGCATCACCTCGTAGTCGCTGATCTGGATGACCTGGGCGATCTTCTCGTCCGGCTGGAACGCCAGCAGGTTGGCCACGTGCTGGCCCCGCGCGGTGCGGTTGGCCTCGGGCAGCTCGTAGGCCTTGGCCCGGTACACCCGGCCCTTGGTGGTGAAGAACAGGATCCAGTCGTGGGTGGAGCAGACGAAGAACCGGCTGACGATGTCGTCGGCCTTGAGCCCCGCACCCTGCACACCCTTGCCGCCGCGCTTCTGCGAGCGGTACAGGTCGGTGCGCGTGCGCTTGGCGTACCCGGTCTCGGTGATGGTGACCACCACGTCCTCACGGGCGATGAGGTCCTCCATCGAGACGTCACCGTCGGCCGGCACGATCTGGGTGCGCCGCTCGTCACCGAATCGGTCGATGATCTCGGTGAGCTCGGTGCGCACGATCTCCCGCTGCCGCTCGGGGCGGGCGAGGATGTCCTGGTAGTCGGCGATCTCGATCTCGATCTCGGCCAGCTCGTCGATGATTCGCTGACGCTCCAGGGCGGCGAGGCGGCGCAGCTGCATGGCCAGGATCGCGTCGGCCTGGACCTCGTCGACCTCGAGCAGCTCCATCAGCCCGTCCCGGGCCACGTCGGCCGACGCACTGGCCCGGATCAGGGCGATCACCTCGTCCAGGGCGTCCAGCGCCTTGACCAGGCCGCGCAGGATGTGGGCCCGCTCCTCGGCCCGGGCCAGGCGCCAGCGGGTGCGGCGGATGATGACCTCGAGCTGGTGGGCCACGTACAGGCGCACCATCTGGTCCAGGCGCAGGGTGCGCGGCACCCCGTCGACGATGGACAGGTTGTTCACCCCGAAGCTGGTCTGCAGCTGGGAGTGCTTGAACAGGTTCGCGAGCACCACCTTGGCCACCGCGTCACGCTTGAGGATCAGCACGATCCGCATGCCACCGCGGTCGGAGGACTCGTCCTGGATGTCGGAGATCCCGGCGATCTTCCCGTCGCGCAGCTGCTCGGCGATGGAGGTGACGAGGTTGTCCGGGTTGACCTGGTAGGGCAGCGCCGTGCAGACCAGGGTGGTGCGTCCGCGGGCGTCCTCCTCCACCTCGACCACCCCGCGCATGCGCACCGAGCCGCGTCCGGTGGTCTGGGCGTCGCGGATTCCGTCGTGGCCGACGATCAGCGCCGCGGTGGGGAAGTCCGGACCCGTGACCCGCTCCATGCAGGCCGCGAGCGTGGTCTCGTCGTCGGCCTCGTGGTGGTCCAGCGCCCAGATGACGGCCGCGCCCACCTCGCGCAGGTTGTGCGGGGGCATGTTGGTGGCCATGCCGACGGCGATACCACCGGACCCGTTGACGAGCAGGTTCGGGAACCGGCTGGGCAGCACCACGGGCTCGGTCGTCTTGCCGTCGTAGTTCGGCGCGAAGTCGACCGTGTCTTCCTTGATCTCGCGCAGCATCTCCATCGCCAGCGGGGTGAGACGAGACTCCGTGTAGCGCATGGCCGCCGCGGGGTCGTTGCCCGGGGAGCCGAAGTTGCCTTGCCCGTCGATGAGCGGGTAGCGCATGGACCACGGCTGGGCCAGGCGCACGAGGGTGTCGTAGATCGAGGTGTCCCCGTGCGGGTGGTAGTTGCCCATCACGTCACCCACCACGCGGGCGCACTTGACGTGCGCGCGGTCGGGGCGGAAGCCGCTGTCGTACATGGCGTACAGCACCCGGCGGTGCACCGGCTTCAGCCCGTCGCGCACGTCGGGCAGCGCGCGACCGACGATGACGCTCATCGCGTAGTCGATGTAGCTGCGCTGCATCTCCTGCTGGATGTCGACCGGTTCGACGCGATCGCGCTCGGGGCCGTCGGGCGGCAGCGTGGTCTCAGACATCGAGGAACCTCACGTCCTTGGCGTTGCGGGTGATGAAGCTGCGGCGGGCCTCCACGTCCTCACCCATGAGGACGCTGAACAGCTCGTCGGCGGTGGCCGCGTCGTCGAGGGTGATCTGGCGCAGGATGCGGTGCTCGGGGTCCATCGTGGTCTCCCACAGCTCCTTGGCGTTCATCTCCCCCAGACCCTTGTAGCGCTGCACGCCGTCGTCCTTGTTGATCTTCTTCCCCGCGGCGATGCCGGCCGCGACCACCCCGTCGCGCTCCCGGTCGGAGTAGACGAAGTCGGGCTCGACGCCCTTGCCCCCCCACTTGATCTTGTACAGCGGGGGCGCGGCCAGGTAGACGTGCCCGTGCTCGACGAGCGGGCGCATGAACCGGAACAGCAGGGTCATCAGCAGGGTGGAGATGTGCTGGCCGTCGACGTCGGCGTCGGCCATCAGGATGATCTTGTGGTAGCGCAGCTTGGCGATGTCGAACTCGTCGTGGATGCCGGTGCCCAGGGCGGTGATGATCGCCTGGACCTCGGTGTTCTTCAGGACCCGGTCGATGCGGGCCTTCTCGACGTTGATGATCTTCCCGCGCAGCGGCAGGATCGCCTGGAACATGCTGTCGCGCCCGGACTTGGCCGAACCGCCGGCCGAGTCACCCTCCACCACGTAGATCTCGGAGATGCTGGGGTCGTTGGAGCGGCAGTCGCTGAGCTTGCCCGGCAGCCCGCCGATGTCGGTCGCGCTCTTGCGGCGCACCAGCTCACGGGCCTTGCGGGCGGCGACGCGGGCGTGGGCCGAGGAGATGGCCTTGGTGATGATGAGCTTGGCGTCGGCGGGGTTGCGCTCGAACCAGTCGGCCAACCACTCGTTGCAGGTCTTCATCACGAAGCTGCGCACCTCGGTGTTGCCGAGCTTGGTCTTCGTCTGGCCCTCGAACTGGGGCTCGGCGACGCGGACGTGGACGATCGCCACCAGACCCTCGCGGATGTCCTCCCCGGTGAGCGAGTCGTCCTTCTCCTTGAGGTACTTCTTCTCCTTGGCGTAGCGGTTGACCACGCTGGTCAGCGCCGAGCGGAAGCCCTCCTCGTGGGTGCCCCCCTCGAGGGTGTTGATCGTGTTGGCGAACGTGTACACCGACGGGGTGTAGCCCGAGTTCCACTGCATGGCCACCTCCACCTCCTGACCGGTGCCGGTGGCGGTGAAACCGACGACGGAGGTGTGGATGGGCGCCTTGGAGCGGTTCAGGTGGCGGACGAAGTCCTCCAGCCCTCCGGGGTAGTGGTAGCTGCGGTTGCGGATACGTGCGCTGTTGCCCTCGGAGTCAGCCTCGACGTCGGTCTCGGTGGCCCGCTCGTCGGTCAGGGTGAGGGTCAGTCCCTTGTTCAGGAAGGCCATCTCCTGCAGCCGTCGCGCGACGGTCTCGGCGTTGAACTCGACCGTCTCGAAGATCTTGTCGTCGGGCCAGAACCGGACCGTGGTGCCGGTGCGCTCGGAGGGGCCGACCTCGATCAGGGGCCCGGGCTTGGCGTAGAGGTAGGTCTGCGTCCAGGCCTTGCCGCCCCGGTAGACGTCGACCTCCAGGCGCTTGGACAACGCGTTGACCACGCTGACGCCCACCCCGTGCAACCCGCCGGAGACGGCGTAGGAGTCGGAGTCGAACTTGCCCCCGGCGTGCAGCACGGTCAGCACCACCTCGATCGTGGGTCGCTTCTCCACCGGGTGCATGGCGACCGGGATGCCGCGGCCGTCGTCAACCACCTCCACCCCGCCGTCGGCGCGCAACGTGACGTCGACCCTGGTGGCGTAGTCAGCCATCGCCTCGTCGACGGAGTTGTCCACCACTTCCTGGATGAGGTGGTGCAGGCCCCGCTCACCGGTCGAGCCGATGTACATGCCGGGGCGCTTGCGCACCGCGTCCAGGCCCTCCAGGACGGTGATCGACGACGCGCCGTACTCGGATCTCTGCTCAGCCACGAGTGCTCGGGGTCTCCTCGGCCTGGGGCGGGCCGGCGGCCGACGAGGCTGCCCGCGACCCGCGCTGGATGATTTCTCCCCCATCTTACTGCCCAGCGAGACGGAGGTGCCCCGTACGACACCCTGAGAGCGCCGTGGGCGCTTCGCCGCGTCCGCCGAGGTGACCGGGACCCGACCCTGCATCCGCTCAGCCTCTGCGTCGTGGTCAGCCGTAGGTGTCGCGCGGTCCGCGACCCCGCACCGAGCGGGTGCCCTTCTTCCAGCTGGGGGCCGACGGACCCTGCACGGTGAGTCGGGTGACCACGCCGCTACCGACCGTCGTGGCGATCCGCGCGACCAGCTGACGCTGCATCAGCCGCAGCTGCGTCGCCCACGCAGTCGAGTCGGCGCGTACCACGAGCACCCCGTCGCGCAGCGACTCCGGCTGGGCGTGCTCGGCAATCTCTTTGCCCACCAGAGTGTTCCAGCTTCCGAGCACGGTGCCCGCAGCAACGTCGGAGGACCAGCCGCGGCTGCGCACCAGCCCGACGGTGAGCCGCCCGAGCGGTTGGGGATCACGGTCGTCGGCCCCGGGCCCCGACCAGCGTCGACGGTTGCTGCGCAGCCCGGCGCGACCCGTGCGCCCGGCCCCCGTTGGCGACGCCTTTCCTCGCCCCACCGCGAGGCCCCGCGACCGGGCCGCAGCCCGCGCCTCCTCCAGCGCGTGGCGGGCGAGGTCGACACCGGTGACCGGTGGCCCGGCGTCCTGCGCCGCTGCACCGCCGGTGGCCGGAACGCCGTGCCCAGCTCGCTCCTCCACACCGTCGTCCACAGATTTGTCCACAGGCTGGGGATGAGCCCCCGGACCCGGGGCGCACCCGTCAGGCGACACGACGCAGCTCCGAGGCCCGGGAGGCCGCAGCGGCCCCGTCGACGCCGGCCGCGGCGTCCTGCGTCGTCACCTCGAAACGGGTGCCCTCCAGCTCGGCGGGCACGTCCTCCACGACGGCCGCGGTGATGATGACCTGCTCCGCCGTCGCGGCCACGGCGGCGAGCGCACGGCGGCGGCGGCGGTCGAGCTCGGCGAACACGTCGTCGAGCACCAGCACCGGGTCGGTGCCGTCGGTGCGCAGCAGGGAGAAGCTGCCCAGGCGCAGGGCGAGGGCGTAGGACCACGACTCGCCGTGGCTGGCGTAACCCTTGGCGGGGTGCTCACCCAGGTGAAGCTCCACGTCGTCGCGGTGCGGCCCGACCAGACACACCCCACGCTCCACCTCGCGCTGGCGCACCCTGGCCAGCTCGCCGAGCAGCACGTCCTGCAGCAGCTCGACGTCGGCCTGCGCACCGCCGGGCACCCCGTACCCGCTCGGCAACGCCTCACCCACCCCGCTGCGGTAGGTCAGGCGGGCCCGGGCGGACTCCGGCGCCACCGCGGCGTAGGCGTCGCTGACGTGCGGGGCCAGCTCGGCGAGCAGATCGAGGCGGCCCGCGAGCAGCGTCGCGCCGTGCAGGGCGAGGTGGCCGTCCCACACGTCCAGGGTGGCCGCCGCCGAGCCACCGTCGCGGCCCGAGCGCAGTGCAGCACCTGCGGTCTTGAGCAGTGCCGCCCGCTGCCGCAGCACCTTGTCGTAGTCGGCGCGCACCGCGGCGAACCGGGGGCGTCGACTGACCAGCAGGTCGTCGAGGAACCGACGGCGCTCGCCCGGGTCGCCCCGCACCAGCGCCTGGTCCTCCGGCGCGAACAGCACCGTCCGCACGATGCCCAGCACGTCCCTGGCGCGGCGGACCGGCGAGCGGTTGACCCGGGCCCGGTTGGCCCGACCCGCGGTGATCTCGAGCTCCACGAGCAGCTCACGGGCGTCGTTGACGACGGCAGCGCGGACCACGGCCCGCTCGCACCCGGCCCGCACGAGCGGTGCGTCGGTGGACACCCGGTGGGAGGAGAGCGTGGCCAGGTACCCCAGAGCCTCGACCAGGTTGGTCTTGCCCTGGCCGTTGCGCCCGAGCAGCACCGTCACCCCGGGGGTGAGCTCGAGCTCGGCGGCGGGCCACGACCGGAAGTCGAGCACCCCCAGGTGGCGGACGTGCACGGTTACAGGGTCGCGTCGGGCCCGGGCTCGGCCCCCGACTCGGAGCTGTGCACGTCGTGCCCGCCGAACTGGTTGCGCAGCGCCGCGACGGCCTTCATCGCCGGGGACTCGTCCTGGCGGGAGGCGAAGCGGGCGAACAGCGCCGCCGAGATCACCGGCACCGGCACGGAGTGGTTGATGGCCTCCTCGACGGTCCAGCGGCCCTCTCCCGAGTCGGCGGTCCAGCCGGAGATGGCGGCCAGGTCCGGGTCCTCGATGACCGCCTTGACCAGCAGCTCGAGCAGCCAGGAGCGAACCACCGTGCCGCGGGTCCAGGCCTGCAGCACCGCGGGCACGTCGGTGACCAGCTTGGCCGCCTTCAGCAGCTCGTAGCCCTCGGCGTAGGCCGCCATCAACCCGTACTCGATGCCGTTGTGCACCATCTTGGCGAAGTGCCCACCACCGACCGGGCCGGCGTGGGCGAAGCCCTCCTCGCGGGGCCCCTCCGGACGCAGCGCATCGAAGATCGGCATGGCCCGCTCGATGTCGGCGTCAGAACCGCCGGCCATCAGCCCGTACCCGTTCTTCAGGCCCCACACCCCGCCGGACACGCCGCAGTCGATGAAACCGATCCCCTTCGCGTCCAGCAGCTCCGCGTGCGGCCCGTCGTCGGTGAAGCGCGAGTTTCCCCCGTCGATGACCAGGTCGCCCGGGCTCAGCACGTCCGCGAGCTTGCCGATGGTGTCCCGGGTGACGTCACCCGAGGGCACCATGACCCACACGATCCGCGGTGTGGTCAGGCCCTGGGCGAGCGCGCCGAGGGAGTCCACGTCGGTGACCTCGGGTCGCGGGTCGAAGCCGAGCACCTCGATGTCCGCCCCGCGCATCCGCTCGCGCATGTTGAAGCCCATCTTGCCCAGTCCGACCAGTCCGATCTGCATGGGGTCGATCCTTGCAGAAGGCCTGGGTCCGGGTGCGGGCAGCACGGTCCAGAACCTGGTCTCAGCCGGGCAGTCGGACGGGCATCAGCAGGTAGGTGTACGCGCTGGTGGGAGCGGGGAACGGACCGTCTCCGACGAGGGCCGCCTCGTCCTCGCCCGCCGGGCGGAGCACGGCGGGCCGGCTCGGGGTGGTGAAGCCCAGGCTGACCCGAGCGCTGTGCAGCACCCCGAGACCGTCCAGGAGGTAACCAGGGTTGAACGCGATGGTCAGCGGCTCGCCGCTGAGCTCGGCGGGCAGCTCCTCCTCGGCCTTGCCCTCGTCGTCGCCCCCGGCGGACAGGCGCAGCCCGCCGTCCTCGCCACCGGTGAACTCCAGGCGCACCTGGGCCCCGCGCTCGGCCATGAGCGCCACCCGCTTGATCGACTCGACCAGGGCCGCAACCTCGACGACGGCCACCGAGGCGTGCTCGGCCGGCAGCAGCTGACGGAACTTGGGGAACTCCGCGTCCAGCAGACGGGTGGTGGTGCGCCGCCCGGCCCCCGACAGTCCCATGAGGCCATCGCCCGAGCCGGCGCCCAGCGAGCCCAGCGCCAGCTGGACGTCCCCGGAGCCGCTCAAGGTCTTGGCCGACTCCGACAGGGTCTTGGCCGGGACCAGCACCGCCGTGGACACGTCCGCTCCGGGCGTTGCGTCCTCGTTTGACCCGCCGTCCGACCCGCCGCCCGGGTTCCAGGCGAACTCGCGCACCGCGAGCCGGAACCGGTCGGTCGCGGCGAGGATCATCCGCGAACCCTCGATCTCCACCCGGACGCCGGTGAGCATGGGCAGCGTGTCGTCGCGGCCTGCAGCCACCGACACCTGCGCCACCGCCTCGGCGAACACGTCACCGGGCAGCGATCCCGTCGCCCCCGGCATCGACGGCAGCGTCGGGTAGTCCTCGACGGGCATGGTCGGCAGCGAGAACCGGGAGCTGGCACAGACGATCTGCACCCTGGTGCCCTCGACCGTGACGTCCACCGGCTGGTTGGGCAACGCCCGGGTGATGTCGGCGAGCAGGCGTCCGGAGACCAGCACCCGTCCCTCCTCGGCGACCTCGGCCGACACCCCGACCTGGGCCGAGACCTCGTAGTCGAACCCGGAGACGGTCAGTCCGCCGGTCCCGGACCCGCCGGTGTCCGGGTTCCAGGCGAACTCGCGCACGGCGAGTCGGAACCGGTCGGTGGCGGCGAGGATCATGCGCGAACCCTCGAGCTCCACCCGGACCCCGGTGAGCATCGGCAGCGTGTCGTCGCGACCCGCGGCCACCGCGACCTGCGCCACCGCCTCGGCGAACGCGTCACCGGGCAGCGACCCGGTCACCCCCGGCATCGACGGCAGCGTCGGGTAGTCCT
>JBDTDI010000167.1:0-17183 GCA_039923155.1 Mycobacteriaceae bacterium | reverse complement strand
GGGCGGCAACGCGTTTGACGCCGCCGTGACCGCGGGCTTCGTGCTGCACGTCGTGGAGCCGCACCTCAACGGTCCGGGGGGCGAGGCGCCGGCCATCATTGCGACGGTCGAGGACCCCGCACCGCGGGTCCTCGCGGGTCAGGGACCAGCTCCCGCCGGGGCCACCATCTCCCACTTCGCCTCGCTGGGGATCGACCTCATCCCCGGATCGGGACCGTTGGCCGCCACCGTCCCCGGGGCGGTCGACGCGTGGCTGCTGCTGCTGCGTGACCACGGAACCCACAGCCTCGCCGAGGTTCTGGAGCCGGCCATCGGCTACGCGGGTGGGGGGCACCCCCTTGGCGAGCGGGTCAGGGACACCGTGGCCAGCGTCCAGGAGCTGTTCGAGAAGGACTGGAGCTCCTCCGCCGAGCTCTGGCTCCGTGGGGGCGGCGCACCGGAGACCGGGTCGCTGTTCGCGAATCCCACCTACGCGCGCACCCTGCAGCGGCTGGTGGACGAGGGTGAGGCGGCAGGCGCCGACCGAGAGACGCAGATCGACGGCGCCCGACGGGCCTGGAGCGAAGGGTTCATCGCCGAGGCCGTCGATCGCTTCTCCCGGAGGGCGTTCCGCGACTCGACCGGCGGAGCCCACGCCGGACTGGTCACCGGCGCGGACATGGCCGCGTTCACCGCCACGTGGGAAGCGCCGACCACGCTGGACTGGCACGGATTCTCGGTCGCCAAGACCCAGCCGTGGGGCCAGGGCCCGGCGATGCTGCAGAGCATGAGCATCCTCGATGCACTCGCGGACCCGGCTGCGCTCGACCCGTCGACCGCGGAGGGGATCCACCCGATCGCGGAGGCGATGAAGCTCGCCTACGCCGATCGTGAGGCCTGGTACGGCGACGGCCAGGACGTCCCGATGACGACGCTCCTCTCCCGCGAGTACGCCGCGGAGCGCGCCCGGCTGGTGGGGGAGCGGGCCAGCGGGGAGGTCCGTCCCGGAAGTCCCGACGGTCGCGAGCCGCGGATCGCGGCGTACCTGCGGGACCAGCACTCCACCGGCGAGACGGACGCGACCATCGGGGAACCGACGGTGCAGTCCGACGGGGTCACCCGCGGGGACACCTGCCACGTGGACGTCGTCGACCGCTGGGGAAACATGATCTCCGCGACGCCCAGCGGGGGATGGCTGCAGAGCTCGCCGACCATCCCCGAGCTCGGGTTCCCGCTCGGCAGCCGGCTGCAGATGTTCTGGCTCGAGGAGGGGCTCGCGTCCTCGCTCGCCCCAGGCAGGCGGCCCCGCACCACCCTGACCCCCACGATGGTGCACCGCGACGGCGAACCCGTCCTCGCCTGCGGGTCCCCGGGCGGCGACCAGCAGGACCAGTGGCAGCTGTTGTTCCTGCTGCGCCACCTCCTCGGTGGTCAGTCCCTGCAGGAGGCCATCGACGCCCCCATGTGGAACACCACGAGCTTTCCCGGCTCGTTCTACCCCCGCACCGTGGAACCGGCGGTGCTGGTGGTCGAGGACCGCATCGACGAGGGCGTTCTCACGGCACTCGCCGCCAAGGGACACCAGGTTCGGCGTTCCGGCCCGTGGAGCCTGGGCCGCATGTGCGCGGTGTCCCGCGATCCGGGGACGGGCGTTCTCAGCGGCGGCGCCAACCCGCGTGGCATGCAGGGCTACGCGTGCGGACGGTAGTGCCTGCCTCGAGCAACGGTCACGGCACGACGATCGGCGGTCAGCACCTGCCGCTGCGCGACCAGGTCCTGTCCGTGCTGCGTCAACGCATCGTCAACGGTGACTACCCGCCGGGGGAGCGGTTGACCGAGGACCGGCTGGCGGAAGACTTCGGTGTCTCCCGCAACCCGGTTCGCGAGGCGCTGCGGGTGGCCGAGGCAGAGGGGTTCGTGATCATGGTCCCCCGCCGCGGTGCTGTCGTCGCCTCCCCCGACGCCACCACCATCGCCGACCTGTTCGCGATGCGTGAGCGGCTGGAGACCCTGGCGGCGCGGCTCGCCGCGGAACGGGCCACACCCAGCTGTGTGGCGGGCCTGCGCGACCTGCTGGACGACGCGCGGATCGCCACGGATGGCCTGGATCTCGCCAAGGTGTCCGAGCTCAACAGTGCGTTCCACCTGAGGGTCATCGAGATCAGCGGCAACCGGTGGCTCGCCTCGATCGCCAGCGCCCTGTACATGCACGTTCAGTGGGTCTTCCGAATCGGCGCGGCTCAACGGGCACCGCACTCGTGGATCGAGCACATCCGCCTGGTCGACACCATCGAGGCCGGCGACCCGGACGCGGCGGAGGTAGCGGCGCTGGCCCACGTCGCCGCCGCCTCCGCCGCCGCGCGCAACGAGCTCACCCAGGGGTGAGCAGATGGCTTCCGTCACGAACGTGCCGGCCCTGGACCGGCTCAAGCGACGTCGTCACACCCTGGTCGTCGTGCTCACCCTCGGCACCGGTTGCGCCGATGCCACCGGCTTCCTGGCTCTGGGTGGTGCGTTCTCCAGCGTCATGACGGGCAACATGGTCCTGCTCGGCCTGTCCGCCGGACACACCGAGGCGGCCCTGGCCATCACTTCGGGCAGCGCGATCCTGAGCTACGTCGTCGGGGTCCTGCTCGGCGCGCACATCGCCAGGACTGCGGTCCCGCGAGATCCGGTCTGGCCACGGCAGGTGACCCGCTCCCTCGTCGCGGAGGCGCTCGTCCTGCTCGTCTTCCTGCTCGTCTGGGAGCTGACGCTGGGCGACCGGTCGGCGGGCACTGCACTCGCCCTGCTGATGATCGCGGCGGCCGCGCTCGGCATCCAGAGCAGCGCGATCCAACGCTTCGGCGTCTCGGGCCTGTCCTCGACCTACCTGACCGGCACCTTGACCACCCTCATCGGTGCCATCGCGGCGCGAAGCCCGCGGCGCCATCTTCTCCCGAGCGCGCAGGTTCTCACCGCGCTGATCGTGGGCGCCGGCGTGGGGGCACTGGTCGTCGAGCACCTCCCGTGGCTCTCGCCCCTGCTGATCATTGCTCCTGTCGTCGTGGTCATCGCGTTGTCCAGGAGACTCCACAGCGACGGCGGTTAGGGCGCCGGACGCTGCGAGCTGGTGCACGTCACCGCGGGCCACGCCTCGGCGTCGTGTAGGGCTGCCCGCCGCCGACGCCATCGCGCAGCGCGACCAGGTGCTGGGCGGACGCGGCCCGCCCGGCGGAGAGCCGGGTGCGTGGACGCTTGACCGCGTAGCCGACGCGAATACTGCAGCCCCGCCGCGTGGCGGGAGACTGTGAGCTCCGCCAGCTCCATGCCCTCGTGGACGAGTTCGAGCCTGGCCCGCGGTTCTGGGTCAAGGCCACAACCAGGCGCAGACTCACGGGCCAGGAGAAGACCTCGTCCAAGCGCCGGGCGTCGTACGCGGCAACCTCGTCGCTGCGCGGGCGGCTGATGACGATCGCGGCAACCAGAGCGGGCAGGGCGGCGGCCGCCGCGCCGGCGACCACCTTGGCCCTCGTAGCCGGCGTCGGGTAGAGCCAGGGCATCACGGCCACCACCGCCAGAGTCGACGAACTACCGGTCCCCGACCAGCTGGCCCACCGGCAGTAGCGTGGCTCGCCGAGCTGAGCGTTCGCTCGTGGGTCGGGCCTGGCGGTCAGGCGCCGTCGGCGATGTCGCCCAGCGCGGCCAGGTGCCGTGTGCACGCGGCGCGTCCCGTGTGGGTCAGCGACAGCCAGGTGCGCGGCCGCTTACCGGCAACCTTGCGGATCTTGACGTAGCCGACGTGCTCCAGCTGGACGGCGGTCTGGCGGGACAACGTGGGGTCGGTGATCCCGATGGCCTCGCGCACCCGGCCGAGCTCGGCCGCGTCGACCTCGGTCAGGGCGGCGACCAGGCGTAGACGGACCGGCAAGGCGAGCGCACCGTCCCACCGCCCGGCCCGGACACGTCCCCTCCCCAGGGTGCCCCGCCCGCCGATGACGGCCGCGGCCAAGACTGCGGGGGTGAAGGCGACCGCCGCGCCGGCCCCCACCAACGCCCAGGTCGGTCCGTCCGCCTCCTCGAGCAGCCAAGGCTGCACGACGACGTTCCCGACGCAGAAGTAGGCAAAGAAGCCCAGCGCGGCGGTCAGCCGGGCGCGGTGCGGCACCGTCTCAGCAGTCTGCTCGACCCACCCCCGCTGCCAGAACAGGACGACAAGCAAGATGCTGATCAGTGCTGCCAAAGCCACCTCGGCGACCAGGGTCCCGGTAGCGAAGGGCTCGGCCGCGCAGACGCCGAGAACCCCCGCACAGACGCCCATCACCACGATGCTCACGGCATTTAGACGCCGGTCACGAACCGGTGAGCTCAGGCGACAGAGGTCTGTCGTGGCCAGCTGTTCCTGCGCCTGCTGACGGGTGGGCGCGTCCTGTGCGATGGTCACCGTGACCTGCAGGTCGTCCGGTTTGCACTTCTTCATACCATTAGCTGCGGGTCGGAGTCGTCAGGATGCAGTCTTCACCCGTGGAAGATCGTTCCCTCAGCGCTCGAGTGAGCGGATGAGGTCGTCGTCGCGCGTGATGGCGAACCCCAGCCGGGCGGCCCCGGCGACGACGTCCGCCTCGCTGGACGGGTCGATCCTGAGGATGGGGTCAACCATCATGCCCTCGTACTGCTCACCGACGTCCTCCAGCTCGTCGGGCAGGACGTCGAGCGCCCAGGTGGCGATCGGCGTTGGCCAGTCGTCGAGCTCGGACGGGTCGTAGAGGTCGGAGTCCTCGTGGCCGGACTCGGCCAGCTCTTCGTCGGAGGTCCCCGGCAGCTCCAGCTGGGTCATCACCGCGGCCCGGGCGTCGCCGTAGGTCCGCACTGAGTCCAGGGTGCGGTAGTCGGCCGCCAGCTCACGGGCGAAGTCCGCGGGCAGCAGGATCAGGTTGTCGTCCACGATCCCGTAGACAAGATCGGTCTCGCTCACCGGCGTGCCTTTCCCGGTTACAGGGGGCCAACTCTGCCACGCCGGTCCGACACGTCTGCAGGGCTCGTCCGCGGTTGACCTTCGCACCACCGAAGTGGAGGGTGATGCACGTCACCCAGCCGGAGGATCGGTGTCATGAGCGAGGTCACGCTGTACGAGCGGTTGGGGGGCACCTACGGCATTGCCGGTGCCGTCGACATCCTGGTCGACCGGCTGTTCCTGAACGTCGCGGTCAACGCCAACGAGGCGGTGCACGCCCACCACGGTAATCCCGCCAAAGCACCCGGGTACAAGTTCCTGGTCACGGCGTGGTCGATCGAGGTCACCGGTGGCCCGACCTGCTACTCCGGCCTCGACATGGTTGCGGCGCACGCCAACCTGCACATCACCTCCGCCCAGTTCGACGCCGTTGCGATGGAGGTTGCCGCCACCCTGAACTTCCTGGGTGCGCCGGTCCGGGAGCGCCAGGAGTTCATGGCCATCATCGAGGGCTACCGGCCCCACGTGGTCACTGCCGACACCGCCGACAGCGAGCTCGCCACCGCGTGAGGCGCCCTCAGGCCACGCCCGACGCCTGTCCCACGCCGAGGTGCACCTCGTGGTGGTCCTGCGGGACTCGCGACCACCCTGTGGTGCTTCTCGACGCGGGGCGCGGTGGGGGGAGGCCCACCTTTGATCAAGGCAGGGCTTCCACCGTCTCGTAGGACTCGACGTTGTCGGCCAGGTGCCCCAGGGCCCGGTCGCCGTCACCGAGGATGTGCTCCAGGGCGGTGAGCCGGCTGGTGTAGTGGCCCAGCTTGTACTCCGCGGTCATCCCGATCCCGCCGTGCAGCTGGATGGCTTCCTGACCGATGTGCTTGCTGGCCTTGGAGGTCTGCAGCCGGGCCCGGTCGGCGGCCATGACGGCGGAGGTGTCGGTGCTTCCGTCGGCGATGACCATCGTCGCCCACAGCACCACGCTGCGGACCAGCTCGAGGGAGACGTACATGTCCGCCGCTCGAAAGGTGAGGGCCTGAAACTTGTTCAGCGTCACCCCGAACTGCTTGCGGGTCTTCAGGTACTCACTGGTCATGGTCAGTGCCGTGCTCATCGCACCGACCGCCTCGTGGCAGTAGGCCACCTGGGCTCGGGCGAGGGCATGGGCGAGGTCGTCGCTGCGGTCGGCGTCACCGTCGCCCAGCAGGGTCGCGGGGGTGGCGGCAAACGTCAGCTTGGCGGCGCGGCCCGAGTCGTGGGTGCGGTAGCCGGTGCGGGTCAAGCCCTCGGCGTCACCGGGCACCAGGAACAGCTGGGTGCGCCCCTCGACCGCGGCACTCACCACCAGCAGGTCGGCGTGGGCTCCGTGCTGCACCGGCTCCTTCACCCCGTCCAGGCGCCAGCCTTCACCGTCGCGGGTGGCGGTGACGCCGGCGGCGGTGGTGGCCCAGCGGGTGCCGGGCTCGGCGTGGGCCAGGATGAGAAGGCTGCTGCCCTCGGCGAGTGCGCCCAGCACCTCGCTGCGCTGGGCGTCGGTGCCGACGGCGGCGACAAGGCCACCGGCAAGAACCACGGACTCAACGAACGGCTCGGGGGCGAGCACCTTGCCGATCTCGTTGGCCACCAGCGCCACCTCGACGTCACCGGCGCCCATGCCGCCGTCGGCCTCGGTGAAGGGCAGACCCAGCACACCCATCTCGGCGAGCTGTGCCCACGTCTTTTCGTCGTAGCCAGGCTCGGTGGCGGTGACGCTGCGCCGCTGGTCGCCGCCGTAGCTGCGGTTCAGCAGGGCCGCGGCGGCCTCGCGGAGGGCTGACTGCTCGTCGTCGTGCTCGAAGTCCATGTCGGTGTTCTCACAATCCCAGGATGGTGCCGGCGATGATGGTGCGCTGTACCTCGTTGGAGCCACCGTAGATGGAGGCCTTGCGCAGGTTCAGGTAGGTCGGGGCGCTGACGCGGGCCCAGGCGGGGGTGTCGGAGTCCTCCCCGGCGCCGGAGGCCAGGGAGTCGGGCCCGGCGAGGTCCATGAGCAGCTCGCTGGCGGCCTGCTGCAGCTCGGTGCCGCGCAGCTTCAGCACCGAGGACGCGGGGTGCGGCTTGCCGTCGGTGGAGTTGGCCACCACGCGCAGCGCGGTGAGCTCCAGGGCCAGCAGGTCGTTCTCCAGCTCGGCGATGCGGGCCGCGGTGCGCGGGTGGGTGATCATCGGGCTGCCGTCGACGCTGACCTCCGACGCGTGCTGCTTGGCCTGGGCGATGAGCCGCTTGGTGGTTCCCACCGGGGCGACGCCGACGCGCTCGTTGCCGAGCAGGAACTTGGCGTAGTCCCAGCCCTTGTTCTCCTCGCCGATGAGGTTCTCGGCGGGGACGCGGACGTCGGTGAAGAAGATCTCGTTGACCTCGTGGCCGCCGTCGATCAGCTCAATCGGGCGCAGGCTCACCCCGGGGGTGTCCATGGGGAAGACCAGGAACGAGATGCCGCGCTGACGCTTCTCTGCACCGGGGTCGGTGCGCACCAGGCAGAAGATCCAGTCGGCGTACTGGCCCAGGGTGGTCCACGTCTTCTGGCCGTTGACGATCCAGTCGTCGCCGTCACGGACGGCGGTGGTGCGCAGCGAGGCGAGGTCGGAGCCGGCCTCGGGCTCGGAGAACCCCTGGCACCACCAGATGTCGAGGTTTGCGGTGTCGGGCAGGAAGCGCTTCTTCTGCTCCTCGTTGCCGAACGTCGCGATCACCGGACCGACCATCGTGGTGTTGAACGCCAGCGGCGCGGGGACGCAGGCCAGCTGCATCTCCTCGTGCCAGATGTGGCGCTGAAGCGGCGACCAGCCGCGTCCGCCCCACTCGGTGGGCCAGTGCGGCACGGCGAGGCCGGCCGCGTTGAGGATGCGCTGGGTCTCGACGATCTGGTCCTTGGTGAGCTCGCGCCGCGCGGCGACGGTGTCGCGGATGGACGCCGGGACCTTCTCGGCGAAGAAGGTGCGCATCTCGGTCCGGAACGCCTGGTCTTCGGCGGAGAGCTGCAGCTGCATGGTGACCTCTTCCCGACAGCCTCCATGGCCGTCTGCACGTCGCCGGTGTTGACGACCTCGATCACGACGATCCCACACCTCGCGCGGCCCTACCTGCCAGGGCCCCGCACACTGGCGGTCGTGGCCCGCGGCGATCACCCGATGCGCACCCCGTTCTACGGAGTACTGCTGATCGCGGGCGCCATGGTCGGGGCGACGGTGGCCCAGGCGCAGGCGCCGCTGTGGCTGCAGGTGGTGGTCTACGTGGTCGCGGTGCCGGCGGCGCTGGTGGGGTTCGTCCTGACGTTGCGCGACTACGGCCGATGAGGGGCTGAGGCCGGCGAGTTCGTCCGGGGGAGTGGCGCTGGGGTAGCCTTCGCTGGCCCTCGCAGGAGGGTGGTCGCGGGCTGTGGCGCAGCTTGGTAGCGCACTTGACTGGGGGTCAAGGGGTCGCAGGTTCGAATCCTGTCAGCCCGACCGAAGTTGTCCAAAGGCTTGCGCGCGAAAACCACAACCGACGGTGTCCGCCCCTGGTTGTCTTCTTGTGTGGGACCGTGCGGGTCGATCTGGGATGACACGTCGTCGGGTTTCTCGGGAGTTCCCCCGTGAACTCCGAGCAGTCCCCGGTCGCCAGAGTGTCGACCCGAGGGACACCACCCACGCCCCTGGTGCGGAGTGACACTGCCCGTCGGGGAGCCCGCCCCCCTGAGTGTCCTCCACACCCACCCCCCAGCTGGAGACGGAATGACCACAACGCCCCGCCCGAGCACAGCCCGCTTGACTACCGCGCAGCTGGACCGGGCGGTGGGGGTGCTGCTGGCCACCGCCGCCGGGGACGCCTTGGGCGCCGGTTACGAGTTCGGCCCCCCGCTGCCGGAGTCGACACCGGTCGGGATGGTCGGCGGGGGCAGCTTCGGGTGGGCGCCGGGGGAGTGGACCGATGACACGTCCATGGCCCTGGTCATCGCTCAGGCCGCCGCCACCGGTGCAGACCTCCGGAGCCAGGCTGCGCGCAACGAGATCGCCGCGGGCTGGGCGCTGTGGGCGCAGACCGCCCCCGACGTCGGGACCCAGACCCGGACCGTGCTCACCACCGCCCGCCGCACAGCCCAGCAGACCAACGGCGGCGCGGTCATCGCCGAGCACCTCCGCGCCGCCGCCCAAGCCCAGCACGAGCAGACCGGCATGTCCGGGGGAAACGGTTCCCTGATGCGCACAGCGCCCGTGGCCGTGGCGTACCTGCACGACGAGGACGGGCTCATCGAGGCCGCGACCGGGTTGAGCGCACTGACCCACCATGACCCGGAGGCGGGGGAGGCCTGCGTGCTGTGGTGCCTGGCCATTCGCCACTCCGTGCTCACCGGTGAGCTGAACGTGCGGGTCGGGCTCGAACGCCTCGACCCAGCACGGCGGGCTTCGTGGGCGCACCGCCTGGACCAGGCGGAAACCACCCCGCCCGCGGGTTTCGAGCACAACGGGTGGGTCGTGGAGGCCCTGCAAGGCGCGTGGTCGGCCATCAGCCGCACCCCCGTGCCCGCCGAGGACCCGGGCAACGCCACCTTCGGTTCCCAGCACCTGCAGCTGGCCCTGGAGGCGGCGGTCCGCGGTGGCCGGGACACCGACACCGTCGCTGCGATCGCCGGCGGCCTGCTCGGCGCCACCTACGGGGCGTCCGCGGTACCCGCGGCATGGCGACGCATCCTGCACGGCTGGTGGCCCCAGGATCAGGTGGGTGACCTCATCGCGCTCGGCACCGCCATCGCTACCGCGGGGAGAGCCCCCTTCGACGGGGACTACACCCCTTAGCGCGGGGTGGACACCGTCGTCCGGCACCCCAATGACGAGTAGCTGTGGCTTGGCGCATCAGCGCCTCACGCCGCCCTCCCACCGGGGGTGGACGCGGTGGTGTCGTTGTGCCGCTTCGGCCCTGACGGCACCCGCACCGACATCAAGGCCCCGCTGCGCGCCACAGAGGACCCGCACCGAGCTGCCATTGTGGCGGTTACCCACACATCACCGGGATCTGAACGTCATGGTTTCCGGGCGCCACAGCCCGCCACACTGCGGTTGCGGCGCAGGGGCCGTCGAGCGCCCGCTACGACGTTCGCAAAGCCCGATTTGCGGTGTTCGGTACTTTCCGGACGAATCGCCCAGACGCGAAGTTTAGGCCTGCAGAAGTAATTGACAGCGGAGACTAACGGGTAGAGCATCCAACGAAAGTCGATGCTTGATCAGCATCTTCAAACGTTATGGCGCATGAGGGGTTTGACACACATGGACTACATCATCGTCATGGGAGTCTCGGGGTCGGGCAAGACGACCGTGGCGGAGGGAATCGCCCGGCACACCGGCTGGGAGTTCGCCGAGGGCGACGACTTCCACCCCGAGGCCAACGTCGCCAAGATGCACGCGGGACACGCGCTCAACGATGACGACCGGTGGCCGTGGCTGCGGGCCATCGGAGCCTGGATCGACGAGCGTGAACGAGCGGGCACGAGCGCCGTCATCACCTGCTCGGCGCTGCGGCGGGTCTACCGCGACCTCCTGCGGGAGGGGCGGCCCGGTGTCCGCTTCTGCCACATCGAGGTCAGCCCCGACGTGATCGAGGACCGGTTAGAGCAGCGCAAGGGGCACTACATGCCGCCGTCGCTGCTGCCCAGCCAGCTGGCGACGCTTGAGCCGCTGCAGCCCGACGAACCCGGAGTCGTCGTGTCGGCGGCCTCCACCCCGGAACAGGTTCTGACCAACGCGATCGAGGCCCTGGGCCTTCTCGACCAAGGAGTCACGTCATGATTGCTGTGCACGCCCCGTACGTGTTGGCTGCGGCCGACAAGCCGCTGAGCAGCGCAGGCAACGGCCAGCTGGTTGCCGCGGCCCTGCTGGGCATCGCCACCGTTGTCCTGCTCATCGTCTGGGCCAAGTTCCACCCCTTCCTCGGGCTGATCCTGGGCACCGCAGTGCTGGGCGCGGTCGCCGCGGTGGCCCCGGGTGACATCGTCAAGAGCTTCGTCTCCGGGCTCGGCTCCACGTTTGGCTCCGTCGGCCTGCTCATCGCCCTCGGCGCCATGCTGGGCAAGCTGCTGGCCGATTCCGGCGGGGCCAACCAGATCGTGGACAGCATCATCGACCGAGTCGGGCCGAAGATGCTGCCGTGGGCGATGGCGCTGATCGCAGCCATCATCGGCCTGCCGATGTTCTTCGAGATCGGCGTGGTCATCCTGGTCCCGATCATCCTGCTGGTCGCCCGAAAAACCGGCGTCTCGCTGATGAAGATCGGCATCCCGGCCCTGGCCGGTCTGTCCATCCTGCACGGGCTCGTCCCGCCGCACCCCGGCCCGGAGACGGCCATCGCCCTGCTGAACGCGCCATTGAGCTACACGCTGATCTTCGGCCTCATCATCGCCGTGCCCACCCTGACCATCGCCGGTCCGATGCTCGCGCCGCTGATGGACCGGTGGGTCCCGGTGTACGTGGGGGCCGACGGCAAGGCCCGCTCCGGCAAGATCCCCGCCCAGGTGGGCGGTGGTGGTTCGGGCAGTGGCGGTTCGGGCGGTGGCGGTTCGGGCACCGACTACCCGGCCGACCTCCCGGAGGA
This sequence comes from Mycobacteriaceae bacterium, assembly GCA_039923155.1. Lineage (GTDB taxonomy): Bacteria > Actinomycetota > Actinomycetes > Mycobacteriales > Mycobacteriaceae > Rhodococcus_D. The sequence goes on along the minus strand of JBDTDI010000167.1, from coordinate 5,671 downwards.
CGAGGCGCCCCGGGACCAGGCGCCCGAGGCGGCTAAGCCCGACACCGGGGCGACCCGACGGCCGACGTTCATCGGCGCCGTCGCCTGCGTGACGCTGCCGGTGCTGATGATGCTGGTCAAGGCGATCGGTGACCTGACCCTCGCCGACGGCACGGGGGGCCGCAGCTTCGTGGACTTCATCGGTGAGCCCTCGGTGGCGCTGCTCGCCGGGGTGCTCGTCGCGATGCTGGCCGTCGGGCGGGCGTCCGGGATGCCCCGCGCCAAGATCCACGAGTCGCTCGGCTCGGGCCTGCCCCCGGTCGCCTCGATCATGCTCATCGTGGCCGCGGGCGGCGGCTTCAAGACGGTCCTGTCGGACTCCGGGGTATCAGAGGTCATCGCGGGCTACGCCAAGGACTCCCACATCTCGGTGCTGCTGCTCGGCTGGCTCGTCGCGGTGGCCATCAGGCTGGCCACGGGTTCGGCCACGGTCGCCACCGTCACCGCCGCGGGCATCGTCGAGCCCCTGGGGCGCACGTTGGACCAACCCCACCTGGCCCTGCTCGTGCTGGCCGTCGGGGCCGGCTCGTTGTTCTTCAGCCACGTCAACGACGCCGGCTTCTGGCTGGTCAAGGAGTACTTCGGCCTGACCGTCTGGGAGACGATCAAGTCGTGGTCGGTGATGGAGACGGTGATCTCGGTCGTCGCGGTCATCTTCGTGTTGATCCTGGGCGTCATCGTCTGAGGGGGGCGCGTCCTCCGCGGTGGGCGAGATACTCGGCGGCCTGCTCGCGCAACCGCCCGTGCACCCCGTACGTCGATGTGAGCGGCGGCAACCACGCCTTGCGCACCTTCGCCACCGACGTGTAGTTGGTGTCGCAGACGTTGGCCAGCGGCGACTCGACCGCCTGGGACAGCAGCTGGTACCCATCCAGCTCGGAGAGCCCACAGGCGCTCGACACCCACTGGACGAGGTCGAGCTGCGCGATGCGGAACGCGTCCTCCAGCGGCCGGGCCGATCCGGTTGACATCACGTAGTCATCGGTCTCCAGCCGGGGCCACGGCGTCGACACGCCCTTGATCAGCTCGACGATGACCACGCTGTTCATGGCCGTCTCCACCGCGGTCCCGCAGGTTTCTCCTTCACCCTGGCGGGCGTGACCGTCGCCGAGACTGACCAGTCCGCCCTCGACGTTGACGCCGAGGTAGCAGGTCGCGCCAACCCGCATCTCCGGGGTGTCCAGGTTTCCGCCGTGGGCGTCGGGAACCAGCGCCGAGCGGACCTCGAGGTTGGCCGGTGCCACACCGACGGTGCCGTGCATCGGGTCCATCGGCAGGTCGACCTGCACGTCGCTGTCGGCCGCGGTGAACCGGCACAGACGCCGCACCCGGTCGAGCTCCCAGATCCAGACCCGTTCAGGCAACGGTGGCTGCAGGGTCGCGGTGGTGTGGGTGGAGGTCAGCGCACCGAACAGCGGGACCGTGGTGGAGGCGCCCCAGTCCCGCGCGGGCTCGATCGCAACGAAGTGCACCGCGATCGTGTCGCCGACCTCGGCGCCCTCGACGTAGAACGGGCCGGTCTGCGGGTTCAGGAACGGGAACTCGCACACCTCGCTGACGAGGTCGGACGTAGCTCGGACCCGACCGGCGAAACAGTCCTCGGTGAAGACTTCGAGCACCGTGCCCGGCCGGATGTGCGCAATCGGTGCGGCCCCACCGAACGTCCAGACGTACTGCTCCGGCGTGGGAGTTACCTGCAGAACGTCCGCGCTCGCTGGAGTCATCGTGGTCCGCCTCTCGTCAGGATGTTCACTGTTGTCCGTCAACGCCGCGGGACATCACTGTGCTCAGGGTGCGTGCCGACATCGCGAAGTGCCCGCGAGCGATCGCACCCGCGTCGTCGACGCGACCCTCGACGACTGCCGACACGAGCGCAGTGTGCTCTTCGACCGCCTGCGCATAGAACTCGCGGTCGTACGGCTCGATGGCGAGACCGAGCGACATGCGCGCCAACAGGTCACGGCTCATCACCGCCATCTGCGCGTTCCCCGTCGCTCGTAGCACCCCCTCGTGGATCTCCATGTCGATCCGGTGCTCGTCCTCCGGGGTCCGCGCCCGGACAAAGGCATCGACCAGAGCGAGAAGGTCGTCGGCCGCGAAGCTGGTCCGCACTTCTGCGGCGGTGCGGGCCACCATCTCCTCGAACCTGCAGCGCAGGTCGCCGAGCTCCTCGATCTCGGCGCGCCGAGGAATCAACGTGCGGCTGACTGCATCGACGGACGACGGCTGCCAGCTCCGGCGGACGAAGGCCCCACCAGCCCGACCCCGCCTGACCTCCACGACGCCCCCCTCGCGGAGGCGGGCGAGTGCCTCACGCACCGTGGTCCGACTCACCCCCAGCAGCCGGGCCATCTCCCGCTCGGCCGGAAGCCGTTCCGCCGCAACGAACTCGCCCAGTGCAAGGGCGGTGAGCAGTCGGTCAACGACCTCGTCGACCGCACTTGCAACCGTCAACGGGGCCAGGGTGGCTTCGTCGTCCTCCAGGCCGGTCGTGCCGGCGTCCCCCAGATTCAGCATGCTGGAGCGATACCACACGAGACGGGCAAAAGCGATGTCGCCGGGCGGGATGAAGGACGACACACAGACGTAACACAAAAGGTCTTCCCAGCAGACCATTGCGGTGGGAGCGTGTGCCCTCGTCGACGCACCGCGCGTTGTCGGTTCGACAGGAGGCCCTGGTGACCATCCCTCAACGAGTCATCCCAGAACCGAGTCGCGAGGGAACGATCGACTTCCGCGGCTTCAGCACCTGGTACCGCATCACCGGGGACCTCGACTCCGGGCAAACCCCGCTGGTCGTCCTGCACGGTGGGCCAGGGGTGCCCCACGACTACACCCTGCGGATCGCGGGTGTCGCCGCCACGGGGCGCGCCGTCATCCACTACGACCAGCTCGGATGCGGCAACTCAACCCACCTCCGTGACCGGGGGGCGGACTTCTGGACCGTGGACCTGTTCCTCGACGAGCTCGACAACCTGCTCACCAGCCTCGACATCGCCAGCGACTACTCGGTGCTCGGCCAGTCGTGGGGTGGAATGCTCGGTGCCGAGCACGCGGCTCGACAGCCGAAAGGTCTGCGCTCCCTGGTCATCGCGAACTCACCCGCCTCCATGGAGCTGTGGCTCACCGAGGCGAACCGGCTCCGGGGCGAGCTCCCCGCCGACGTGCAGGCCACCCTGCTGGCGCACGAGCAGGCCGGGACCACCGACTCGCCCGAGTACGCCGCCGCGGAGGAGGTCTTCTACGACCGGCACGTGTGCCGCGTCGTGCCCAACCCACCGGAGGTGGTGGCCAGCTTCGCCAAGCTCGCTGATGACCCGACCGTGTACCACACCATGAACGGGCCCAGCGAGTTTCACGTCATCGGCACGCTCAAGGGGTGGAGCATCGTCGACCGTGCGAAGCAGATCTCGGCTCCGACGCTGCTCATCAACGGACGCTACGACGAGGCGACTGACGCCTGCATGCAGCCGTTCGCCGACGCGATTGCCGACGTGCGATGGGAGACGTTCGCCGAATCCAGCCACCTGCCCCAGGTCGAGGAGGAAGAACGCTACCTCGAGGTGGTCAACCAGTTCCTCGCCTCGTACGACCGACCCCAGACCGAAGCCTGACCCGGAGGAATTGATGAGCTCACTTCGTTTGCGTGCCGGCGTCGCCGTGGGGGCCGTTGTCGCTCTCACCCTGTCGGCCTGCTCCTCGGCCGCCCCCAGCCAACCCGCAGCAGGCGGGGCCGGGTCCGGCACGGAGAACACGGCGGCGCCAGCCACGTTCCAGACGCAGCACAAGGGCGGCGACCTGAAGCTGCTGGCCAAGGCCGCGGCCGGGACCCTCGACCCCCAGGTGAACTACACGCTGCAGTACTGGCAGCTGTACCAGGCGATGTACGACGGTCTCCTCGCGTTCAAGAAGGTCAACGGCCAGGAGTCGTTCACCGTGGTGCCCGACCTGGCCGAGGCGCTGCCCAAGGTCAGCGACGGTGGCAAGACGTACACCTTCGTCCTCCGCAAGGGGGTCAAGTTCTCCAACGGGCAGGACGTCACCGTCGCCGACGTCGCCGCCTCCTTCAAGCGGATCTTCACCGTCTCCAGCCCCACGGCCGGTTCCTTCTTCAACGGCATCGTGGGCGCCGCGGCGTGCCTGAAGGCACCCACCACGTGCGACCTGAGCAAGGGCGTCGTCACCGACCAGGCGACAGGAACGATCACGATCAACCTCATCGCCCCCGACCCCGAGCTCAAGTACAAGCTCTCCGTGCCGCACGCCTCCATCCTGCCCGCGAGCTCACCGCCGAAGGACGCCGGCAACGTCCCCATCCCCACGACCGGGCCTTACATGATCGCGTCCTACGACCCCAACACCGCGCTGAAGCTGGTGCGAAACCCGAGCTACAAGGAGTGGTCGCACGACGCTCAGCCGCAGGGTTACTCCGACACCATTACCGAGAGCTATGGATTGACCGTGGAGGCGGCCGTCACGGCGGTGGAGAACGGTCAGGCCGACTGGGTCTTTGACCCGCCCCCGGCCGACCGGCTCGGGGAGATCGGCACCAAGTACGCGAGCCAGGCGCACGTCAACACGCTGACGGCGATGTGGTACCTGCCGATGAACTACAACCTCGCGCCGTTCAACAACGTCAAGGCGCGCCAGGCCGTCAACTGGGCCGTCGACCGCAACGCAGTCGTCAAGCTCTACGGGGGCACGAAGCTGGCGCAGCCGGTGTGCACGTTCCTGCCGCCCGGTTTCCCCGGCCACGTCGAGAACTGCCAGTACACCGCCGGCGGGGGCAAGACCTGGACCGCCCCCGACCTGGCCAAGGCCAAGAAGCTGGTGCAGGAGTCCGGCACCGCGGGTATGGCGGTCGGCATCGTCACCCAGGACGACGAGGTGAACAAGTCGATCGGTGAGTACCTGCAGAGCCTGTTCACCGAGCTCGGCTGGAAGGCCACCCTCAAGCCGATCTCGGCGAACATCCAGTTCACGTACATCCAAAACACCAACAACAAGGTGCAGATCAGCCTGTCCCAGTGGTACCAGGACTACCCGGCCGCGTCGGACTTCCTCAACGTGCTGACGTCATGCGAGTCGTTCACCCCGGGCAGCGACTCCTCGATCAACATCTCCGGGTACTGCGACAAGCCCCACGACGCGGCGATGCAGAAGGCCCTGGTCACCGCCCGTACCGACGAGGCAGCCGCGAACACGCAGTGGGCGGCAGTCGACAAGCAGACGATGACCGACGCCGTGGTGGCGCCGCTGTTCACGCCCAAGCTGATCGACTTCGTCTCGAAGCGGGTCGGCAACTACCAGTTCAGCAAGCAGTTCTACATGCAGGTCAGCCAGCTGTGGACGAAGTGAGCGGCCGGTGACAGCAACTGCCGACCGCAGAGCCCCGGACGACCCGCAGGTGGTTCCCGCCACCGTCCCTGCCGTCAGCGTCATGGCGTCACAGGGACCGTGGCGGACCGCCTTCGGGCAGCTTCGCCGAAACCGGGCGGCGATGGCCTCGCTCGTGGTGTTCGTGCTGATCCTGATCGTCTGCTTGATGGCCCCGCTCTACGCGGGGTCCATCGCCCACACCGATCCGTTCGCGTCGAACGTCGCGGGCACGACGGTGGTGGGTGGGCAGACC
>JBDTDI010000166.1:0-7984 GCA_039923155.1 Mycobacteriaceae bacterium | reverse complement strand
CACCTCCGGCATCGTCAGCGCGCTCGACCGACCGGTCCGGGCCAGCGGTGAGGCCTCGGCCGGGGACCAGTCCTCGGTGCTGGACGCGATCCAGACCGACGCCGCCATCAACCCGGGCAACTCCGGTGGGGCCCTGGTCAACATGGACGGTGCGCTGGTCGGTATCAACTCGGCCATCGCGTCGCTGGGACAGGCCGCCCAGGGTCAGCAGTCGGGCTCGATCGGCCTTGGTTTCGCCATTCCCATCGACCAGGCGAACCGCATCGCCCAGGAGCTCATCAAGACCGGCACCGCCACCCAGTCGGTGCTCGGCGTCAGCGTCACCGACTCCCGCTCCGGCACCCGCGGGGCGACCATCGGTGACGTCGCGCCCAACAGTGCCGCCGCCACTGCCGGGCTCAAGGCCGGGATGGTGATCACCAAGATCGACAAGCGGGTGATCGAGGACAGCGACTCCCTCGTCGCCGCGGTGCGCTCCTACGCGCCCGGCACCAAGGTCGCGCTGACCGTCGCTGCACCGGGCGGTTCCGGTACCACGGTGAACGTGACGCTGGGCAGCAAGACCGTGGGCGTCAAGTGAACACCGGTTCCTCGGCCCGGGGCCCACTCACGCTGACCGTCGTCGCCGACCGTCCCGGAGTCCAGCAGGGGGTCCGTGAGGGGTACGCCTCGATCGAGCCCGACACCTCCGCCTTTAGGGTGGCTGACATGGACCTCAACTCCCCCGAGCTCGGCCGCGCGCTCGTGGTCATCGTCGACGACCGCTCCGGGCAGGACGCAGGAGACAACAACGGCACGCTGGTGGCCGAGCTGCTCACCGAGGGCGGCTTCCACGTTGACGCCACGGTCGTCGTCGCGGCCGATCCGGTGGAGATCCGCAACGCGCTGAACACCGCCGTGATCGGTGGGGTCGACCTGGTCGTCACCATCGGCGGCACCGGGGTGTCCCCACGGGACGTGACCGCGGACGCGACCTCCGGTGTGCTCGACCGGACCATCCCCGGGGTCGCCGAGGCGCTGCGCTCCTCCGGCTTGGCCGCTGGTGCCGTCGACGCCGGGCTCTCCCGGGGCATGTGCGGGGTGTCGGGAAGCACTCTGGTGGTGAACCTGGCTTCGTCCCGCGCCGCGGTCCGGGACGGGATGGCGACGCTGACTCCGCTGGTGGCGCACGTCATCGCCGAGCTGTCCGGTCTCGACCAGCCGTGAGCCGGCCGGGCGCGACGTCGCCGGCGACGCCCGACCCGGGCCGGGCCGCCCAGCTGCTGCAGGTGTTTGGCGACGTGTTGCCTGAGCGCGAGCCCGACGAGACGGAGATGAGCGACTCGTCGGACGACGCCGCCCTGCTGCGTGATGTCCCGCCGCACCACGGCTGACTGCTGGCTTCAGCCCTTCTGCTGCTGGCTGGCGAGCAGGTCGCGGATCTCCGCGAGCAGCTCGACGTCGGTGGGCTCCGCCGGACCGGCTTCCTCGCCGGACCTGCGGCGGGCCTTGATCGCGTTGACCGGCAACACGATCAGGAAGTAGACCACCGCGGCGATGATCAGGAAGTTCAGGATCGCGGTGATCAGGCCGCCGATGTCGACGAAGGTCGCCATGTTGCCGGCGCGGATGGTGAAGCCGAGGCCGGGGCTGTTCGCGCCGCCGACCGAGGCGATCAGCGGGTTGATGATGAGCTTGGTGAACGCGGTGACGATCGCGGTGAACGCCGTGCCGATCACGACCGCGACGGCCAGGTCGATCACGTTGCCGCGCAGGATGAAGTCCTTGAAACCCTTGAGCATTGGAGTCCGTTCCTCTGGTTGAGCTGGTGGTGGGCTAGCGAAAGGTAACTGTTACCTGGCCCTGTAGGGAAGCCGCCGCCACCGCGGCAGCGTCGTCGAGGCCAACCCCCAGCACCACCAGCCTTCCCTTGCCGTTGCCGCGCGCCGGGGCTGGCGGAACCGCAAGGACGACCGCGGCCCGGGTGAGCACCCGCACCGACCCCGACTCCCCGCCGAGCACCAGCACGGTCACCTCGTCACCGGACCGCAGCAGGTCGGCGACGTCAGGGTCGCTCAGACGCACCGGCACGGAGGTGGCGTCGGGCCGGTGCGTGGCCAGGTTCGCGAGTGCCGGGCCGAGCACGCGCACATCGGTCATCGGCTCGCCGCCGCGCACCCCACCGGCCACGGTGCGCCCGGTCACCCGCGTGGCCTCTCGCACCGCGCCCCCGGGCACCACCCCCGCGGGCAGCGCCACCGAGCGCAGGTCGTCGGAGGTCAGGACGTGGCCGGGGGAGAGGTCGTGCGCGGCCACCACCACCGCGACGCTGCGCCGAGCCGGATCCCCGCGCACCGCGAGCACGGCGGCCAGCACGACCAGCGCCGCGGCCAACCCGCGCCGTGCGTGCACGGTACGAGCCCAGCCCGGCCGCGCCAGCGCAGCGATCCTGGTGCGCAGCGGAACGCCGAGCGCGCCGATCCGTCGTCGTGTCTTGCTCACTGCCGTCGTCCTCGCCCTCGGGAGCACCACCTGCGGCGCCCGTCGAGCTGGACGCTAGGTCGTAGACGCCAGGCGCGAGCCGTAGATCAGCACCCCTGTGGACAACCGTCAGATCGTGCACAGGTGAGCGGGTCAGGAGGTGCTGGCGCCGCTCTTGGCCGAGGAGGCGGAGGAGGATGTCGCCTTCGAGCCGGCGGACTTGTCGGCCGAACCGTTCTTCTTGTCGGCTCCGGAGGCCTTCTCCGAGGACTTGCCGTTGGTGGGCTTGCTCTCGGTGGACTTGGTGTCGGTGGACTTGGTGTCGGTGGACTTGGAGTCCGAGGAGCCGTTGCCCTCCCCCTTGGCAGGGCTGCCGTTCTGGTGGCCCGGCCCGGAGCGACTGTCGTTGCGGTAGAAACCGCTGCCCTTGAACACGATCCCGACGGCGCTGAACAGCTTGCGCAGGCGACCGGAGCACGCGGGGCACACGGTCAAGCTCTGGTCGGTGAAGGCCTGCACCACGTCGAAACGGTTGTCACACTCGGTGCACGCGTAGGAGTAGGTCGGCACAAGTCCTCCGGAGACGTCTCGCGATGCTGGCACTCACCAGTCGCGAGTGCCAGTGCCGATGATAGTGCGTGCCCGGGGCCCGCGCGTCTAGCCGCCCAGGGGGACCAGGCCGAGGTGCGGGGTGAGGGCCCACCGCAGCCGCACGTCGTGCTCATCGACCGGCAGCGCCGCCACCAGCTCGGCGTCCCGAACCACCCCGACCAGCGCGGCTGCAGGGTCGGCCGCGGGCAGGGTCCGGTCGTAGAACCCTCCCCCCCGTCCCAGCCGGTTCCCGGTGGTGTCCATGGCCAGGGCCGGGACGAGGACCACCGTGGCCAGCCCGACCGCGCCCGGGCCGAGCCGCACACCGGTAGGCTCGCGCAGGCCCCTGTCGGCGATCGCCAGGCCGCCCGGCCCGGTGTGCGCAGCCCAGTCCAACGGACCTGGTTGCGCAGGGGTCACCGGCAACAGCACTCGAACCCCGCTGTCGAGCAACACATCGAGCAGCTCCGCCCCCCCTGGTTCGTGGCGCTGCGGCACGTAGGCGCAGACGACGTCGCCGCGCTCGACGAGACCGCTCGCCAGCAGGCCATGCACGTGGGCGAGCAGGGCCGCCGCCTCCACCGAGTGCACCGACGGGGGAAGGGCCCGTCGAGCCGCCAACAGGTGGGCGCGCCACCCGTGCTTGTCCATCGCCGCCGCTGGTGTCACCCGCGTACCACCACCCGCCGTGTCGCTCCGTGCCGTGAGTGCGTCTGGTGCTGGATAGTGTGGTGACCATGACCTCGACGCCGCAGGCCACCCCCTTCCGCACGGCGATCGTCCCCGCCGCCGGGCTGGGCACGCGATTCCTGCCCGCGACCCGTTCGGTGGCCAAGGAGCTGCTGCCCGTCGGCGACACACCCGGCATCGAGCTGGTCGCGACCGAGGCCGTCGCCGCGGGGGCGCACCGGCTGGTCCTGGTGATCTCACCCGGCAAGGAGGCGGTCGCCCAGTACTTCCAGGCCGACACCGAGCTGGAACGGACCCTGACCGAGCGCGGCAAGAACGACGCCGTCGCCAAGATCCGGCGGGCCCCGGCGCTGCTCGACGAGGTCGTCACCGTGGTGCAGCAGGAGCCGCTGGGCTTGGGGCACGCCGTCGGGTGTGCGGAAACTGCCCTGGACGACGACGAGCAGGCCGTGGCGGTGCTGCTGCCCGACGACCTCGTCCTCACCGGGGGCCAACCCGGCGTGCTCACCACGATGGCCGCAGTGCGGGCCGAGCACGGCGGAACGGTCCTGTGCGCCTTCGACGTTCCCCGCGAGGACGTCTCTGCCTACGGGGTGTTCGCGATCGAGGAGGCGCAGGACGTCACCGTCGGTGGAGATGGAACCGCCCGGGACACGACAGACACCACGGGAACCGCGAAGGTCCGGCGCGAGGTGTTCCGGGTGACCGGGATGGTCGAGAAGCCCCCGGTCGAGGAAGCCCCGTCCACCTACGCTGCCGCCGGCCGCTACCTGCTCGACCGCGCGGTGTTCGACGCGTTGCGCCGCATCACCCCCGGGGCGGGCGGGGAGCTGCAGCTGACCGATGCCATCGCGCTGCTCATCGACTCCGGCCACCCGGTCCACGTGGTGGTGCACCGCGGTGTACGTCACGACATCGGCAACCCGGCCGGGTACGTGCGGGCCCTGGTTGACACCGCCCTGACCGATCCCGAGGACGGGCCCGCCCTGCGCGAGTGGTTGAGCAAGCGGGTGCCGTTGTGAGGACCGTCGACGAGCAGCTCGCCCGGGTGCTGGAGTCGGCCGTCGTCCCGCAGCCGGTGCGGGTGGCCATCTCCGAGGCGCAGGGTCTGCTGTGCGCGGAGGAGGTCGTCACCGAGCGCCCCCTGCCCGGTTTCGACTCCGCCGCCATCGACGGCTACGCCGTGCGCGCGGTGGACGTCCAGACCCCCCGGACCCCGGTGGGGGCCCTCGCCGAGGCGAGCGGCACCGGCACCCCGCGCGGCCCGGTGGTGCTGCCGGTGGTGGGGGAGATCGCGGCCGGTTCCCGCCAGCCCGTGCGGCTGCAGCCTCGCCAGGCGGTGCGGGTCGAGACCGGCGCTCCGCTGCCCACCCTGGCCGACGCGGTGCTCCCGCTGGCCTGGACCGACGGGCACTCGGCGCGGATCACGGTCAGCGAGTCGGTGCGCTCGGGAGACTTCGTGCGCCACACCGGCGACGACGTGCAGCCCGGTGACGTGGCGGTGCGCTCGGGAACGGTGATCGGGGCCGCCCAGGTGGGGCTGCTGGCCGCGGTCGGACGCAACAAGGTGCTGGTGCACCCGCGACCCCGCATGTCGGTGATCTCGGTGGGAGGCGAGCTGGTCGACATCGACCGCACCCCCGGCTCCGGCCAGGTGTACGACGTGAACTCCTACGCGCTGTCCGCCGCGGCTCGCGACGCCGGGGCGACGGTCAACCGGGTGGGTATCGCCCTCGGCGACCCCAGGCGGCTGAGGGACGTGGTCGAGGGACAGCTGCTGCGCAGCGAGGTCGTGATCATCGCCGGGGCGGTCGGGGGCAGCGCGTCGGAGCACGTGCAGGAGGTGCTCGCCGACCTGGGTGAGATCACCGTCGACCGGGTGGCTATGCACCCGGGCTCCGTGCAGGGTTTTGGGCGGCTCGGTGTCGACAAGGTCCCGACCTTCCTGCTGCCGTCGAACCCGGTCAGCGCGCTGGTCGTGTTCGAGGTCATGGTGCGCCCGCTCATCCGTGTGGCCCTGGGCAAGCGCAACCCCCGTCGTCGTGTCGTCAGCGCCCGGACCGTCGGTCCGATCTCCTCCATCGAGGGTCGCCGGGGATACCTGCGGGGTCAGCTGATGCGCGACGAGAAGACCGACGAGTACCTCGTGCAAGCTCTCGGCGGGGCGCCCGGCTCGTCGTCGCACCTGCTGGCGACCCTGGCCGACGCCAACTGCCTGGTGCTGGTCGCCGAGGACGTCACCGAGGTGCGGACGGGGGAAGCCGTGCAGGTCGTGTTCCTCGCCCAGCGCGGCTGAGCTCGACGTGGCCAGCGGTGGGCCGGGCGGAGCCTCTCGGCACCCGGGTTGGCCGGCTCGGCCCGGCCCGTTGCGGGTCCCCGCCGGGCAGGTGCAGCTGCGCCCGGTGCGGTGGCGCGACGCCGGAGCGTGGAGCGCCATCCGCACGCGGGACGAGCAGCAGCTGCGACCGTGGGAGCCCACCACCGCCGGCCGGTGGCCCGCCCGCCACCAGACCACGGCCTGGCCGGGGATCTGCACGGCGCTGCGCTCGGCGGCCCGTCGAGGCCTGATGCTGCCCTTCGCCATCGAGGTGGACGGCAGCTTCGCCGGCCAGCTGACCGTCGGCAACGTGGTGCGGGGGGCGCTGCGTTCGGCGTGGTTGGGGTACTGGGTCGCGACCCCGGTCACCGGGGGCGGGGTGGCCACGGCCGCCGTCGCGCTGGGGTTGGACCACTGCTTCGGGGCGGTGGGGCTGCACCGGGTGGAGGCGACCGTGCGCCCGGAGAACTCCGTCAGCCGGGCGGTTCTGGCCCGCAACGGGTTTCGGGAGGAGGGGCTGCTGCGTCGCTACCTGGACGTGGACGGCGCCTGGCGCGATCACCTCCTCGTGGCCCTCACGGCCGAGGAGATCACGGGGGGCCGAGCCGCGGCGTTGGTGGGGGCCGGCCGCGCGCAGTGGGTCTGATCGGCGCGCCTGCCCGACGGGTGGTGCGGCTGTGGCTAGCGTGATCCGGGTGGTGAAGGTGCTGGCGGTCGCCGTCGCGGGTGGACAGGGAGAGAGCGCGTGCACGACTCGTTGATCTTCGTGCTGCTGATCTTTGCGTGGCTCGTGGTGCTCGTCCCGATGCTGGCCAAGCACCGCCAGGAGGTGCGGCGCACCGCCGACGCTGCCCTGGCCACCCGGGTGCTGCACCGCGGCGACAGCGGGATCCGGTTGTCGCTGCGCCGGCGCCCCGCCCGGGGTCATCCCAGCGACCCCCGATGGGTTCCGAAACCGCAGGAACGGGCCAACGAGCCCGACGAGACCGAGGAGGTGGCCGTGGCCACACAACAGCACGACCACGACGAGATCCGCGAGCACGACGAGCACCGTGACGACGGCGTGAACCATGGCAGCCACGTCGCAGGCGCTGGCGAGGTTGAGCTGGACGAGCACTACGGGACCTCGCCTCGTCGTCCGGGGCGCGGCGGCTTCGACCCGGGAGCGGATGCGCTCGCCCGCCAGGCTCGTTTCGGAGTACGTCGGCGCGTGGCCAGCGCGCTGCTGGGCGCAGCCGTGGTGACCCTGCTGGGTGCGCTGGTCGGCCTGGGCTTCCTCTGGTGGCCGCAGCTGGTGCTCGACGTCGCCCTGGTGGGCTACCTCGGCTACCTGCGCAGGCAGACCCGTATCGAGGCCGACGTGCGGGAGCGGCGCCTGGCCAGGATCGGACGGGTCCGACTCGGAGTCGACGTGGCCGACGGGCCCGACCAGCCGGGGGGGACCCTCCCGCGCCGTCTGCGTCGACCGGGTGCGGTGGTGCTCGAGATCGACGACGAGGACCCCGCCTTCGACGAGCTGGACTACCCGGCGGTCCCCGAGGAGGTTCGGCTCCCGCGGGCTGCGGGCGAGTGAGAACACTCGTGCTGGGCTGCTAGGCTTCACGACGTTCCAGGGGCTGTGGCGCAGTTGGTAGCGCGCCTCGTTCGCATCGAGGAGGCCAGGGGTTCGAATCCCCTCAGCTCCACACACAGTTGAGGTAGTTGGAAGTGCCCCGCCTGATGGCGGGGCACTTTCGTGTTTGGGTGGGGTGCACTTTTCTCGCCACCAATCCCGCTGCCAGGGCCTGAGCCGTACTACCGCCCGGTTGGCGTCGTGCGGTCGACCAGGGGCCCAGACCACCAGCGACGGCGGAAAGAACAACCCGAGCAGAGCTTCTGGTCAGAGTCTTGGCCCAACCCGTCGCCTGTTGAAGCACTGCTCAAGGG
>JBDTDI010000165.1:0-17381 GCA_039923155.1 Mycobacteriaceae bacterium | reverse complement strand
GGCCGCGGCGGCGCAGATGAGCGAGAGCGCCACCAGCCACGCACTGCGCCTGCTGCGGGCCGAGGGTGCGGTCACCGTGCGCCGGGAGTCCCGCCGCGCCCTGTACCGGCTGGTCGACCCGGGTCTGGACGAGCTGCTGCACGCCATGGGGGCGACCTCCGAGCGGACCCCGCACACCGCACACGTCTGACCCTGCGTGAACCTGCCCGACCGCCGGCGTCGTCGCTGAAACCTGAACGACCGCTCAGGCTTGCGGGCGAACGCGGATCAGCGCTAAGTTCGCCACGCCCCGGTGTTCGGGAATCCGGTGTGACGCCGGAGCGGCCCTCGCCACTGTGAGCAGACGAGCTCGGACCATCTCGCCACTGGGTGCACCAGCACCTGGGAAGGCGGTCCGGGCGGCGGAGCAATCCTCCGACGTCTGCGAGCCAGGAGACCGGCTGGGGCACGCTCGATCCGTCCACGAGGTGCTGGAAGAGGAATCCCTTTGTCGCTGGTTGCTGTCTCCACGGACCCGTCCGCGCGTCTGAGCCGCCCGGAGTGGCGCAACATCGCCGTCGTGCTCGGTGTGGTGCTGGTGATGAACGTCGTCGCCTGGTTGGTGCTGGTCGGTCTTGTCGTGCCCCAGAACCTCACCCTGGGGGGCAAGGTCTTCGGCATCGGTCTGGGCGTCACCGCGTTCACCCTCGGCGTGCGTCACGCCTTCGACGTCGACCACATCGCCGCCATCGACAACACCACCCGCAAGCTGCTGGCGGACGGCGAGAAACCGGTGTCGGTCGGATTCTGGTTCGCCCTCGGGCACTCCACGATCGTGGTGGCCCTGGCGGGCCTCGTGGCCTTCGGGGCCAAGGTTGTCGGCACCCTCACCAACGACAGCTCCAACACCCACCAGACCCTCGGGCTGATCGGCACCTCCGTCTCGGGGGTGTTCCTGCTGGCCATCGGGCTGCTCAACCTGGCGTCGATGCTCGGTATCGTCCGGGTGTACCGCCGTGCGCGCACCGAAGGCTTCGACCACGCCGCGCTCGAGCACGCGATGGACAACCGCGGCCTCATCACCCGGATCCTGCGGCCCCTGATGAAGGCCATCCGCCACCCCGCCCAGATGTACCCGGTAGGGCTGCTGTTCGGCCTCGGGTTCGACACCGCCACCGAGGTGACCTTGCTGGTGCTCGCCGGCGCGGGCGCGGCCAGCGGCCTGCCGTGGTACGCGGTGATGGTGCTGCCGCTGCTGTTCACGGCGGGCATGACGCTGTTCGACACCCTCGACGGGGCGTTCATGAACGTCGCCTACCGGTGGGCATTTGCGAACCCCATCCGCAAGATCTACTACAACCTCACCATCACCGGCCTGTCGGTCGCGGTCGCCCTGATCATCGGCGGGATCGAGATCGTCGGTGTGCTGCACGACAAGCTTGCGCTGAACGACCCGCTCAGCGACGCCATCGCCTCGATCGACCTGGGCAACGTCGGGTTCATCGTGGTCGGTCTGTTCGTCGTGGTGTGGGCCGCGGCCGTCGCCTTCTGGAAGCTCGGCCACGTCGAGCAGCGCTGGGCTCTGCCTGAATCGCCCGAGCGGGTCGAGACGATC
Source organism: Mycobacteriaceae bacterium (assembly GCA_039923155.1). Lineage (GTDB taxonomy): Bacteria > Actinomycetota > Actinomycetes > Mycobacteriales > Mycobacteriaceae > Rhodococcus_D. The sequence continues at coordinate 15,787 of JBDTDI010000165.1, read as the reverse complement.
GAGACAACCTGATGGACCACCCGGTGCTGCGCCCGGACGGGGTGAGCTCGTGAGCGCACCCACCCTGACGGTGTGTCGTGGGTGCTGCTGCGGCACAGCGGGTCGTCACCGCGGGATCGACCCGGTCGGCGCGCTGGCCCGCCTGCGGCGGGCGGCGGGAGAGCGCGCTCGGGTGCGGGTCAGTGACTGCTTGGGTCCCTGCGCCGAGTCCGACGTGATCGTGGTCAACCCGTCTCCAGCCGGGCGCTGCGCGGGGGCTCGTCCGGTGTGGCTCGGTCTGACCCACGGTTCCGCTGCGCTGGCCGACATCGCCCAGTGGGTCGCCGACGGTGGCCCCGGACTTGCCGAGATCCCCCCGACCCTGAGCCTGCACCAGATCCCCGCACCGCAGACGGCCCCTCGCCGTCTCCAGGCTGGTCGAGGACCGGATGACGGACCCGGACTGACCCTGAGCGACTGATAGGCCATCTGCCCCTGGGGCGGGTGTCGAGCCAGGAGGGGACCCGGTGTGGTTCCGGGACACGGGGCGGAGGGGGCCTGCGCGACCGAGGCGCCTGTCCGCGCCGCTCAGGCCTGGCGGTTCAGCCTGGACCACCATCGCCGCCGTGGAGCATGGGACGGCTTGTGCGCCAACCGCTCCCGACGCAGCAGGGCGACGGACTCGAGGTTCAGCGGGCTCAGCTGGGACGGGTCGGTAAGCCCCATCGCTCGCGACAGCAGCAGGTCGGCGAGCTGGGGGTTGCGGGCCAGCACCGGACCGTGCAGGTACGTCGCGATGATGCTGCCGTGGACCATGCCCTCCCGTCCGTCGCCGGTGCCGTTGCCCACTCCGTGCAGCACCCGCCCCAGCGGGCGGGCGTCGGTGCCCAACGTGGTTGCGCCGCGGTGGTTCTCGAAGCCGGTCAGCCGCTCGGTGAGCCCTTCGGCGGTCGGCTCGACCAGCAGCTCACCGATCGCCCGGGTGAGCCGTGGTGTGGTGGTGACGTCGAGCAGGCCGAGTCCCTCCACCGTGGTGCCGTCGGACCCGGTGTAGGTGTGGCCCAGCACCTGCAGTCCAGCGCAGACGGCGAGCACCGGCACGCTGCGGTCAACCGCGGCGTGCAGCCCGCGGTGCCGTGCGAGGTGTCGGGTGGCCAGGGTCTGGGCCACGTCCTCGCCGCCGCCGAGGGTGTAGACGTCGCAGCTGGCGGGGACGTCGGTGTCGAGGGTGATCGGCACGATCTCCGCGTCCAGGCCACGCAGCCGGGCGCGGCCCCGCAGGACCAGAGCGTTGCCCCCGTCACCGTAGGTGCCCATCACGTCGGGCAGCAGGAGTCCGATGCGCAGCGTCGAGGGGCCCTCAGACATGGCTCGTCCGCTTGGTGATTGCCCGGTTGAGGTCACGGAAGGCGGTGTAGTTGGCCAGCACCTCGACCCGGCCCGGGGGGCAGGAAGCGATGGCGCGCACCGTGTCGGGCACCACCTGGTGCTCGAGGCCACCGTAGGTCAGGCGCACGGCGAGGTCGGCGGCCCGTTCCCCGGCCGCGACGACGCGAACGCCCTCGAAGTCCTCGAACCGCACGTCCCAGAGCCAGCTCAGGTCGGTGCCGTCGGGCACCTGACCGTTCACGGCGACCACCAGCCCGGGTGCGTCCCGGTCCACCATCGACAGCGCTTCCTGCCAGCCGGCGGGGTTCTTGGCCAGCAGCAGCCGCACGCTGTGCACGCCCAGCTGAATCCGCTTGTAGCGTCCAGCCACCTCGCTCACCTCGGCGGCGGCCCGCACTGCGTCGACCGGGGTGGCGCCGAGGGTGACCGCGGCCGCGACCGCCTGCGCCGCGTTGCCGCGGTTGGCGCGACCCGGCAGGGCCAGGTTCATCTCCAGCGCGGTCCCCCCCGGCCCGTGCAGCGTCGTCTCGTCGACCCACCAGTCCGGTTCTGGCCGGGAGAAGGACGCGTCTGCGGAGGAGAACCAGTGGGCGCCCTCCCACACGATCTGGCCGTTGGAGCGGGGGCACCCCGCGGAGTCGGCGGCCCAGCCCCCGCCCGCCGCCACCCACACCACGTTCGGGCAGTCGAAGGCGATGGAGGAGACGAGCACGTCGTCGCAGTTGGCGACGACGATCGTGTCGGGGTGCCGAGCCAGCCCCGCGCGCAGCCGTCGTTCGATCATCGTGATCTCCCCGACCCGGTCGAGCTGGTCGCGACTGAGGTTGAGCAGCACCACCACCGCGGGGTGGACGGCGTCGCTGACGTGCGGCAGGTGCAGCTCGTCGACCTCGAGGACGGCCAGCGCTGCAGTCCTGTCCGCGGCCAGGGCGGCGATGAGCCCGGCGTCCATGTTCGCGCCGTCGGCGTTGCTGGCCACCGGGGCCACGGTGCCCAGCCCAGCGGCAGTCATCCGGGTGGTTGTCGACTTGCCGTTGGTGCCGGTCACCAGGACGGTCCGGCGCCCCTGGGCGAGCTGACCCATGATCGAGGGGGCCAACGTCATGGCCGCGAGGCCGCCGATCATGCCGCCCTTGCCGCGGCCGGCCCGCTGCGAGGCCCAAGCCACGACCGAGCCCACCGCAAGCGCAACCCGACCGCGTGTGCTGATCGTGGGCATGGCGGTATTCTGGCAGAACACTGGCAGTGTCCATCCAGTGGAAGCGGATTCCCGTCCACCGGGCCACGGTCTACCGTCGCGAGCATGAGTGAGAGATACACCCACGGTTACGCCGAGTCGGTGCTGCGCTCACACAGCTGGCGCACGGTGGACAACTCTGCGGCCTACCTGGCGCCGCACCTGCAGGCGGGAATGTCGGTGCTGGACGTGGGCAGCGGGCCCGGCACCATCACCGTCGACCTGGCCCGGCGGGTTGCTCCCGGTGTCGTCACCGCAGTCGAGATGAGCGCGGAGGCCCTCGAGCTGACGCGCGAACACGCACGTCAGCAGGGGGTGGACGTGCGGGGGGTGGTCGCCGACGTGCACCAGCTGGAGCTGGCCGACGGCTGCTTCGACGTGGTCCACGCCCACCAGGTGCTGCAGCACGTGAGTGACCCGGTCCGGGCTCTCGCCGAGATGCAACGGGTGTGCGCGCCGGGTGGGGTGGTGGCCGCTCGGGACGCCGACTACGGCGCCTTCGCCTGGTTCCCGGCCGTGCCCGAGCTCGACGAGTGGTTGCGGCTGTACCGTCAGGCGGCCAGGGACAACGGCGCCGAGCCCGACGCCGGGCGGCGGCTGCTGTCCTGGGCGCGGGCGGCAGGGTTCACCGACGTGACCGCGACGTCGAGCACGTGGTGCCACGCCTCGGCGCTCGAGCGTCGGTGGTGGGGCGAGCTGTGGGCCGAGCGCATCGTCGGCTCGGCGCTCACCGAGCAGCTGCTGGCCTCCGGGGCCGCCACCCGGGACGATTTGCAGCGCATCTCCGACGGGTGGCGGACGTGGGCCGCCAGCGAGGACGGATGGTTCTCGGTGCTGCACGGCGAGGTGCTGGCCCGGGCCTGAGGGAGATCACCCCGTCCGCAGCGACTGTCCCCACTGCGCTGCACAACGGTCTCGATCGAAGAGCGGGCTGGAGCACCACTTCGGACACCCGAGTGCCTCTGGAGGCGGACCGGCGAGCGGGTGAGCGACGGGGCTCGAACCCGCGACCACCGGGATCACGACCCGGTGCTCTGCCAGCTGAGCTACGCCCACCTCGGCCCCGTCGCCAGGGCCGTGTCCACCGTGCTGTCCGGCCGCGTCCAGGGCCCGCGCCCTGTGAAACCCGTACGGCGAACGTTCGCGTCGACGACAGGCTCATGGCTCGGGCCGACCACTCGAACCTTGTTCAGCGGGGTGAGTGACGGGGCTCGAACCCGCGACAACCGGGATCACAACCCGGTGCTCTACCATCTGAGCTACACCCACCGCGGCCCTGTCGCCAGGGCCGAGCACACCGTACCGCCCCGCTGCCGGGGGCGAGAAATCACTCCGGCGCGGCGTCCATCAGCTCGGCCGCCACGGCCTTCGCCTGCTCCGAGCTGGGCCCGGGGTCGTCCACGAAGGCGGTGCGCCGGTAGTAGGCCAGCTCCCGGATGCTCTCGGTGATGTCGGCCAGCGCGCGGTGGGCCAGACCCTTCTCGGGCTGGGCGAAGTAGATGCGCGGGTACCACCGTCGGGCTAGCTCCTTGATCGAGCTGACGTCGACCATCCGGTAGTGCAGGTGCGCGTCGAGCTCCGGCATGTCGCGGGCCAGGAACCCTCGGTCGGTGGCGATGCTGTTGCCGCACAGCGGGGCGGTGCGCGCCTCGGGCACGAAACGCTGCACGTAGGCGAGGACCTGCGCCTGCGCCTGCGCCAGGGTGAGAGTGGCGGCGCGAACCTCCTCGGTCAGCCCGGAGTGGGCGTGCATCTCCTGAACGACCTGCGGCATGGCTGCGAGGGCGTCGTCGTCGGCGTGGATGACCAGGTCGATTCCCGGGTCGAGCACGTTGAGCTCGGAGTCGGTGACGAGCACCGCAACCTCGATGAGCTTGTCGTGCGCCAGGTCCAGCCCGGTCATCTCGCAGTCGATCCACACCAGCTTGTCCTGCATGACCCTCACCCTAGTGTCGATGCTGGCAGTAGCCTGCGCACTCATGACAGCGCAGCAGGACATTGCCTCCGGCTACACCACCGAGGGTGCGGCCCTCGAGCTCGGGACCGTCATCGTGGACGACACCGTCGACGTCGTGGCGCGGGTCCGCATCCCGCTGGCGATGATGAACCGGCACGGCCTTATTGCCGGGGCGACCGGCACCGGCAAGACCAAGACCCTGCAGCTGATGGCCGAACAGCTGGCTGCCCAGGGAGTTCCGGTGGTCATGGCCGACATGAAGGGTGACCTCTCCGGGCTGAGCGCCCCCGGTCAGCCCGGAGACCGGATCACCTCCCGCGCCACCGACACCGGCGACGACTGGAACCCCACGGGCTTCGACGTCCAGTTTCTCTCCCTGGGCACCGAAGGTACCGGGGTCCCGGTGCGTGCCACCATGACCAGCTTCGGGCCCGTGTTGTTGAGCAAGGTGCTCGCGCTCAACCCGACCCAGGAGTCGACGCTGGGGCTGATCTTCCACTGGGCCGACACCCAGGGCCTGCCCCTGCTGGACCTGAAGGACCTGCGCGCCGTCATCACCCACCTCACCAGCGACGAGGGCAAGGCGGACCTGCAGGGCATTGGTGGGGTGTCCCGGGCGACGGCCGGGGTCATCCTGCGCAACCTGGTCACCCTCGAGGCCGACGGGGGTGACACCTTCTTCGGTGAGCCGGAGCTCGACCCGACCGACCTGATGCGTGTCGTGGAGAGCCGCGGGGTGATCAGCCTGATCGAGCTCGGCGCCAGCGCCGCCCGGCCTGCCCTGTTCTCCACCTTCCTGATGTGGCTGCTGGCGACGCTGTTCGAGGACCTGCCGGAGATGGGCGACACCGACAAACCCAAGCTGGTGTTCTTCTTCGACGAGGCGCACCTGCTCTTCGCCGACGCGTCCAAGGCGTTCCTCGAGCAGGTGGAGCAAACCGTCAAGCTCATCCGGTCCAAGGGTGTGGGGGTGTTCTTCTGCACCCAGCTGCCCGCCGACGTGCCCAACGCAGTGCTCTCGCAGCTGGGTGCGCGGGTGCAGCACGCCTTGCGGGCGTTCACCCCCGACGACCAGAAGGCGTTGTCGCGCACGGTGAAGACCTACCCGCGCACCGAGCACTACGACCTGGAGCAGGCGTTCACCAGCCTCGGCACCGGCGAGGCGATCATCACGGTGCTGAGCGAACGGGGCACGCCCACCCCGGTCGCCTGGACCCGGCTGCGGGCGCCGCGCTCGTTGATGAACACCATCGGTGACGCGGCCATCACTGCTGCCGCGCAGGCGAGCCCTCTGCACGCCACCTACGCCGCGACCGTCGACCGGGACTCTGCGTACGAGAAGCTCGCCGCCAAGGTGGCTCCTCCGATCGCCGCCCGGTCGACCCCGGAGCCAGCTGAGGCTTCACCCCGCGAGGAGCACGACAGCGCGGGCTTGTTCGCGCAGGTGCTAGGCAACCCGGCCGTGAAGAGCTTCCTGCGCTCGGCGGCATCCTCCGCCGGTCGGGAGATCAGTCGCGGCATGTTCGGAACCCGACGACGCCGATAGGTGCGGGCACGGATTTGCTGGTGCCCTGGCCGTCGCGGGCACGGGTTTGCTGGTGCCCTGGCCGTCGCGGGCACACTGGAGGCCGTGCTCGCCGCCCTCTCCCCGGCCCGACGTCGGCTGCTGCTCGCGGTGGCGGCGCTCGTGCTGGTCCTCGCCGTGGTCGTTGCCGTCGCCGCGACGCGGGGCAGGACGTCGAACCCCTCCGGGGCGCAGGTGCAGCAGTCAAGGCCCGGGCCGGTGCTGCTGGTGCCCGGCTACGGCGGCTCGACCACCTCGCTCGACGTGCTGGCCGCACGGCTGCGGCAGGGTGGCCGCGACGCGACCGTGGTGACGCTGCCTGGCGGAGGCATCGGAGACCTGACGGCGCAGGCCCGCACGCTGGGAGCGGCGGCGACGGCCGCCCGCGCCCGCACCGGGTCCAGCTCGGTCGACGTCGTCGGGTACTCCGCAGGTGGGGTGGTAGCCCGGATCTGGGCTGCCGACCTCGGTGGCGCCGCCCAGGCCCGGCGGATCGTCACCCTCGGCTCCCCGCACCACGGCACCCAGCTCGCTGGCCTCGCCGCTGGGCTGCTGCCCAGCCAGTGCCCGATCGCCTGTCAGCAGCTGACCCCCGGCAGCCCGGTGCTGGCGGCGCTGAACCGCGGTGACGAGACCCCGGACGGGCCGGAGTGGGTGTCGATCTGGACCACCGCGGACCAGGTGGTCACCCCGCCCAGCTCGGCGAGCCTGACGGGGGCCATCGACATCCCGGTGCAGAGCGTGTGCGCGGACTCGACCGTGGACCACGGCAACCTGCCGCGCGATCCCCTGGTGGGTGCGATGGTCGCTGCCGAGCTGGGCACCGGGGCGACGGTGACCCTGAGGGCCTCCGACTGCGTCCGCCTCAGCGTCGCCCCGTGAGCGCTCGTCGCTAGCTGGTGATGTCCTTGCTGGAGAAGTTGGCCCACGCCGCCCCCAGCAGCACCACCACGTAGACCCCCTGCAGCCCGATGCCGCGCAGCAGGTCCCGCATTGGTACCGGGTCCCGGAACAGGTCGACGAACGCGAACCAATACCGGGTGGGGAGGTAGGGAGAGAGGGCGTCGGCGGCGTCCAGGGTGAGCAGCAGCGAGCTGGCGATCAGGAAGGCCAGCGCCCCGATGGTCGCCGCCAGGGGGGAGTCGGTCAGGGTTGACAGGAACAGCGCCACCGCGGCCACACCGAGCATCGACAGCGTCACGTAGCCCACGGCAAGCACGGTGCGGACCGCGATCTGCTTCTCGGTGAGCGCGGTGCCCGAGACGCTGGAGACCGCCAGCGGAGACGTGCCGAACAGCACGGTACCCACGAAGTACCCGGTCACGGCGACGACGACCACCGCCAGCAGCACGAACGCGACCACCGAGATCAGCTTGGCCACCAGCAGCCGGGTCCGGCCGACCGGGCGGGTCAGCAGGTAGCGCAGCGTGCCCGCTTGAGCCTCACCCGCAATCGCGTCGCCGGCGACGACGGAGACGGCGACGGGCAGGAACAGCTGCAGCACGATGGCCAGGGCCGCCAGCGGGAACAGCTGGCCGTTGGCGATCACCGCCGACAGGAACGCCGGACCCTCCCCCGGACGCGGACCGACGTCGGTCAGGGCCAGCAGCACCGCCACGATCGTCGGCAGCAGGTCCAGCAGGAAGATGACGACCCAGGTACGGGGCCGGCGCAGCATCGCCCGCAGCTCCACCCCGATCACGCGGCGGACCCGTTCCGTGGGGTGCGCGTCCGGGCGGGGACCCGGTCGGCGCTCTCCCCGGTCGCTTCCAGCACCGCCTGCTCCAGGCTGCGGCGCTGCTCGGCGAGCTCGACGACCCGCACCCCGTCGCTGACCAAGAGCTGGTTGAGCCGGGCCGGGTCGCCGTGGGCCACCACCAGCCGTTGCCCGTCCCGGTCGAGAACGGTCGCCCCCTCCACCCCCGACAGGAACGCGACCGCGTGCGCCGGGTCCACGGTGCGCACCAGCACCCGGCCGGTGGGCTGTTGCAGCGCGGTGAGCTGGTCCTGCACCACCAGGCGGCCCCGGTCGAGCACCCCCACCCGGTCGCACAGCTGCTCCACCTCGGCGAGCAGGTGGCTGGACAGGAACACCGTGGTGCCCTGGGCGTGCAGGCCCAGCAGCAGCTCGCGGATCTCGCGGATCCCCTGCGGGTCCAGGCCGTTGGTGGGTTCGTCGAGGATCAGCAGCTCGGGTGCGCGCAGCAGCGCCGCGGCGAGCCCCAGTCGTTGCCGCATGCCCAGGGAGTAGTTCTTCACCGGGCGCCGGCCCACCCCAGCCAGACCCACCTGCTCCAACGCCTCCCCGACCCGGGTCCGCCGGGTGCGCCGCGCGCCACCGGGGCCCGCCGCGTCGAGCAGCATCAGGTTGCGTCGACCGGACAGGTTGCGGTAGGCCGCGGGCCCCTCGATGAGCGCCCCCACCCGGGGCAGGACGGACGTGCGTCGGCGCGGCATGCTCTCCCCGAGCACCTCAATCTCTCCGGAGGTGGCCAGCACGAGGCCGAGCAGCATCCGCACGGTGGTGGTCTTGCCGGACCCGTTGGCCCCGAGGAAGCCGTAGACGTCGCCGGTGCGGACGTCGAGGTCGATCGAGTCGACCGCTCGCAGCGGGCCGTAGCGCTTGGTGAGGGCGCTGGTGCGGATCATCGGGCTCCTGTCGTGAGCAGCTGGGCGGCGGAGGTCAGGGTGTCAGGGGTGACGGTGCCTGCGAGCAGGTAGGACCGCCCGTCGCCGACCGGGGTGGTGACGCGCAGGCTCAGCGGCCCCACCGCGAGCGCCACCCCGGTGTCGTCGACCTCGGCCCCGGGGGAGCGGCGGAGCTGGTCGAGCAGGCTCGCCGCGGCCCGGCGTGGCAGCGGAGCGGCCACCAGGATGGTCACCCCCCGCCCGTACACCCCGACCGACCCGGCTGTTGACCCGCCCGCCGACCCGCCGAGCCCCCGACGCTTTCGGGGTAGTCCGTCGATGCTGGCGGGCAGGGCGACGGCGTCGATGCGGTCGGCGAAGGAGGCGATGTCGGTGCCCGCCCGCTGCTGCACGTTGCTGCCGGGCGGTGGGGTGAACCGGGTGGTGGCCGCATCCGGGGTGGCGGCGGAGAAGTCGAGGAACGCGGTGCTCACCACCGGCCGGGCCGAGCCGGCACCGAGCACGTCGACCCGCAGCGGCAGCCCGGTGCCGGGATCGACCCACACGTCGACCTCGCGGACCGTGCTCTGCCGCTCGGCCGGGACCACTCGCAGCCCGGGGGCGTCACGCCCGGCGACGCGGCGAGTGGGTAGCCGGGTGACCTCCTCCGGGCGGGCCTCGCTGAGCAGGCGGTGGCCCAGGGTGGTGGGCAGCAGATCACCCGCCCGGGGCAGGCGCAGGCTCGGTTCGGGCAACGGCGTCAGCACCGCGGTGTTCGCCTCGTAGTCCCAGCTCCACATCCCGCTCGCGCTGCGGTACAGGTCACGTTCACCGGCCAGCTGGATGGTGTCCACCCGCCAGTCGGCGGGCCCGCGGTACCAGGCGCGCAGCGTGGTGGTGCCACCCAGCAGGTCGGGCAACCCGCCCAGGGCGCTGGTGGCCGGCAGAACAACACCGCCCACCGACTGCGCGTACCCGGAGTAAGGGGTGTCGATGGAGGCCTGCACGCGCGCCAGCAGCCGGGTGGCCCCGTCGTCGGAAGCCGGGACCGGCCAGCGGGCGATCACCGGGGGAGTGGACACCAGCAGCGCCAGGCCCACCAGGACCACCAGCCACCGCCACCCACCCCGCACCCCGACGACCGTACGGGCGCCGCCGGTGGGCTGCCGGTGAGCAGGCGCCCACCGGGCCCCGCCGTCACCTCCTCGTCACACCGCGGCTCACCAGTGGATTCCGGGCATCAGTCGGGCCAGGGCGATCGCCACCCGGGACGCCTGTCGGGTGGCGCTCGCCGCCGGGGCCGCGAGCGGAGCAGCCATCGAGCCCGACCGCGCCGAGCGGGACCCCTCGACGGGTTCGCTCCTGGGTAGCGATGCCGCCTCGCCCCTGGCTGAGGCGGAGTCGGGGAACACCCGGTAGGCCTGGTGCAGGATCATGTCCTTGGTGTGTGGAGCGAGGGTGCTCATCAGCTCCCCCAGGGTGCCGACGGGGGTGTTGATCCGCTTGGGCCGATCCTTGATCGCACGCACCAGCATCGCCGCCGCCTCGTCCGGGGTGCTGGCCGGGAAGTGGTCGTACAGCGATGTCGGCGCGATCATCGGGGTGCGCACCAACGGCATGCGCACCGAGGTAAACGTGATGCCGTCGTGCCAGGTCTCGCTGGACACCACCTCGCTGAAGGCGTCGAGGGCGGCCTTGCTGGCCACGTAGGCGGAGAACCGCGGCGGGTGGGTCTGCACCCCGATGGAGCTGACGTTGACGATGTGACCGGTCCGGCGGCGCTCCATGTCGGGCAGCAGCTCCAGAACCAGCCGCACGGCACCGAAGTAGTTCACCGCCATCGTGCGCTCGAAGTCGTGGAAGCGGTCCGTGGAGCGACTGATCGAGCGGCGGATGGAACGGCCCGCGTTGTTGACCAGCACGTCGACGTGGTCGTGCTCGGCCAGGATCTCCTTGACCACGCTGGTCACCGACTCGGGGTCGGTGATGTCGCAGGGGTATCCGTAGGACTCCCCGCCCGTGGCCCGCACCTCCTCGACCGCCTCGGCCAGCTCGTCGGGGCGCCGGGCGAGCAGGATCGAGACCGCCCCTTCCTTCACCAGCGCCAGCGCGAGCGCCTTCCCGATCCCCGAGGACCCGCCCGTGATGACGACGACCCGGCCCACCAGCTGCCCCGCGGGGTCGTGGCGGCGCGCCCGGTCCGGGTCGAGGTTCTCCGCCCAGTACCGCCAGAGCACGTCAGCGTAGGTACCCAGCTCGGGTGAGCGAATCCCGCTGTCCGCCAATGCGTCCTGAGTCTGGTTGCTGGCGAAGACCGCGTTGAAGGTGAGGTGGGAGATCACCTCGGGCGGGATGCCGAGCTGGTCCAGGACCAGGTCGCGCACCGTGTTGACCCCGGGAACCCGGCCCAGCGCCCCACCGACCGCGGACAGCGGGACCAGCCACGGCGCGGGCACGGTGAACACCGGGTGGGGGGCGCCGGCCGCTGCGGCGAAGGCCCCGTAAACCTCCTGCAGCGGCTGGGGCCGGGGATGCACCAGGTGGAACGCCTTGCCGTCACCTTGGCGGCGGTGCACCAGGTGCACCAGCGCGGCGGCGACGAAGTCGACCGGGACAATGTTGGTGGAGCCCAGGTCGGGGACGACGATGGGCACCGCGGCCATGCCGGGGGCGAGCGCACCGAGGCGGCGCAACGCGTTGAAGAAGTAGTAGGGACCATCGATCTTGTCCATCTCCCCGGTGACGGAGTCGCCCACCACCACCGACGGGCGGTACACCCGCCAGGGAGCGGTGCACGTCAGCCGAACGAGCTCCTCGGCCTCGAACTTGGTGCGGTGGTAGGCCGAGGGCAGCTCCTGACCGCGGTCGAAGTCGTTCTCGGTGAACCGTCCGTGGTGGTCGCCCGCCACTGCCACCGACGAGACGTGGTGCAGGGTGGCGCCGAGGCGCTGGGTCAGCGCGATCACCGAGCGGGTGCCGTCGACGTTGGCTGCCTGGCTCTCCTCCTCGGGAGCGGTCATGTCGTAGACCGCACCGAGGTGGATGACGTGGTCGGCCGAGCGGGGCCCCCTCCGCCCCAGGCCCAGCCCGCGGGCGGTGAGGTCCCCGACGAGCGGGTGCACCTTCTCCCCGCCCTCCCACCCCGCTGCCATCTGCTCCAGGCGCGCGACCGAGCCGGTCCGGACCAGCACGTGCACGGCCTCGCAGTCCTCGCGGGCCAGCAACAGCGGCAGGACGCGGCGCCCGAGGAAACCGGTGCCCCCTGTCACGACGTGCACGGTCATCGTCGACCTCCTGGTTGTAGGTGCAGGTGAACCTATCGGGCCGAGCGCGCAGGGCTCAGCGACCGGTGAACGTGGGCTTCTGCTTGGCCAGGAATGCCCGCACCGCACCCCGGTGGTCGGCGGTGCGACCGAGCCGGGCCTGCCCCGCTGCCTCGGCGGTGAGGGCACCCGCGAGCAGCGGGTCGGCCAGCAGGGCCTTGGACTCCGCGTAGGCGGCCGTCGGGCCCGCGGCGAGGTGCGCGGCCAGGTTTGCCGCGGTGGTGGCGAGCTCGTCGACGGGTAGCACGTCGCGCAGCAGACCCCAGTCCTTCGCCTGCTCGGCGGTGAACGTCTCCGCCAGCAGCACCAGCTCGACGGCGCGGGACGAACCCACCGCCCGGGCCAGGCTGGCCGAGAGCCCGGAGTCGCAGGTGAGCCCGATGGCGGTGAACGCCGTGCCCAGCTTGCTGCCCGCGGCGGCCAGGCGCAGGTCGCAGGCCAGTGCGAACCCGAGTCCCGCGCCCACACAGGTGCCGTTGATGGCCGCGATCACCGGTTTGGGCATGGTGGTCAGGGCGAGCACGATCGGGTTGTAGTGCGACTCGACGGTGCTGAGCGCGTCACCCTGGTCGCCGGCGTGCTCCAGCTCGTCAGCGTGCTCGGCCAGGTCCTGGCCGAAGCAGAACGCCCGTCCGGTGCCGGTGAGCACCACCGCCCGCACCGTGTCATCGGCGGCGACCTGCAGCAGGGCGTCACGCAGCTGCGTCTTCACCGCCACCGACAGCGACGGGCGGAGCAGGGTCACGGTGGCGACGGCACCCTCACGGGTCAGGGTGACGGCCTGCTCTGTGTCGTCTGTGTTCTCTGCGTTCATCGGTCGAGCGTAGCCATCGGTGGATCCCGCTGGTTCAGCTCGTGGTGGACCCGGGCTGGGCGGGGGGACGCGGACCACCGGGCGGGCCCGGGTTCTCGATCGGTCCGGGGTTGGGGGGCAGGTCGCAGACGGCGGTCAGGTTGGCGGCGCCGTCGCTGACCGCACTGGTCCCACCGACGACGACCCGCGTGATCACCTTGAGCCGGCCCAGCTCGGCGACGGTCTCGGCCCCGACGCAGCGGGGCCGGGTCAGCAGCACGGGGGCGTCGTCGTGGGCGGCGGCCGGGGTCGCGGCGAGGGCGTCGGGGAAGTCGAGCCCATCAGCCAGGTAGGCGGTGGTCGCCGTCGGAAACGTGCGGGCGGACAACGCCACTGCGGTGTCAAATCGGTCGACGCCACCGATCCGGGTCGCGTGCAGGCCGATGACCGCCGCGTCGGAGAGCACGCTGGAGCCGCCGATCGCGAAGTTGCTGCCCGGGGCCACCGGGGTGTCAACGGGCTTCGGGTCGTCGGTCAGCAGGAGCGGGACCCCGGTGTGGGCGGCGGCGGCTCCGCCGGCCAGGGCGTCGGCGAAGCTCGCCCCGGAGGCGTAGTAGGCCCCGGTCCTGGTCATGTCGAAGAACCTCTCGGCGACACGGGCGGCGGTGGCGTAGCGGTTGGCGCCGGCGATGCGCTGGGGGACCACGGCCTCCACCGTCAGCTCCTGCTGCACGGCGGCCGAGAGCACCTCGGTCCCGCCGATGATCCAGATGCGCTTGGGGTGCAGCCGTTCGATCTCGTTGGCGACGACGGTCGGGACGGTGTCGGCCCGCACGGGCAGCAGCACACCGTCGACCTTGGCGGCGGCGGCTCCGGCGGCGAGCCCGTCGGGCCAGGTGGTGCCGTTGACGACGAACACGTCGTCGACCTGGCCGTCGAACCGACCCGGATGGATGTGCCCCGAGATGTTGACGGCCGTCTCGTACCGGTCAGCACCGGCCAGCCGGGGGACGGTGGGCGTGCCCGGCGGCGACTGCGGTGCCGCCGCGACCGGCGCCACCCCGGCCACCAGGATCAACGCTGCGGCGGCGACGGCACCCAGTCCGCTTCGACGTCTCATCGACCATCCCCTTCGCCCACGGCCCGTGGTTCCGCCGGGTGAGCCGGACACTAGACCCGTGACGGACCTCGGGGAAGTGGCGCTTTGCACCCCGGGGGTGCTGGTTCAGGCGTCGAGGAACTGGGCGATCACCACGGCCGAGGACTCCGGCTCCTCGAGCAGGAACAGGTGTCCGCCTCCGTGGACGATGTGCAGGTGCGCCCGAGGGATGCGCCAGGCCAGCAGCCGGCCGTTGGCCAGCGGCACGATGGGGTCGTCGTCGCCGTTCATCACCAGGGTGCGGTTGCGCAGCCGGTGCACCCACGGCAGCGACGACCAGCCGTTGATCGCGAACAGCTGGTTGAAGTACCCGCTGTAGGACGGGGGCGCCGCGAAGCGCTTGGCGTCGGCGTGCACCGGCGAGCCCGCTGCGGTGCGTGAGCGTCCCCCGTACAGCGAGCCGGCCACCTTCCGGAAGTACTCCGGGTCGCGGTAGCGGCGCGGGGTCGACATCTTCAGGAGCACGTCCGGCGCGGCGGGCACCCCACCGACCCCGGGCATGGTTGCGGCCAGCACGAGCTTGCGGACCCGGTGCGGGGCCTGGTGCGCCAGCTGTTGGGCGATCGCGCCGCCGAGGGAGACCCCCAGCACGTCGACCTGCGCGTGACCGAGGGCGGTCAGCACCTTCTCCACCACCCGGGCGATCGCCGGCATCCGGTGCGGGAACTTCCACCCGGTGGAGTCGCCGACCCCGGGCGCGTCGAAGGTGATCGTCTGGAACCCGCGCGGTACGAGCTCACGCTCCAGCGGCTCCCACATCCGTCGGTTGCCACCGAGGCCCATGATCAGCAGCAGCGGTCTGCCCTCGCCGCGCACGGAGACGGCGATGTCGAGGCCGTCCGCGTGGATGACCTGGTCCTTCGCGGGGGGCAGCTGCTGTCCGACGGTCACGCGGCACCAATCATGCGGCGACCCTACGTGGCGAAGACGTAGGTGCCCGGGGCGGCGGCGAGAACCGCGTGCTTGGCCGAGCCGAGCGCGGTCGGCGCGGGCTTGTCCGGCCCGGACCGGGTGGCCAGCCACGCGACGTAGTCGGTCCACCAGGAGCCCGGGGTCTGGGGCAGGGCGAGGAACTCCTGCGGGTCACGGGGAAGGTCCCCCTCGGCAACCCGGTAGCTGGCCTTCTTGTTGGTGGGCGGGTTCACCAGCGCGGCGATGTGGCCCGAGGTGGAGAGCACGAACCGGGTGGTGCCACCCAGCATGTGCACGCTGGAGTAACAGCTGCTCCAGGGGCAGATGTGGTCGGCGATGCCCGCGACGACGTAGGAGTCGACCGTGGCCCGCGACAGGTCCACCGGGTGGCCCAGCACGTGCGCCTTCCCGGGGGTCACGAGCTGGTTCTCCACCCCGAGGTCGAGGAAACCGGCGTGCAGCTCGGCGGTCATCCGGGTGGTGTCGGCGTTCCAGTAGAGGACGTCGAACGCCGGCGGCCGCTTGCCCAGCAGGTAGTTGTTCACCCAGTAGTTCCACACCAGGTCGCCGGGGCGCAGCCAGGCGAACACCGCGGCCAGCGAGCGGCCGTCGAGGAAGCCGTCGGCCCGGGACTTCGCCTTGGCCGCCTGCACCACCTCCTTGCTCATCACCGAGCTCATCAGCCCGGCGCGGGACTGGTCGAGCAGGGTCACGCCCATCGAGAACGCGGCGAGCCGGTCCTCCTGGTCGGTGTCGATGAGGTAGCCGAGGGTCAGCGCGGAGATGATGCCGCCCGCGCACAGCGAGAACAGCACGGTCTTGTCCGTCTCGGCGATCTCCTCGACC
>JBDTDI010000164.1:0-4755 GCA_039923155.1 Mycobacteriaceae bacterium | reverse complement strand
GTCCGGCACGCTCGTGTGCACGCCGTCCCTGACGATGCTGCGCCCCCCGACGACCACGTCGGTCACGTCCGCCGCGGTGGCGGCGAACACGATGTGCGCCAGCGCATCACCCAGGCGGGCACCGGCCGTGCGCGGGGTGTCCAGCGCCACGGTGACCAGGTCGGCCAGCGCCCCTTCGGCGATCCTCCCGGCATCCCAGCCGATCGAGTCGGCGCCGGCGCCGGTGAGTGCGTGCGCGAGCTGCGCCACGCCCAGGTTGCCCCGCCGCCCGGACACCAGGCGCTCGTCCAGCTCGACCGCGCGGGCCTCCTCCCACAGGTCGATGACCGAGTGGGCGTCGCTTCCCACGCAGAGCGGCGACCCGGCCCCCGCCAGGGCGACCGCGGGCCCGACCCCGTCCGCGAGGTCTCGCTCGGTGGTGGGGCACATGGCGATCGACGTCCCGGAGCGGCCCAGGACGGCGATGTCGTCCGCGGTGAGGTGGGTGGCGTGCACCGCGGTCGCCGTGGCCGTCCACACGCCCGCCTCGTCGAGCAGGGCGGTGGGCGTCAGGCCGTGGTGGGCCAGGCACTCGGTGTTCTCGGCCGGCTGCTCCGACAGGTGCACGTGCAGCGGCCAGCCCCTCGTCGCCGCCAGCTCGGCGATCGGCGCCAGGGCAGCCCGCGGCACCGCCCGCACGCTGTGGATCGCCGCACCGAGACGGAACCGATCGGTCTCGCTCGCGCCCAGGCGCTCGACCCGCTCGGCCCATCCCTGCCACGAGCCGTCGGAGAAGCGGCGCTGCACCCCGTGCAGCTCGGCGCCCGCGACGTCGCCCTGCAGGTAGCAGGTGTCCAGCAGCGTGATCCGCAGCCCGGCGTCGTTCGCGGCCCGGACGACGGCGTGGCCGAGCTCGTTGGGGTCGCCGTAGGGGCGTGCGTCACCGTTGGGGTCCACGTCGTGGTGCAGGTAGAAGAACTCCCCGACGGCGGTGATCCCGCTCAGCGCCATCTCCGCGTACGTCGCCCGGGCCAGCGCGTAGAGGGTCTCCGGACCCAACCGTGCCGCGACGTCGTACATGCCTTCGCGCCAGGCCCAGAAGTCCCCCACCCCGTGCTGGCTGTGCCCGCGGATCGCCCGGTGGAAGACGTGGGAGTGGGAGTTGACCAGCCCGGGCATGGTGAGCCCCCGCAACCGGCGGGCTCCGTCCGGCGCGGGTACGCCTGCGGTCACCGCCGCGATGCGGTCGCCGCGGACCTCGATGAGGACGTCATGCTCGGCTCGCTCACCCCCGAGCCAGGCGAGCTCGGCGTGGAACCGTGCGGTGGGTTTCTGGGCGTCAAGGGTGCTCACGAGCTGGGCTCCTTCACCACGTGCCCGGACTTGATCACGGTGGTCACCGCGTTGCGCCCGAGCTGGTAGCCGAGGTGTTCGTAGGTGGGGTGGTCGAGCACGATCAGGTCGGCCTGGTGCCCGGGCACCAACGATCCGACGGTCTGCGCCCGACCCAGGGACTTCGCCGCCCCGTGCGTCGCCGCGCGCACCGCCTGGGCCACCGACAGGCCACCGGAGCGGCACGCCATGGCGATCACCAGCTGCATGTCGGTGACCCAGCACCCCGGGCAGATGTCGGTGGCCAGCGCGATCTCCATGCCCGCTGCCACCAGCTCCCGCGCCTGCAGCGGCCGCGGGTGGGCCACGGCGTACTCCAGGCACGGCAGGTACACCCCGACGATGCCCGCGTCGGCAAGCAGGCGCAGCTCACGCTCGGGGGTGAAGTTGAGGTGGTCGACGCTGACCGCCCCGAGCTCGACCGCCAGCTCGGCCGCGCCGGTGTGGCTGTAGGCGTCCAGGTGCAGCTTGGGCGCCAGCCCGCTGGCCAGGCCCGCCTCGAGAATCCGGCGGGTCTGGTCCAGGTCGAAGTACCCGGTGTCGCAGTACACGTCGCAGAACTCGGCCAGGCCGTTCGCCGCCACCTCGGGCACCTGCGCGACGACCGCGTCGACGTAGGTGGACACCGGCACGTCGGGCGGGATCGCGTGGGCACCCAGGTAGGTGGACACCACCTCCGGTACCACCGAGGTGTTCAGGCGCCGGTTGGCGGTGAGGATCCGCAGCTCGGCGGCCGGGTCGAGGCCGTATCCGCTCTTGCTCTCCAGCGTGGTCGTGCCGGCGGCCAGCATGCGCTGCACACGCACCTCAGCCTGCTCCACCAGCTCGGTGACGGTGGCGGTGCGGGTGAGCGTCGTCGTACCCATGATCCCCACGGCCGCGCCCGGCGGCACCGGCAGCCCCGCCACCGTCGCGGTGTGCTCCTGCACCCGCGATCCACCGAAGACCACGTGGGTGTGGGCGTCGACGAAGCCGGGCAGCAGCACCCCGCCCCGCGCGTCCACGTTGACCCGCCCGAGGTAGCCCGACACGTCGCCGACCGCCACGATGACCCCCGCGTCCACCGCGACGCCCCCACCGGTGGTGCGTCCCACCAGGTCCGGGGCGTCGGCGGCGCAGGTGAGGACCTCCGCGGCCCCGGTGACGAGCAGGTCGACGATCACCGGAGCGGCGGTACGCGGGGCGGGCACCTCAGCTGTCCTCGGGCCCGAAGGTGGCCTCACGGGTCCACCACAGCGGGACCGTCATGCCCTCACCGGGTCCCACCGTCTCCGCAACCTCCCTGGCCCGCTCGTAACCGGCCTGCGCGTGGCGGACGACGCCGATTCCGGAGTCCACCGTCAGCGATGCCTTCAGTCGGAACGCCGACTCCGCGGTGCCGTCGGCGATCATCGTGACCCCGGTGTGCACCGAGTCGCCCATCGCGTAGTTGGCCTGGATCGCGATGAGGTCGCACATGCTCGAGGCGTTGAGCAGCCCGTTGAGGTAGGGCCAGTCGGAGATGACGTCGGAGCCGTCGGGCATGTTCTCCGACTCGAAGGTGGGGTTGATGATCGATCCGGAGTCCAGGTTGTCGCGGGAGAACGCGACCGGTCCGGCGACCTCACCGGTGCCGACGAGCTCGTTGACGGCGAGACCGAACTTCTTGCGCTGCCCGAAGCCGAGGTAGCAGACGCGGGCCGGCAGCGCCTCGATCGGCACGTGCTTGCGCGCCAGGGTGATCCAGCGGGTGACCAGCTCGTCGTCGGCGAACAGCTCCATGACGAGGTCGTCCAGGCGGGCCAGGTCGGCCGGGTCGCCGGAGGTGCAGGTCCAGCGGAAGGGACCGCGGCCCTCCAGGAACAGTGGACGCAGGTAGGCGGAGACGAAGCCGGGAATCTTCATGGCGTCGGCAAAGCCGGCGAGCTGGCTCTCCCGACGGATCTGGTTGCCGTACTCGAAGGTCGGCACGCCCATGTCGTAGAACGCGTTCATCGCCGTCAGCTGGCGGACCATGGCCTGGCGGGACTCCGCGAAGTACCCGTCGCGGTCCCGGCGGCGGTACTCGCGCGCCTGGTCCACGGTGTGGCCGATCGGCACGTAGGCCAGCGGGTCGTGGGCCGGGGTCATCTCGGTGACCACGTCGGGCCGGAAGCTGTGCTGCAGAGCATGCTCGAACAGCTCCGTCGCGTTGGCCACCACCGCGATCCCTAGCGGCCGGCGTTCCTGCGCCGCCTGCGTGGCCAGCTCGAGCGCGTGCGGGATCGAGTCGGCGACGACGTCGCAGTAGCCGATCCGCAGCCGGTTGGCGATGATCGTCTCGTCGACGTCGGCGCACACGGCCACCCCGCCGAGCATGGTCATGGCCCGCGGTTGGTTGCCGCCCATGCCGCCCATGCCGGCGCAGAGCAGGATCTTGCCCTCCCAGGTGCCGTCGAGGTGCACGTTGGCCACCGAGCGCAGCGTCTCGAAGGTGCCCTGGATGACGCCCTGGGTGCCGATGTACTCCCACGGAGCTGCGGTGTACTGGGCGAAGATCGTCAGGTTTGCGTCGTGCAGCTCGTAGAAGCGCTCCCAGGACGGCCGCACGAAGTTCGTCGTGGCCATCACCACCCGAGGCGCCAGGTCGTGGGTCTCGAACACGGCTACCGGCATCCCGGACTGCACCACGAGCGTCTCGTCGTTCTCCAGGTTCTTCAGCGCCTCCACGATGGCGTGGTAGGACTCCCAGTTGCGGGCCGCCTTGCCGATCCCGCCGTAGATGACGAGCTCGTCGGGGTGCTCGGCCACCTCCATGTTGTTCTCGAGCATCCGCAGGATGGTCTCCTGCTTGCGGCCCTTGCAGCGCAACGTGTCCCCACGCTGGGCCCGGACGTTGCGGACGACGTCCTTCTTCTCGAACGGCGGATAGCTGACCGCCATGTGCGCGGTCTCACGGGTGATGTCGGTGCTCATGAGGGGTTCTCCTCGCTGGTGGGGGTGGTGGAGGTGACGAGGTGGGGGGCGACAGCGGCAAGCACGGCGCCGGAGTGGACGAGCTCGGTGGCCGCCCGGATCCGCGGGTACATGACGACGTCGCGGGTGAGGTGGGTGATGGTGCGTCCGTCGCTGGTCGCGGTGGAGCGGACCAGCTCCAGCACCGCGCGGGCGGACGGGGACAACGCCTGCAGGGTCTTGCCGTCGGCCTGCAGGCGCAGCTCCAGCGCCTGGGCCGCCATCACCAGCTCGACGGCGACGACAGTCTCGATGTTGGTCACCACCTGCCGTGCGTGCCGGCCGGCGTTGTTGGCCATCGAGACGTGGTCCTCCTGGTTGGCGCACGTCGGGATCGAGTCGACGCTGTCGGGGTGCGACAGCGTCTTGCAGTCCGACACCAGTGCCGCAGCCAGGTACTGCGGCAACATG
>JBDTDI010000163.1:0-5524 GCA_039923155.1 Mycobacteriaceae bacterium | reverse complement strand
CCGTGGCGGGCCGCGGGGCCACCGGGCTCTCGCCCTACATCCGACACGGCCTGCTCACCCTGGCGCAGGTCTGGGACGCCGCCGGGGACGCACCCACCCGGGACCGGGACAAGCTCCGCGACGAGCTCGCCTGGCAGGAGTACGCCCGCCATCTCTACGCGCGCCTGGGCACCCGCACCCGGTCGGCGCTGCGTGCCGAGCCGGGCCGGGCCGCGCACCGCTGGGACGATCCGTGGCCCCGGGAGATGGCCTGTGTCGACCTCGCCCTGACCGAGCTCGAGACCGACGGGTGGATGGTCAACCAGACCCGGATGTGGCTGGCCAGCCAGTGGACGGTACGAGCCGGCGCCGACTGGGCGGCCGGGGAGGACGAGATGTTCGCCCAGCTCGTGGACGGCTCCCGTGCGGCGAACCGGCTCGGCTGGCAGTGGACCACCGGTGCAGGCAACGGAAAGCCGTACGGGTTCAGTCGCTGGCAGGTGCGCAAACGGGCCCCCGGGCTGTGCGAGGGCTGCGTCCTGAACGCGGACTGCCCGATCGAGGCGTGGCCCGCCGACGTCGAGCCACGGTGGTTGCCCCGCGAGGAGCGGCTGAGCCGCGACCCCGACCCGGCGGCGACGGCCGGACCGCGCGAGCCCGAGCGCACCGGCGAGCCCGAGGCGGTGTGGATCACCGCGGAGTCACTGGGCACCGACGACCCGGCCCTGGCCGCGCACCCGGACCTGCCGGTGCACTTCGTGTTCGACGAGCCCCTCTTGGCCCGGCTGCGGTTGGCGGGCCCGCGGCTGGTGTTCCTGGCCGAGACCCTGGCCGAGCTGGGCACCGAGCGTGAGCTGCGGGTCCATCGGGGCGCGCCAGCAGAGGTGCTGGCCGGCACCGCGCTGGCGGTCACCGCAGCTCCGGTGCCCGGGTTCCGTCGTCTGTCCGCCGTCCTGGACCTCGTGGAGCGCCACCCCTGGCCGTGGCTCATGCAGCCAGGGGCCGGGCCGGTGCAGTCCTACAGTGCCTGGCGGCGAGGCGTCCGCCGCCCCTGAGCCAGCGGCGAGGCGCCCGCCGCCCCTGAGCCAGCGGATCAGGGCTGCTGCGGGTCCTGCTCGCCGGCCGGCCGGCCGGTCAGGTACTCGCCCGCCTTGTCAGCGCCGGTGTCGACCTTGGCGTCGATGGAGTCCGGCGTCCGGTCCTGGATCCGCTCGCTCCCCTTGGCCAGCGCACCGTCGACCTGGTCGGGGTGCTGCGAACCCATCTCCTTGGCCTTGTCGACGGCCTTGTTCACCATGTCACCGAGTCCCACGACGATCTCCTTCTCCTTCGACGCCCGCGTCGGACGACGCGGGCGCACCACCATCGCACCATTGCGGGTGCCCGGGCAACGAGGCCGTCAGGACGTTGGGCGCAGCCGGATCGGACCCCGTGCGGTCGACGGATCGACCACCTTGCCGGCCTGGGTGATCTCGCACTCCCCCTCGGCGACCAGGATCCGCGCCGCCCGGCGGACCGGCTCCATGAGCTCGCGCCAGCCGTCGCCGTCGACCCGCCCACCACGGGTGGCGTGCACCTCGCGCGCCACCTCCGACGGGCACACCGTGGATCCGGCCGGGCACCGAGCCAGCCGCAGGCGCACCGCCGCGAGCAGCTCCTCGCGCTCCCGTCGACCGGCGGAGGTCTCCCGGCGGCAGCGGTCGGAGCAGTAGCGCACCTGCTCCCAGTCCCGGGCCCACTTCGCCCGCCAGGCGATGGTCCGCCCGCACACCGCGCAGTTCTTGTCCGGCGGGTGGGACACGTCAGGGGAACGGGAGCGGTGGGCCACAGCCACCATCGTGGCCGTCAGGGACGACCGATGCAGGCCAGGGTCCAGCCCGCGGCCCGCCACGCGGGTGCGTCGAGGCAGTTCCGTCCGTCCACCACGTTGCGGGTGCCGACCACCTGGCCCACGGCGTCCGGGTCGAGAGCGGTGAACTCCGGCCACTCGGTGAGGACCAGCAGGACGTCAGCGCCAGCGGCGGCCTGCTCCCAGGTGTTCGCATAGGTCAGCGTGGGAAACAGCTTGCGCGCGGTGGTCACCGCCTCGGGGTCGTAGACGGTGACCTGGGCCCCCTTGAGGTACAGCGCTGCGGCGACGTTCAGGGCCGGGGAGTCACGCACGTCGTCAGTCTCCGGCTTGAACGCGCAGCCCAGCACCGCCACCCGCTGTCCGAGCAGCGAACCACCGAGCTGCTCGGTCGCCATGTCGATGACCCGTTGGCGCTGCCGCATGTTGATCTCGTCGACCTCGCGCAGCAGCGCGACGGTGGAGCTGACCCCCAGCTCGCCCGCTCGCGCGGAGAACGCGCGGATGTCCTTGGGCAGGCATCCACCGCCGAACCCCAGGCCGGCGTTGAGGAAGCCCCGCCCGATCCGCACGTCCAGCCCGATGGCGTCGGCCAGCACCGACACGTCGGCCCCGGTGGCGTCGCAGACCTCGGCTATCGCGTTGATGTAGGAAATCTTCGTGGCCAGGAACGCGTTCGCGCTGACCTTCACCAGCTCCGCGGTGGGCAGGTCGGTCATGACGACCGGGCTGCCGGCGGAGATCGGGGTCGCGTACACCTCGCGCAGCACCTGTTCCACTCGCGCCGCCGCCGCGGGGTCCCTGGGCGCGCCGAACACCAGCCGGTCGGGCTGCAGGGTGTCCTGGACGGCCTTGCCCTCGCGCAGGAACTCCGGGTTCCAGGCCAGCACCACGTCCGCCCCGGCGGTCCTGGTCAGCATCTCGCTCAGACGGCTCGCGGTGCCGACCGGCACCGTCGACTTGCCCACCACGACCGCACCCGGGCGCAGGTGCGGGGCGAGCTCGGCGAACGCAGCGTCGACGTAGGTGAGGTCAGCGGCGTGGCTGCCCGGGCGCTGCGGGGTCCCGACGCAGACGAAGTGGACGTCCGCGAGCTCGCCGGCCTCCGCCACCGACGTGGTGAAGCGCAACCGGCCGCTGTCGACGTGGGTCCGCAGCAACGGTTCCAGCTCGGGTTCGAAGAACGGGGCGCACCCCTTGGCCAACGCCTCCAGCTTGGCCTCGTCGACGTCGACGCCGATGACCTCGAACCCGAGCTCGGCCATCGCCGCAGCGTGCGTCGCACCGAGGTACCCGCATCCGATCACACTGATCCGCACCGTCGTCAGCCTCTCTCGCAAGCTCCCGCTCCTACCCTGACCGCTCACACTGTGCCGTACGGCGGTTCGCCGGCCGAATCCTGCTCAGAGCAGCTCGAGCAGGAAACCGAGCTCCTGGGGCGCGTACCAGGCGAGGTCGTGGTCGGCGACCTCGCCGAGGAGAAACTCGGCGTCGAGGTCCCCCAGGTCGGCGGCGTCCACCGCGCCCACGGCCGCCCGGACCGCGTCCTCGGCGTCCGCGGTGTCCACGTGCGCCGCGGCCACGTCCGCCATGAGCACCGGTCGCCCCACCCGGACCACGGCGTCGTCCAGGTCCGGACGAAGGGTCACTTCGTCCATGTCGACGGCCAGGACGGCCCTGCGCAGCGCCACCCCGGCCGGTTCCGCGTCCGCCCCGGCCGCCTCCAGCTCAGCCCCCAGCAGTCGCAGCGACGCGCGGGCCGCCTCTCCCATCGCGACGTGCGCCAGCTCCTCGTCGTCCCCGCTGGCGTAGGCCTCGCGCAGCGCCGGGGTGAGGGCGAAGGCCGTCCCTCCCGCCACCCGCAGCTCGCCGTCGGCGACCAGGGACTCGAGCCGGGCGACGGTCACCGGCACGTACACCCTCATGCGCGCACCGTCCCCACCAGCTCCTCGAGCGACTCGACGATGAGCGCGGCCAACACGTCCACGTCTCCCATCGCGTCGCGGTCCGCGTTGAGGCCGAAGTACACGCCCCCGTCGTAGGAGGTCAGCCCGATGGTCAGGGCCTGGTTGCGGGCCAGCGGCACCACCGGGTACATCTCGAGCATCTTCGCTCCCGTCGCGTAGAGCGGAACCTGCGGGCCGGGGACGTTCGTGACCAGCACGTTGTACGCCCGCCGGGACAGAGTTCCCGCCACCCGGGCACCCATCGCGTGCAGGGTGGGTGGAGCGAACCCGGTCATCCGGACGAGGGCGTCTGCACCGACCGAGCGGCCGGACTCCTCGTGCACCCTGGTGGCGTGGGCCACCTGGGACAAGCGGACCACCGGGTTCGGCTCCCCGGCGGGCAGGTCCACCAGGAACTGCGACACCAGGCTGCCCGGCGTCCCGACCGGCGCCGTCCCGGGCGCCCTGCTCGAGGCCCCTGCCTCGCTGGTCACCGACATCGGCGCCATGGCCCGCACCGTCGTCGCGGCGGTGACCGACTCCCCCCGGGACAGCAGCCAGCCGCGCATGGCTCCGGCCACGACGGCCAGCACCACGTCGTTGACGGTGCCACCGTGGCGCTCCCGCACGGCGCGGTAGTCGTCGAGGCGGGTCCGGGCCACGGCGAAGCGACGCTGCCGGGAGATGCGGGCGTTGAGCGGGCTCGTCGGCGCCGGGCGGGTGGCGGTGCGCAGAGCCAGGCCCACCATCCCGAGCGCTCCACCGACGAGGTCGACGGCCTTCTCCGCGGTCCTGGTCGCGTCCCGCGTGGCCCAGCGCACCGCGTCCACCGCCTCACCCGGGCTCGTCACGGCCTCGAGCGCAGCGTCGGTGAGCAGCTGCATGCTCCCCGGCCCCGGCGCCGGCATCCACAGCTCCTCCCGGGTGTGTCGCGGCTTCGCGGTCACGTCCAGGATGACCTGGCCGATCTCGAGCGCCGAGACCCCGTCGACCATCGCCTCGTGGGTCTTGGTGATGATGGCGAAACGTCCGCGGGCCAGGCCCTCCACCAGGTACATCTCCCACAGCGGGCGGGTCCGGTCGAGCTGGCGCGAGACCAGCCGAGCGACGAGGTCGTGCAGCTGTGCGTCACTGCCCGGCTTCGGCAGCGCCGAGCGCCGGACGTGGTAGGTGATGTCGAAGTCCGCGTCGTCGACCCAGACCGGCCTGGCCAACCGGGCCGGGACCTCCCGCACCTTCTGGCGGTACCGGGGAACCAGGGCGATGCGGTGCTCGACCAGCCGGACCAGCGCCTCGTAGTCGAAACCGGAACGGGGGCGGGCAAACACCGACAGTCCGGCCACGTGCTGCGGGGCGGTGCCGTCATCGAGGTAGAACAACGACGCATCCACCGCGCTCAACCGGTCGGTCATGACCCGATCCTGGCACGCGGGGGCAGACGGACCGGAGGGAACCCGGCGGGCCGTCGCTGCGCAACCGGACGGAACCCGGCGGCCCGTCCGTGCGTCCAACCGGCGTCCGGACCGATCAGCTCCTCCCGTGGGCCGACGGACCTCTCCCGCCGGGCACCCCCGTCCCCACGGGTGGCCCCGCGCCGCCCGTCTCGCGCAGGAGTGCCCCCGTGAAGATCACCTTGGCTCCCGACCTCGAACCACCGCTCGTGCTCGACCCCCCACCGGTCCTGCGGCTGCTGCGCGCGCCGCACCACCCCCCGGGCGACGGCCCTGCACCTTCGGCCCACGTCCCGCCC
>JBDTDI010000162.1:0-6446 GCA_039923155.1 Mycobacteriaceae bacterium | reverse complement strand
GTGGAAGCCGACGAAGGTCAACCAGAAGTGGTACTTGCCGAGGCGCTCGTCCATCATCCGGCCGGTCATCTTCGGGAACCAGAAGTAGATGCCCGCGTAGGTCGCGAACACGATGGTCCCGAACAGGACGTAGTGGAAGTGAGCGACCAGGAAGTAGGTGTCGGAGACGTTGAAGTCCAGCGGCGGACTGGCCAGCAGCACACCGGTCAGTCCACCGAACAGGAAGGTGACCAGGAACCCGACCGCGAACAGCATCGGGGTGTCCAGGGTGATCTGTCCCTTCCACATAGTCCCGGTCCAGTTGAAGAACTTGATCCCGGTGGGGATGGCGATGAGGAAGCTCATGAAGGAGAAGAACGGCAGCAGCACCGCACCGGTGGCGTACATGTGGTGCGCCCACACCGACATGGACAGCGCCGCGATCGCCAGGGTCGCGTACACCATGCCCTTGTAGCCGAACAGGGGCTTCCGGCTGAACACGGGGATGATCTCGGAGATGATGCCGAAGAACGGCAGGGCCACGATGTAGACCTCGGGGTGGCCGAAGAACCAGAACAGGTGTTGCCACAGGATGGCCCCACCGTTCTCGGGGTCGAACACGTGCGCCCCGAGGTGACGGTCGGCGGCGAGGCCGAACAGCGCGGCGGCGAGCGGGGGGAAGACCAGCAGCACCAGGATCATCGTGGCCAGGATCGTCCACGTGAACAACGACATCCGGAACATGGTGAGACCCGGGGCGCGCAGGCACACGATGGTGGTGACCATGTTGACCCCACCCAGGATGGTGCCCAGCCCCGCCAGGATCAGACCGGTGATCCACAGGTCGGCACCGGCGCCCGGGGAGTGGACGATGTCGGACAGCGGGGAGTAGGCGAACCAGCCGAAGTCAGCCGCCCCGCCCGGGGTCAGGAAGCCGGCGACCACGATCAGCCCACCGAACAGGTAAAGCCAGTAGGAGAAGGCGTTCAGCCGGGGAAACGCCACGTCCGGGGCGCCGATCTGCAGCGGCAGGATGTAGTTGGCGAAGCCGAACACCACCGGGGTTGCGTACAGCAGCAGCATGATCGTGCCGTGCATGGTGAACAGCTGGTTGTACTGCTCGGTGGACAGGAACTGCAGCCCCGGGCGAGCGAGCTCCGCGCGCATCAGCAGCGCCATCAGCCCCCCGGCCATGAAGAAGCCGAACGAGGTGACCAGGTACATCAGCCCGATGACCTTCGGGTCGGTCGTGTGGATCATCTTTCGGATGAACGAGCCCTTCTTCGCCTCCCGGGCCGGGAACGGCCGGGTGGCGACGGGCTCGGGCCGCGGGCTGGTGACGGTCATGCAAGCTCCCCCTGTGGGTGACGACGGTCGTCGGCTCACGCTAGTTTTCACGACTCTGGTTGTCCATATTCGATGGTCCACAACCGGTTGGTCACGGCTGGGTAGGGTCGAAGTATGGACGACACCAACGGCGCGGACGGCTCGGCGGGGCCGAGGGCGCGGGCGTTCCGCTTCTGTGAGCGTTTCGGGCTGCGGGTGCCCCTGCTGCAGGCGCCGATGGCGGGCGCGTGCCCCCCGGAGCTCGCGGTGGCCGTGGCGGAGGCCGGGGGAATGGGGGCCAGCGGGGTGTTGCTGGACGCCCCGGAGCGGATCGCGTCGTGGGTGCGGGAGTTCCGGGCGGGTTCGACCGGCGCGCTCCAGCTGAACATCTGGATCCCGGAGACCACCCCGGACGAGCCGGGTGCCGTCGAGGCCGCGTCGGAGTTCCTGAGTCGGTTCGGGACACCGGGCCCGGCCGCCGCCCCGCCGCCGGTGTTCGCCGACCAGTGCGAGGCGATGCTCGCGGCCCGCCCCAGGGTGGTGTCCTCGATCATGGGCCTGCTCGAACCGGACTACGTGCGTCGCCTGCACCAGCACTCGATCGCCTGGTTCGCGTGTGCGACGACGTTGGCCGAGGCGGTGGCCGCGCAGGACGCGGGCGCGGACGCGGTGGTCGTCCAGGGCGTGGAGGCAGGTGGCCACCGGGGCACCTTCGACCCCAAGGCCACCGAGGCCACCCAGGTTGGCCTCTTCGCGCTGCTGCCGTGGTGCGTCGACCGCCTCTCCGTTCCGGTCGTGGCGGCGGGCGGCATCACCGACGGGAGAGGCGTGGCCGCGGCACTCGCCCTGGGGGCGAGCGCGGTCCAGGTGGGCACCGCCCTGCTGCGGACCCCGGAGGCGGCGGTCGACGCGGGGTGGGCCCGATCGCTCGAGGCGCTGGCGCCCGAGGCGACGACGATCACCCGTGCCTACTCGGGCCGGTTGGGGCGGGCAGTGACCACCGACTACGTGCGGGCGTGGGCCGGAGCAGGAGCCCCCGAACCCGCACCCCACCCGCACCAGCGGCGGCTGGTGGGTCAGCTTCGGCGCGGCAACAGCGCGGGGATCGATCGCATCAACTGCTGGGCCGGGCAGGGCGCAGCCCTGGCGACCACCGAGCCCGCAGCGGGCGTGGTCACCACGATGTGGCGCGAGGCCGACGCGCTGCTGGCCTGAGCCAGGGTGCGCAGCACGGGTCAGTAACGGCCCCGGTCCTGGTCGCCCGGCTCGATGTAGGTGGTGCTCCGGCGGACGGCACCGGGCGGGGCGACGTCGTTGTGGACCACATCGGTGCGCTGGCGCCGCATGGTCAGCACGAGGCCCAGCACGAGGCCGACCGCGCCGACGACCATGAGCACCACACCGATCGTGGGCAGGTCGACCCCGCTGACGGTCGCGGTCACCGCGAACTTCAGGATCGCCCCGATCGCAATGAGCAGCAGGCTGGCGCCGATGGTCATGAGGTCACCTGGATTTCCGATCGTCGGGAGCAGTGGGTGCAGCCCGGGGACCGTCAGTGTGCACGGTCGCAGCGACGAACGCCCCGAACACGCGGCCGATCAGCTTCCGGTGGGCTCGCCGGGAACGGCGAACAGCGCCTGCCACGCGTCGTCCGAGCGCACCGGGAACAAGGTCGAGGGTGCAGCGCCCTTGCTGGCCCACCGCGCCTCGTAGGGCAGGCCGTCGAAGACCACCCGGGCTCCGCGCTGGTACAGGGCCTCCGGGTTCCACGCGGCGGTCACGCCGCGGACGGCGGGCACCGGTTTCGGTGCGGTCGCGTTCGCAGGGACCGGGCCCAGCAGCGCCCACGACGACGGCGCGTCCGCGTTGGTGACGATGGAGGGATCGTTGCCGGTGGAGTAGTAGCGAGCCTCGTAGATCTTGCCGTGCCACACGACCTTGTACCCGCCCGGGTACTGCGCGTCCACCCGCCAGACCGGGTACGGGCTGGTGGCGGGGTTGTCCACGGCCGGCACTGGGGCTGCGTCGCGCACGACGTTGGTCACCGGTGCGGAGGGGCCGGTGCCGGTCAGGTCGCCCAGTACGCCGGTGAAGGCCTTCGCGGGCGCGTCCACCCCGCTGCAGGTGTTGGAGTGCACGGCTACGCCGGTGAAGCTCGCACCGCACGGCTGGTCACGGTTGGCGGACCACATCGACATGCGCCCGAGCCCGCGCTCCCGGGCGAAGCTGACGAGACCTTGGGCATCGGCCAGGGTGAAGACCTCACCGTCGACGTCGTTCTGCCCGATCATCGGGGTGGCGCCGAGCCTGGCCCACCGCTGGGCCTCGCTCAAGGTGGTTCCGCGGCTCTGGTACGCCTGACCCACCTGCTTGGCGGTCGCCTCGAGGGCCTGCTCGGCCGCGTCGAGCATGCTGACGCCGGCCGGCCGGGAACCGCCGTAGTCCATGGTCATGACGTTGACCCCGGCGAGGTCGACGCCGCCGGCCAGGGTGGTGCGCAGGAGCTCGACCGCCTGCGGGGTCAGCCCGGTGGGGGCGACGGGCAGGGTCAGCCACACCTGCAGCGGGTGCCCAGCCTTGGTCCGTTCGCGCTGGACGACGGCCAGCGCCTGGGCGCGTCTCGTCGCGGCGGCCAGGTCGGCGACCGCCTTGCCCTCGATGTCGAGGTCGATCGACGCCAGGTCGTAGCGCGTGACGACGTCACGGTAGGCGCTGGTGAGCTTGCCCAGGTCGGAGCACGCCACTGCGAGCTCGGTGTTGGCCTGCCCGCCCAGGCTGACCATGACGTCGCCGCCGGAGGAGCGGAGCTGGGCGATCCGCAGGTCCAGGTCCAGGTCCGAGGCGGCCGCGTCGAGGGTGAAGAAGCCACCCCAGCTGGGCGTGCAGCTCTTCGTGTGGTCGGCAACCACGAAGGACAGCGCGACGGTGCGCGCCGAGTTCACCGCCGGGTCCTGGAACTGGAAGGTGGGCGTCAGGGTCACGTCGACGTAGGGAACGCCCCACGAGGCCGTCGGGGTGCGGGAGCGGTCGGAGGCCGAGGACACCGAGACCACGGCGGCCCCGGTCAGCGCCCCCAGCACCAGGACGAGCAACCCCAGCCGAGGCCACGACAAGCGGCGGCGGGGCGCCGTCTCCTCGATGTCGTCCGCTGGCGTCGCCTCGACCGGGCGGGGTGCGTCCATGACCTACCTTCGTCTCGTGGGCAGAGAGCGCGTGCCGCAGCGCGGTGACGAGGCGCCCTCCCCGAGAGCGATTGTCACAGAAGGTTGTCCGTTTGGGACCGTCAGTCGCCTGCTGTCACACGAACGGGTGATGTTGCCGCGGGAGCCTCAGTGGCGCAGCCGCCTGGTCGATACTTTGCCGAGCAGGTCGTTGCCTGCAACCAGGTCTGCAGATCCCGAGGTGAAACAGCGTGCAGGACACCGCGGGTGCTGCCCGCGCGCCCGAGCAACGGCGACAGTGGGGCAGCGACCGCCGGAGCGAGCCGCTGCCACCGGTCGCCCCGCGGGCCTCGGACCGTCGGCTGGGTGTCGGGCGCCTCGCGATCGTGCTCACCGTGTCCGCCTGGGCGGTCTACGTGGCGTACACGATCGAGCAGCAGTTCGTGGTGGGCAGGGCCGACAGTGCGCGGTTGGTCATCGAGGCGATCGTCTACCTGGTGATGGTCACCGGCCTCGCGACGTCGGCCATGGCATTCCTGATCACCCGTATCGGGGCGTTCTACCGGATCCGCGGCCACGTCCGGGCACCCCGGGTGGTCCTCGATGCGTTCTTCGACACCCCGGCTGCCCCGTTGACCGTGATCGTGCCCTCCTACCAGGAGGACGAGCGAGTCATCAGGACCACGCTGCTCTCGGCGGCCCTGCAGGAGTACCCGGCCCTGCAGGTGGTGCTGCTCATCGACGACCCGCAGCAGCCGAGCACGAGGCGGGCCCGGGACCTGCTCGCGGACGCACGGGCCCTGCCGGGCCTGCTCCAGGCCGAGCTGAACGTGCCCGCCGGGCGGTTCCGGGCGGCCCAGGAACGCCTGGGCCACGAGCTCGGTGGCGGGAGCGGCCCCACCGCGGCGCAGGTCGAGGACCTGGCCGGGCACTACCGCTACGCCGTGGAGTTCCTGCACGAGCTCGGCGCCCGGTACCAGATCATCGACCACACCGACCAGTTCTTCACCGACCACGTTCTCGGTGCGCTCGCGCGGGACCTGTCCACCGTGGCCGACGCGCTCGTCGACGGGGCACGGGAGGACGTCGTGCTGCCCGCGGCACGACTGCTGCAGCTGCACCGACGGCTGGTGTCGACCTTCAGCGCCCGGGTGACCAGCTTCGAGCGCAAGCGCTACCGCTCGCTGTCGCACGAGCCGAACAAGGCCATGAACCTCAACAGCTACATCGGCCTGATGGGTGGCAGCTACCAGGAGGTCGACACCCCCCGCGGTCTCGCGCTGGTCCGCTCGGCGGCGCGGGCCGCCGACCTCGTCGTCCCCGAGCCCACCTACGTGCTGACCCTCGACGCGGACAGCATGCTCCTGCCCGAGTACGCCGCCCGCATGGTGTACCTGCTCTCGCAGAGCGGTCAGGCAAGGGTGGCCGTCGCCCAGACCCCGTACAGCTCGTTCCCGGGGTCGGCAACCCGGTTGGAGCGGATCTCCGGGGCCTCCACCGACCTGCAGCACGTGGTCCACCAGGGCATGACGCAGTACGACGCGACCTTCTGGGTGGGTGCGAACGCCGTGCTGCGCAAGAAGGCGCTCGACGAGATCGTCGCGATCAGCTACGACGGCGACTTCGAGATCCGGCGCTACATCCAGGACCGCACCGTGATCGAGGACACCGAGTCCACCATCGACCTCGGGGTGCACGGTTGGTCGCTGACCAACTACCCCGAGCGACTCGCCTACTCGGCCACGCCGCCGGACTTCGGCTCGCTGTGCATCCAACGACAACGCTGGGCCAACGGTGGCCTGCTCATCCTGCCGAAGCTGCGCCGTCAGTCGCGAGCTCGTCGGGCGCGTGGCGAAACCAATCGCTTCGGAGAACTGTTCCTCCGCGTGAACTACATGGCGTCGATCTTCTGGGCGTCGTTGTGCCTGGTCATCCTGCTCGTGTACCCGTTCAACAGCGGGCTGCTCAAGCCGATGCTTC
>JBDTDI010000161.1:0-7269 GCA_039923155.1 Mycobacteriaceae bacterium | reverse complement strand
TGTGGCAGGGGGCCCGGGCGCGGCTGGGTCGCGGAGCGGAGCGATGGGGGGGATGGGTGGTGCGGGTGCGCACCGCGGCGAGGACGACACCGAGCACGAGACCCCCGACTACCTGAAGAGCTTCGAGTACTTCGAGGACGGCCGGCTGGTGGCCCCGCCGGTCATCGGGGTCTTCGACGACGAGCGGTAGCCGGGGGTGGGTTCGGCAACGAGTGCACCCAGGATGGTCGTCGAGGAGCGCGACGTGCAGCTGAGCGGACCCGAGCTGGAGCTCGCGTGGAGGTCCCTGCGGCTGCAGGACTACCCGGTGGTGCTGGAGCTGCTCTCGCACGGGGCGACGCGTTCCGAGCGCGACGAGCTGCTCGGTGCCGCGCGACGCGCGTTGCGTGAGCGGGGTTTGTGGGACGACCACGGTCCCGAGCCCCTGCTCGCCCGCTACCTGCAGACCCTGGCCGTGCCGGACACCGAGGTTGACGTCCGGGGCCGAGGCCCGGCGGGGCGTTGGCGCGGTCTCGTGGCAGGGGGACCGGCGGCCACCGTGCTGGTGGTCCAGCGCGACGGGCTGCACACCCTCACCCCGGTGAGCGCCGGTTCGATGGCCGCCGCCGTGCTCTCCACCCTGCCGGACGCTGACCCCGCAGCCGGACAGCTCAACGCCCCCAGCGCGGAGCTGCACCGCGCGTTCACCACCGTCGGAAGCGACGAGCGGGCGCTCGGAGCGGTGCTGCGCGAGCTCGGGGCCTCGGCCGCCGACGCCGGCGCACTGGCCCGTGCCCTGCCCACCGCGCGGGGGAGTGCCCAGATCGGCGCGGCGGCCCGTTCGCACGGGCCCCGCCGGCGCGCACCCCGAGTGGTGGCGCTGCTCGACACCGACGTGGGCCGTTACCTGGTCATCGAGACGCGCTCCCGCGACCGGCAGCCGTGGACCACCTACGTCCCCGCGACCCCGGTGCGGGTCCACGCGGCGGTGCAGGAGCTGCTGGCGACGGTGACGGGCGGCGGTTGGAGTCCTGCGTCACGCTGAGGCCACCCGCGGGTGCCGCGGGGGAGCGGGCGAGGCAAGATGACGCCCGACGCGTCCGCCGGCCGTGGCGCTCGCGCACGTACCAGGAGAACAGGAGCACCCCGTGACCTACACGATTGCCGAGCCGTGCGTCGACGTCCTCGACAAGGGGTGCATCGAGGAGTGCCCCGTCGACTGCATCTACGAGGGCGGCCGGATGCTCTACATCCACCCCGACGAGTGCGTGGACTGCGGTGCCTGCGAGCCGGTGTGCCCGGTGGAGGCCATCTACTACGAGGACGACGTGCCCGACCAGTGGGCGCAGTACACCAAGGTCAACGCCGACTTCTTCGTCGAGCTGGGCTCGCCCGGCGGGGCCGCCAAGGTCGGCAGGACGGATTACGACCCCGAGCCCGTCAAGAGCCTGCCCCCCCAGGGCGAAGAGGGCTAGTGCCGGGCCGCTCCCGGCTGTCGCTGCCAACCTTCCCCTGGGACGCCCTGGCCGGGGCGTCCGCCACCGCCCGGGCCCACCCCGACGGAATCGTCGACCTGTCCGTCGGGACGCCGGTGGACCCGGTGGCCCCGCTGCTGCAGCACGGGTTGGCCCAGACGGCGGACGTGTCCGGCTATCCCGCCGTCTGGGGCACGGCGCAGCTGCGGCAGTCCGCGGTCGACGCCCTGGCCCGCCGGCACTCGATCACCGGCCTGGACCCCGACGCCGTCCTGCCCACCATCGGTTCCAAGGAGCTCATCGCCTGGCTGCCGACCCTGCTGGGCCTGGGGCGCGACGACACGGTGGTCGTTCCCGAGCTGGCCTACCCCACCTACGAGGTGGGGGCCCGCCTGGTTGGCGCGAAGGTGGTGCGGTTCGACCCGGCCACACCCGTGCGCCCCGCGCTGGTCTACGTGAACTCCCCGGCCAACCCCACCGGGGCGGTGCTCGACGTGGGCGCCCTGCGCACGGTCGTCGACTGGTCCAGGGACCGCGGGGCCGTGGTCGTCTCCGACGAGTGCTACCTGGGCCTGGGCTGGGAGGCCGAGCCGGTCTCGGTGCTGCACCCCGAGGTCAACGGCGGCCACCTCGACGGGCTGCTCGCCGTCCACTCGCTGTCCAAGTCCTCCAGCCTCGCCGGGTACCGGGCGGGCTTCGTCACCGGCGACCCGGCGCTGGTGGCGGAGCTGCTCGAGGTGCGCAGGCACATGGGAATGATCGTGCCGCGGCCCGTGCAGTCCGCGATGACCGTGGCCCTGCGCGACGACGACCACGTCGCGGCTCAGCGCGAGCGGTACGCGGCGCGCCGGAGGGTGCTGCTCACGGCGGTGCGCGCAGCGGGGTTGCGGGTGGACCGCTCCGAGGCTGGGCTCTACCTCTGGGCGAGCCGGGACGAGCCGTGCCAGGACACCGTCTCCTGGTTCGCGCAGCGCGGCATCCTGGTAGCCCCGGGACAGTTCTACGGCCCGGCGGGAGCCCGCCACGTGCGCATCGCGCTCACCGCGACCGACGAACGGGTGGCTGCCGCGGTTTCACGCTTGCAGCCGTGACCAGCGTCGGATCGCGCCCCGCCGTCCGGCCCACGGTGGTGCTGGCCGGGGTGCTGCTCATCTCGCTGAACCTGCGGGCCGGCCTGGCCGCCTACCCGGCCCTCATCGTCGCCGTCCGTCGCGAGCTGGGCATCTCCGCCGGCACTGCGGGGCTCGTGCAGTCGGCGGCGCTGGTCGCGATGGGTCTCGGGTCCTTCGCCGCGGTCCGGCTCACCCTGCGCCTGGGGCGGGAGCGGGCCATGACCGCGGCCGTGGTCATCCTGCTGGCGGGCAGCGCATTGCGGCTGGTGCCGACGCTGCCGGCCCTGCTCGTGGGCAGCCTCAGCCTCGGCGTCGGGATCGGCCTGGCCGGGGTGTTCCTGTCCGGGCTGGTCAAGGAGCACCTGGCCGAGCGCGCCGGCCTGGTCACCGGCCTCTACGTCGTCGCGATGCTGCTCGGGTCCACGGTGGCCAGCCAGCTGATGGTGCCGCTGTCGGGCGCCCTGGGGAGTCCCACCCGGGCGCTGGCCACCCTCACCGTGCCCGTCGCCGTGGCGCTGGCGGGCTGGCTGCCCGTCGCGGCCCGCACCCTCAAACCCGCGTCGTCCGCCGCAGCGGCGACGGCCGGCCTGCCGTGGCGCTCGCCGCTGGCCCGCGTGTTCGCCGCCTACATGGTGCTGTCCTCGGCCCAGTTCTACGGCTGGCTGACCTGGCTCGCTCCCTACTTCACCGACCGGGGACTGTCCGACCGGTCGGCCGCGACCCTGCTGAGCCTGTTCAGCCTGGCGCAGATCCCCGCCGCGCTGGCCTTCCCGGCGCTGGCCGAGCGACGGCGCCGGTGGTTGTTCTGGGCCCTGGTCGGCGTGGCGGTGTCGTTGGTCGGCGCGGCCGGGGTGCTCCTGTGGCCGGCCGGACCGCTGGGCCCATGGCCGTGGGTGACCCTGATCGCGCTGGGCGTGGGTGCGGGCTTCCCGATGGCCCTGACCCTCGTCTCCTGGAAGAGTCACACCCCGGCCGAGGCGTCCGGGGCGACCGCGGTGGGGCTCGGGGTGGGCTACCTGGGCGCGGCCGTCGCTCCGCTGTTGATGGGCGTGCTGCGCGACGCCACGCACAGCTTCACCGCGCCGCTGCTCGTCCTGGTCGTCGCCGCCGTCCTGATGGGGCTGCTCGCCCGGCCCTACCACCGGGTGCAGCCCGACAACTAGCCGACCGGGGTGCGCCGCACGGAGCGCACCGCCAGCGCCAGCGCCACTGCGGCCAGCCCGATGGTGACCAACAGGCTCGCCGCGTAGGCGTCGGCGTAGCCGACCGAGCGCGTGGGACCCCGGCTGTCCTGGGCTCCCGTGGCCTGCACGTAGAACACCGCGCTGATCACCGCGGCGCCGAACGCCGAGCCCGCCCGCTGCGAGGTCTGCAGCAGCCCGCCGGCGGTGGACCCACCCACGGAGTCGACGTCGGCCAGCGAGAGCGCCTGGTTCGGGGTGATCACGCTGCCGCCACCGAGACCCGCCAGCACCAGGGGGCCGGCGAGCACCAGGGCGAGCCGGGAGTCGTCGACCTGACCGGCGAGGGTCGTGACCACCAGCACCGCGGCGACGATGCCCACCATGAACACGACGATGGCCCCGACCAGGAGACGACCGCCGAGGCGGTTCACCAGACGCCCCCCGATCGGGGCAGACACCGCAGAGCCGACGGCGAAGCTCGAGGCGACCAGGCCCGCGTGCAGAGCGGAGAACCCCAGGCCCTCCTGCAGGAAGAGCGAAAGCACCAGCGGGGTACCGGTGAACGCCGCGAAGTACAGCAGAGCCACCCCGAGCCCGTCGGCGTAGGACCGGATGCTGAACAGGCCCAGGTCGATCAGCGGGTAGCCGCTCCGTCTGGCCGGGCCCCGCTCCCAGATCACGAA
The DNA here is from genome assembly GCA_039923155.1 of Mycobacteriaceae bacterium. Taxonomy (GTDB): domain Bacteria; phylum Actinomycetota; class Actinomycetes; order Mycobacteriales; family Mycobacteriaceae; genus Rhodococcus_D. The sequence continues at coordinate 2,836 of JBDTDI010000161.1, read as the reverse complement.
GCCCACCAGCACCGCCGCGGCCGGCAGCAGGATCAGCGCCAGCCGCAGGTCCCGGCTCGAGTCGAACTGCACGGCCGGGAAGAGCACTCCGAACAGGCCCAGCGCCAGCAGGCCCGCACCGAACAGGTCGAGCCCACGTGGGCGGGGCTCGGCACGGGGCTGGTCTCGGGGCAACCACTTCCGGCAGAGCACCAGCACGGTGATGCCCACCGGGACGTTGAGCAGGAACGCGTACCGCCAGCCCCAGTCCTGCCCGCCCAGTCCGATGATCGTCCCGCCCACCACCGGGCCCGTGGCGGTGGCCACCCCCACCGCCGTCCCCAGCAGGCCGAACGCCCGACCCCGCTCGTGGCGGGGGAACAGCTGTTGGATGAGCCCGGCGACCTGGGGGTTGAGCAGCCCGCCGGACAGCCCCTGCAGCAGCCGCCCGGCGACCAGCACCTCAGGGGTCGGGGCCAGGCCGACCAGGGCGCTGGTGACCACGAAGCCGGCCACCCCGACGAGCAGCATCTTCCGTCTGCCCTGGTCGTCGCCGAGGCGCCCGCCGATGATGGGCACCATGCCGAAGGCGAGGGCGTAGCCCGAGACCACCCACTGCGCCTGCGAGGTGCTCGCCCCGAGGCCGGAGCGGATGGAGGGCAGGGCCACGTTGACGATGCTGAGGTCGAGCAGCGTGAGGAACAGCGCAGTGATCGCGACGGCAAGGGCCCGCCAACGACGTGGGTCCAGCTCAGCGGACACTTGACGCTCCGCCACCACGACGCCCATCCTTCCCTCCGCGGTCCGGCTCGCCGCCCGGGGATCCACCGTTGGACCTTCACGGGAACAGCAGTTCGATATACGATGCGGCGGTGCATCTCCTCCAAGGTTCGCTGCTCGACACGTTGGCCACGGAAGGGCCGGGGCAGCTGGGATCGGAGGTTGAGCGCACCGAGCTGACCCATGGAGCCTGGCTCGACCTGCGGCGAGGGTGGATAGGTGCGGCCGACGCTCTGTTCGAACGGCTGCTCACCGCGGTCCCGTGGCGGGCCGAGCGCCGCGAGATGTACGAGCGCGTGGTGGACGTGCCCCGGCTGCTCTGCTTCTTCGACGAGGACGCCGCACTGCCCGACCCGATGCTGACCGGGGCTCGAGAAGTCCTCGACGTGCACTACGAACCGGAGCTGGGGGAGCCTTTTCGGACCGTGGGGATGTGCCTGTACCGCGACGGGCGCGACAGCGTGGCCTGGCACGGCGACACGATCGGGCGCGGCAGCACGCACGACACGGCGGTGGCGATCGTGTCCCTGGGCACGCCGCGCACGCTCGCCCTGCGCCCGCGCGACGGCGGGCCAGTGCTTCGCCGCGAGCTCGGTCACGGTGACCTGGTCGTGATGGGTGGCAGCTGCCAGCGGACGTGGGAGCACTCCGTGCCCAAGACGACCCGACCCACCGGGCCGCGGATCAGCGTGCAGTACCGCCTGCGGGGTGTGCGCTGACCCGTGCAGGTCAGCTGGCGTGCAGATCAGTTGGCGTGCAGAGCGGTGTTCAGCGCGACACCGTCACCGGTGCGGGCCAGGACCTCCACCACCCCGGTGGTCGAGCTGCGGCGCAGCAGCAGCCCGTCCTGCCCGGAGAGCTCACGGGCCTTGACCACCGTGCCGTCGGGACCGGTGACCTTGGTGCCGGCGGTGACGTAGAGCCCCGCCTCGACCACACAGTCGTCGCCGAGAGAGATTCCGAGCCCGGAGTTCGCGCCGAGCAGGCACCGTCGGCCGACCGAGATGGTCTGGGTGCCACCACCGGAGAGGGTGCCCATGATGGACGCCCCGCCGCCCACGTCGGAGCCGTCACCCACCACCACGCCGGCGGAGATCCGGCCCTCGACCATCGACGTGCCGAGGGTGCCCGCGTTGAAGTTCACGAACCCTTCGTGCATCACCGTCGTGCCGGGCGCGAGGTGGGCGCCCAGGCGGACCCGGTCGGCATCGGCGATGCGCACTCCGTCGGGCAGGACGTAGTCGACCATCCGGGGGAACTTGTCCACCCCGAGCACGGTCACCGCCCCGCGGGCCTGCAACCGGGCACGGGTGAGCTCGAAGCCCTCGACGGCGCACGGGCCGCGGTTGGTCCACACCACGTTGGTGAGCAGACCGAAGACCCCGTCCATGTTCTGGGCGTGCGGGCGGACGAGCCGGTGGGACAGCAGGTGCAGGCGCAGCCACACGTCGTGGGCGTCCACGGCCGGGGCGCAGAGGTCCTCGATCTCGGTGCGCACGGCGACCCGCGTGGTCCCGCGGGCCTCGTCGGCGCCCACCAGCGCGGCCAGCTCGCCTGGCGCGTCGACCCGCCGGGTTCCGGTGGCACCGGGCGCGGCCAGCACGGGAGCCGGAAACCAGGTGTCGAGCACGGTTCCGTCCGCGGTGATGGTGGCGATTCCGTCGGCGGTCGCTCCGGTGGTCGCTGCTGAGTGGGTCACGGTGGTCGAACCTACCGGCGCTAGCGTGGTGGACCATGACGCGCCCGAGCACCGTCCTCGATCTCACCGCTGACCCCGTCGACCTCACCGCGGCCCTCGTCGACCTTCCGAGCGTGTCGGGGGCGGAGGATGAGCTGGCGGACGCCGTCGAGGCCGCGCTGCGGGCACAGGCGCCCGGGTACGAGGTCGTGCGCACCGGAAACGTCGTGCTGGCCCGCACTCGGCTGGGCCGGAAGTCACGGGTGCTGCTGGCCGGGCACCTGGACACCGTGCCGATCGCGGACAACGTCCCGAGCCGGCGCGAGGGTGGGGTGCTGCACGGGTGCGGCACCGTCGACATGAAGTCGACCGACGCGGTGTTCCTGCACCTTGCGGCGA
>JBDTDI010000160.1:0-5311 GCA_039923155.1 Mycobacteriaceae bacterium | reverse complement strand
GATCTTGATGGTGTTGTTCTCGCTCGACACGATCGCCTCGTTCAGGTCGAATCCGACCTTCTTGGCGTCGACGTCGAAGGCGGCGACGAACTCGACGTCGCGCACGTGGTAGGGCCCGAAACGGACGTGCATGAGGCCGGGCACCGTGACGGTCTCGTCGGCGTCCTGGTAGTACTGCACGCCCTGGACCAGGGACGAGGCACAGTTGCCCACGCCCACGATCGCCACGCGAACGCTCGTGCGGTTGTCGTCAGCCATTGAAAAGTTCTCCTCGATCGTTTGTGTCGTCGGTGTTGTGGGGTGAGCCCGGTTCTGGGGACTCGTCGGACTCGGCCGCGATGAGCTCGTTGAGCCAGCGGACCTCGCGCTCGCTGGTCTCCAGTCCGAGTCGGTGGAGCTGGTCGGTGTAACGGTCGAGCTTGCTGCCAGCCTTGCTGACCTGGGATCGGAGGCCTTCACGGCGCTCCTCCACCTGACGGCGGCGTCCCTCCAGGATCCGCAGGCGGGCGGTCGCCGGGGTGCGGCTGAAGAACGCCATGTGCACCCCGAACCCGTCGTCGGAGAAGGTTTGTGGCCCGGTGTCGGCCACCAGCTCGGCAAAACGTTCCTTGCCGGCGGCCGTGAGCTGGTACACCCGACGCGCTCGGCGCTTGGCGTCCACCCCCGTGCCGTCGGGGTCGGCGTCCTCAGCGATCAGGCCGTCGACCTGCATGCGTCGCAACGTCGGGTAGAGCGAGCCGTAGGAGAAGGCGCGAAACGCCCCGAGCAGGCTGGTGAGCCGCTTGCGCAGCTCGTAACCGTGCATCGGTGACTCGTGCAGCAGCCCCAGCACGGCGAGCTCGAGCACGATCCACCTCCTGGACACCTCGACGATGTGTGTGCCAACTGTATCGCAGCGATACATCCGGAGCGAGTTGAACCCCGGCGCGGCGGCTGCCCCGGCGGGGCCGCACGTACGCTGTCGGCGTGCGCATCAAGAGGCAGGTGGTCGACTACGCCCTGCAGCGGCGGGCCCTGCTGGCCGAGGTTCACTCCGGACGCACCGGGGTCACCGCGGTCTGCGACGCGAGTCCGTACCTGCTGCGGGCGGCCAAGTTCCACGGCCGGCCCAGCACCATCACCTGTCCGCTGTGCCGAAAGGAGCCGCTCACGCTGGTGTCGTGGGTGTTCGGCGAGCGTCTGGGCGCCGTGTCGGGCTCGGCCCGGATGCCCGAGGAGCTGGTGCGCCTGGCCGCGACCCAGGACGAGTTCACCGTCCACGTCGTGGAGGTGTGCCGCACCTGCAGCTGGAACCACCTCGTTCAGAGCTATGCGTTGGGCGCCCCGGTGGCCCCCGACGCCCGCCGGCGGGCGCCCCGCCGCCGGACCGCCAAGTGATGCCGTTGGAGAGAAGGCTGTGAGCGACACGACCCCGCACGGACCCCGTCACGGAGCCGGTGGTGACGACCAGCGCCAGCCCGGGGCACGAGCCGGAGCCGGACCTGGCCGGGCGAGGCGGAAGGTCCCGCGCTCGAGGCGGACCGGCAAGCCGCTCACCCGCCGTCAGCGGCTGTGGCGCCGGGCCCGTCGCACGGTCTACGCGCTGGTCGCACTGGGGGTCATCGGGCCGATCGTGGCCTTCATGGTCGCCTACGTGGTGGTCAAGGTTCCCCAGCCCGCCGACATCAACACCAACCAGGTGGCGACCGTCCTCTACGCCGACGGCACCACCCCGCTGTCGAAGATCGTGCCGCCGGAAGGCAACCGCACCGACGTCAGCTTCAGCCAGATCCCGGTGCAGCTGCGGGAAGCGGTGCTCGCCGCCGAGGACCGCTCGTTCTACACCAACCCCGGGTTCTCCGTCACCGGCATCGCCAGGGCGGCCTTCAACAACCTCACCGGTGGAGACACCCAGGGCGGGTCGACCATCACCCAGCAGTACGTCAAGAACGCGGTGACCGGGGACCAGCGGACGCTGACCCGCAAGTTCAAGGAGCTGGTGATCAGCTCCAAGATGTCGCGCCAGAGCTCCAAGGACGACATCCTCACCGCGTACCTAAACACGATCTACTTCGGCCGCGGCGCCTACGGGGTGTCTGCCGCCTCGCAGGCCTACTTCGGAAAGTCGGTGAGCGACCTCAGCGTGGCCGAGTCGGCGGTGCTGGCCTCCTCCATCCGCAGCCCCAGCTTCTACGACCCGGCGGTGAACCCGGCGCCGGCACGCAAGCGGTGGGGCTACGTGCTCGACGGCATGGTCAGCCAGGGATGGCTGACCCAGGCCGACCGCGGCAGGCTCACCTACCCGACTCCCGTGCCCAGGGCCGCCGCCGCCGGCAGCAGCACCGACGGTCCGCAGGGACTCATCGTCGCGCGGGTGAAGGCCGAGCTGACGGCGAACGGCATCAGCGAGCAGGACCTGAACACCGAGGGCCTGCAGATCACGACCACGATCGACAAGAAGGCCCAGGACGCGACGGTGAACGCGGTGCAGACCACGCTGAGCGACCAGCCGAAGAACCTGGCCCCCGCGTCGGTGTCGGTCGATCCGCGCACCGGGGCGGTGCGGGCGTACTACGGCAACGCCGACGGCAACGGTTTCGACTACGCCGACTCGTGGGGCATCCAGCCGGGATCGTCATTCAAGGTGTTCACCCTGGCCACCGCGCTGAAGGACGGGATACCGCTCGGCAAGACGTTCGACGGATCGAGCCCGCAGACCATCGCGGGGACGAAGATCTCCAACTCCGACGGGGAGTCGTGCGGGCGCTGCAACCTGGCCACCGCACTGAAGCTGTCGCTGAACACGGTCTACTACCAGCTGGCTGATGACGTGGGGGCCAAGCCCATTGCCGCCACCGCGCATGCGGCCGGCATCCCGACGAAGACCGCTTCGGGCCAGCCGAGCCTCGTGAACACGAAGACCAACCAGGTCGAGCTTGGTATCACCCTCGGGCAGTACCCGGTGCCGGTGCTGTACATGGCCTCGGCCTACGGCACCCTCGCCGCCAACGGCGTGCAGCACGACCCGTACTTCGTGCAGAAGGTGACCACGGCCGACGGAAAGGTGCTGCTCGACCGGGGACCGGACGGGGCGAGCAAGGGCACCCAGGCTATCGACGCCCCGGTGGCCCAGAACGTGATCGCCGCGATGGAGCCCATCGCGGCCTCCTCACGCAGCCACGGGCTGACCGACGGCCGACAGTCCGCGGCCAAGACCGGTACCGCCCAGCTGCTGGACACCGGCAAGAACGCCAACGGCTGGATGATCGGCTGCACCCCCTCGTTGTGCACGGCCACCGTCGTCACCACCACCGACCAGACGGCCGCCGACACCAAAGACGGTCAGATCATCTACGGCTCGGGCCTGCCCTCGGACATCTGGAAGGCGACGATGGACGGGGCGCTGGCCGGCACGCCGCAGGAGACCTTCCCGGAGGCGCCGCAGCTCAACGGCAAACCTGGGGGCGTGCCGGCCGTGCCCACCTACGCGCCGCCGTCACCGCCGATCTCCCAGGCGCCGCCACCGACGACGGCGCCGCCGACGACCACCGCCCCGCCCACCACGACGGCGCCGCCCACGACCACGCCGCCGCCGGTCTCGACCGCGCCACCGGTGACCCAGCCTCCGGTGACGACAGCACCGACCGCACCGACGGCTCCGCCGGCGACGACCACGAAGGCGCCGCCGACCGTGGTGGGCCCCCCCGTTGCGCCCGCGGGGGGAGCGGGCGCCCCAGGTGGAGCGCCGGCTGCCCCCGGCGGAGCTGCGGCTCCACCCGCCGTGCCCGTCGGCTGAGGCTCACCGGCGCACCGGTGACTGCGTAGCCTCACCGCACGTGGACACTGCAGGCGACGGGGTCGTGGGGCGGCCGGTGGCCTCCCCCGCGCCGGTGCCCGCCCGCCGTCGGGGGCTGACGCTGGGGGTCGACCGGGTCGCCCCCACCCGGAGCGACCCGCTGCTGGCCCAGGCGTCCAGCGTCGTCGGGGGTCCCGTCGGCCGACACGCCCTCATCGGCCGGGGGTTGTTCCTGACCCCGCTGCGGATCGTGCTGCTGCTCGCGGTGGTCTTCCTGGCCCTGGGCTGGGGCAGCAAGGCAGCGTGCCTGCAGCAGGCGCAGACCGCGGGCGGAGCGCCCTACCTCGACTGGGGCGGGCACCGGCAGTACGTGGCCATGTGCTACTCCGACACGGTTCCGCTGTACGGCGGCGAGAAGCTCGACACCGGCGCGTTCCCGTACAAGACGCCCATCGTGGAGAAGGCCGGGACCCCCGAACAGACGACGCGCTACATGGAGTACCCGGTGCTCACCGGCCTCTACCAGTACTCCTCGGCCGCCATCTCCCGAGCCTGGGTGCGCGCCGCGCAGACGCTGCCCCTGCCCACCGCGATCCCGGTCGTCGTGTACTTCACCGTCGTCGCGCTGGGGTTGGCGCTGGCCTGGTTGGTCACCGTGTGGGCCACGTTCCGGGTGAGTGGGCGGCGGGTGTGGGACGCGGCCCTGGTCGCGGCGTCGCCGCTGGTGGCGGTGCACGTGTTCACCAACTTCGACCCGTTGGCGACTGCGTTCGCGGCCACCGGGCTGCTCGCCTGGGCCCGGCGGCGCCCGGTGCTGGCCGGGGTGCTGCTCGGGCTCGGCGGCGCGGCGAAGCTCTACCCGTTGCTGCTGCTCGGGCCGCTGCTGGTGCTCTGCGTGCGCACCGGTCGCCTGCGTGACTGGGCGCGCACCGCGGCCGCGGCCGCGGTGACCTGGACGGCGGTCAACGCCCCCATCTTCCTGCTCTACCGCACCGGGTGGGGTGAGTTCTTCCGCCTGAACACCTCCCGGGGCCAGGACCCGGACTCGCTGTACAACGTGGTCACCTCGTTCACCGGCTGGTCCGGCTTCGACGGGCCACTGGCCGAGGGACAGACGCCGACGATGCTTAACGCGGTGAGCCTGCTGCTGTTCATCGCCGTCTGCGCGGGGGTCGCGTGGCTGGCGTTGACGGCCCGGCGCCGACCTCGGGTGGCGCAGCTGTGCTTTCTGTTGGTGGCCGGCTTCCTGCTGACCAACAAGGTGTGGAGCCCGCAGTACTCGCTGTGGTTGGTACCGCTGGCGGTGCTCGCCATTCCGCACACCCGGGTGCTGCTGGGCTGGATGCTGCTGGATGCCTTCGTGTGGGCGCCGCGGATGTTCTACTACCTCGGGGTGAACAACAAGGGTCTGCCGGAGCAGTACTTCACCGGTGCGGTCTTGCTCCGCGACGTGGCGGTGATCGGGTTATGCGTCCTGGTGGTGCGCCAGATCTCTCGGCCCGAGGAGGACCTGGTGCGCGCGGGCGGATTCGACGA
>JBDTDI010000159.1:0-4221 GCA_039923155.1 Mycobacteriaceae bacterium | reverse complement strand
AGCCTGGCCCAGGTGCTGCTCGGGCTGGTGCTGCTGGGCGTGTACGGCAGCGTGCTGTGGGGCGTGCTGCCCGGCGCGCCCGGCATCTCCTGGCAGGGTCACCTGTTCGGGGCGGTCGGGGGAGCGGGCTGCGCAGTGGCGGCGGGACGTCGGGCCCGGACCGCGGCTGCGTGAGCCCGCGGCCCGCCGTCGGCGCCCCGATCGGGATCTTCGACTCCGGGGTGGGTGGGCTCACCGTGGCGCGGGCCGTCCTGGACCAGCTGCCCGACGAGCCCATCATCTACGTCGGTGACACCGCCCACGGCCCCTACGGTCCTCTGACCGGTGCGCAGGTGCGCACCCACGCCCTCGCCGTGGCCGACGACCTCGTCGAGCGCGGCGTCAAGATGCTGGTCATCGCCTGCAACACCGCCACCGCCGCGTGCCTGGCCGACGCCCGCCAGCGCTACCCCGTGCCCGTCGTGGAGGTCATCGGCCCGGCGGTGCGCCGGGCGGCGGCCACCACCCGCAACGGCCATGTCGGGGTCATCGCCACCGCGGGCACCGTCACCTCGCGCGCCTACGACGACGCCTTCGCGCCGACCGGCGTGCGGCTCAGCTCGGCGGCGTGCCCCCGGTTCGTCGACTTCGTCGAGCGTGGCGTCACCAGCGGGCGCCAGGTGCTGGGCCTGGCCCAGGCCTACCTGGAGCCCCTGCTGGCCGCCGACGTCGACACCCTGGTGCTCGGGTGCACCCACTACCCGTTGCTGTCGGGGGTGGTGCAGCTGGTGATGGGCGACGGGGTCACCCTGGTCTCCAGTGCGGAGGAGACCGCGAAGGATGTGCTGAAGGTGCTGACCGAGGCGGACCTGCTGCGCCCAACCAGCGACGAGGCCCCGCGCAGAGAGTTCCTCGCCACCGGCGACCCGGAGCACTTCGCCCGCCTGGGACGCCGTTTCCTGGGCCCGGAGCTGTCCACGGTGGGCCACGCCGGTTCCTGACGGGGGCGGGTGGCAGCATCGCCACCCATGCGACTGACCGTGCTCGGCTGCTCCGGCAGCGTGCCTGGCCCCGAGTCTCCCGCCTCGGGGTACCTGCTCACCACCGACGGCGCACCGCCGGTCGTCCTGGATCTTGGCGCGGGCACCCTGGGTGCCTTGCAGCGCCACGTGGACCCCACCGAGGTCACGGTCCTGCTCAGCCACCTCCACCCGGACCACTGCCTCGACATGACCGGCCTCGTGGTCTGGCGCCGGCACCACCCTGACGCGCCTGCCGGCCGCACCCGGGTGCACGCTCCCTCCGGTGCCGCGGGCCGGCTGGGGGCAGCGTCGGCGGAGCGGGCCGGGGCCGTCGACGACGTCACCGACGTGCTCGACCTGCGAACCTGGGACGTCGGCGCCACCGAGGAGCTCGGTGCCCTCCGGGTCACGGTGGCGCCGGTGGCCCACCCGTGCGAGGCCTACGGCATGCGGCTGATCGACGCCACCGGAACCACGCTCGTCTACACCGGCGACACCGGGCCGTGCGAGGCGGTCACCGAGCTGGCCCGCGACGCCACCGTGCTGCTCGCCGAGGCGTCGTGGACCGACGCTGCCGACCGACCGGAGGGCATGCACCTGTCGGGCACGCAGGCGGGCGTGCTGGCCCGCCACGCCCGGGTCGGACGGCTGCTGCTCACCCACGTCCCCCCGTGGACATCGGTCGAGGCCGTGGTCGCCGAGGCCCGGGCGCAGTTCGACGGGGACGTGCACGCGGTGCGGGCCGGGGAGCAGATCGAGCTCGGCGCCCGCCAGTAAGATCTAGGCGTGTCCCCCCGAACAGACGGCAGAGCCGACGACCAGCTCCGTGAGGTGCGAATCACCCGCGGTTTCACCGACCACCCGGCCGGCTCCGTGCTGGTCGAGTTCGGTCGCACCCGGGTGATGTGCACGGCCAGCGTCACCGAGGGTGTGCCGCGCTGGCGCAAGGGGTCAGGGCTGGGCTGGGTGACCGCCGAGTACGCGATGCTGCCCGCCGCCACCCACGAGCGCAGCGCCCGCGAGTCGGTCAAGGGCCGGGTGGGCGGGCGCACCCAGGAGATCAGCCGGCTGGTGGGTCGCTCGCTGCGCGCCTGCATCGACCTCGCCGCGATCGGGGAGAACACCATCGCGATCGACTGCGACGTGCTGCAGGCCGACGGCGGCACCCGCACCGCTTCCATCACCGGGGCCTACGTCGCGCTCGCCGACGCGGTCACCTGGCTCGGCGCTCGCGGGGCCCTGGCCGACCCCCAGCCGCTGTCGTGCTCGATCGCCGCGATCAGCGTCGGTGTGGTCGACGGGCGGGTCCGCCTGGACCTGCCCTACTCCGAGGACTCCCGGGCCGAGGTGGACATGAACGTGGTGGCCACCGACGCCGGCACGTTCGTGGAGATCCAGGGCACCGGGGAGGGCGCGACCTTCCCCAAGACGACGCTGGACGCGATGCTGGAGATGGCGCTGGCCGGCTGCGCGACGTTGACCACCCTGCAGGCGCAAGCACTCGCCGCCCCGTACCCGGGTGAGCTGCCGAGCCCCGCCCCGAAGGCCAAGCGCTGATGCGCCTGCTGGTGGCCAGCCGCAACCCCAAGAAGCTCGCGGAGCTCGCGCGGATCCTGGACGCGGCCCAGGTGCACGGGGTCGAGCTGGTGGGCCTGGGCGAGGTGCCGCCCTACGACGAAGCACCCGAGACCGCGCCCGACTTCGAGGGAAACGCCCTGGCCAAGGCCCAGGACGGGGCGGCGGCCACCGGGATGGCGTGCGTGGCGGACGACTCCGGGATCACCGTCGACGCGTTGAACGGCATGCCGGGGGTGTTGTCCGCGCGGTGGTCGGGCGATCACGGCGAGGACGCGGCCAACACGGCGCTGCTGCTCGCCCAGTGCGCTGACGTGCCCGACGAGCGGCGGGGAGCAGCCTTCGTGTCCGCGGCGGCACTGGTGGTGCCCGGGGTGGGGGAGCACGTGGTGCTCGGCCGTTGGCCGGGACGCCTCGCGCGAGCTCCCTCCGGCGACGGCGGTTTCGGCTACGACCCGGTCTTCCTTCCTGACGGCGAGACCGGCAGCGCCGCCGACATGAGCGCCGAGGCCAAGGACGCCGCGAGCCACCGCGGCCGCGCCCTCGCCCAGCTCGTCCCGGTGCTGCGCGAGCTCACCCGGTAGGCGCGGTCACAGCCGCCGCCCGGCCCGGACCCGCTGGCTCACCCGATGCTCGGCGACGAAGGACATCAGGGGGATGGTGCCGGCCAGCAGCACCAGCAGGGCCGGCAGGGGCGCCCAGCGCGCCTTGACCGCCAGGTCCAGGCTCACCGCGAGGTAGATGATGTAGATCCACCCGTGCGCGATGCCGATGTAGGCCGTCGCCCCGCCGTCCCCCAACGTGTACTTCAGGATCACCGCCACCGTGAGACAGACCAGCAGCACCCCGGTGGTGTAGGCCAGCACCCGGTAGCGCAGCAGCGCCGACGCGATGCGCGGGGTCATCGCCACCGGCGTGCTGGTGGTCTGGGGGTTCATCCACGGCTCCTCGAGTTGTTCGCTTCCCGAGCGGCCAGGGAGGCGAGGTAGGCGTTGTAGTCCGACATCTCACCGGGTTCGTGCTCGATGAGGGCAGCAGCTGGTCGGGCGGGCAACAGGTCTGCGGGCGGCTCGGCCCGCGGACCGGACCCGGTGGTCGACGCGTCCTGCTCGGCGCCGTCCTGCTCGGCGCCGTCCCGCTCTGCGAGGTCGTGGTGGGCCTCGAGCACGACGAAGCGGCGGTAGGCGTAGACGAAGAAGACCGCGAACAACGGCCACTGGAATGCGTAGCCGAGGTTCTGGAAGGTGCCGCCGGTGGAGGAGTATCGCTCCCACTGCCACCACCCCAGCGCGAGACAGGTGGCGAACGCGACGACCACGAGTGCGATGAGCGGGCCCCGACGCTGCCGCTGCTCTGCCACACGGCCAGGCTACTACCGCACGTCGTCGGCGGCCGTGGGGCGTCGAGTGGGGCCGGAGGGAGTCGAACCCTCACTGGCGCGGACCTAAACCGCGTGCCTCTGCCGTTGGGCTACGGCCCCGTGCGCTGCTCCGAACCCCTGCGGCTCAGAGCTTCAGGTCGCGGATCAGCTTGGCCACGTGCCCGGTGGCCTTGACGTTGTGCTGCACGGCGGTCAGCGTGCCATCGGGTCCGACGACGAAGGTGGACCGGATCACCCCGGTGACGGTCTTGCCGTAGAGCTTCT
>JBDTDI010000158.1:0-56426 GCA_039923155.1 Mycobacteriaceae bacterium | reverse complement strand
GGACCCGGCGCCTACCTGGCCAGCGGCTTCCCCGGTTCGGTGAGCACCCTGGTGCCCGTCGGCGCCGGCGGCGACGTGCCGCTGCTGTGCGACTGGGACGGCAACGGCACCGACACCCTCGGGGTGTTCCACCGCGGCACCTGGTACGTGCGCAACTCCAACCGTCCGGGCGCCGAGGACTGGGTGTTCTCCTTCGGCAACCCCACCGACCAGCCCCTCTGTGGGGACTGGAACGGCGACGGCAGGGACACCCCCGGGGTGTTCCGCGCCGGGCACTTCTACCTGCGCAACTCCGCGACCTCCGGCAGCGCCGACGGCTCGTTCGACTTCGGCAACCCGACCGATGTCGCGATCACCGGGAGCTGGAACGGCGACCGCTTCGACACTGTCGGCGTCACCCGGTCCGGCCGCTACGACACGCGCTTCTACCTGTCGAACAGCAACCTCGTCGTGCGGGCGGACGTGACCGCGGCCTTCGGCAACGCCGGCGACGTCCCGCTGGCCGGGGACTGGAACAACAACGGCACCACCTCGATCGGGGTGTTCCGCTCGGGCGCGGTCTACCTGTCGAACAGCACCTCGGCGCCGAGGGCCACCGCGTCCTACCGCTTCGGCAACCCCACCGACGTCCCGCTGCCCGGGCGCCTGAGCAGCGCCGGACCCACGACGGTCTCCGTCGCGAGAGGATACTGACGTGCGAAGGTTCGGTGCGGTTCTGAGTGCGCTCGTGGTGCTGTTGGGTGTCGTCACCATCACCCCCGCGCAGGCGGCCGGCGCCTACCCCACCGGGACGGTGACCTTCACCGGTCACGGCAACGGCCACGGCCGGGGCATGGGCCAGTACGGCGCCTACGGCTACGCCAAGAACAACGGCTGGAACGCCACGCAGATCCTGAACCACTACTACGGCGGGTCCACCCTGAGCAACGTCGGCAACCCGCCGATGACGGTGCGCCTGACCGCGCGGGACGGTCAGAGCCTGGGACCGGTGACCTCCTCCCGTGCCTTCACCGCCGGCGGCTTCACGGTGTCCGCGGGCGCCACGGCCACGATCACGGCCACGCCCGCCGGCCCCGTGCTGAGCACCGCCACCGCCTGTGGGACCAAGCCCGTGTGGACGACGCCGGTGGCCAGCGCCACCATGCTCAGCGCCGTGTTCTCCTCCGGGGCCGACCGGGCGCCCCTGCTCAGCTTCTGCGGGGGCCCCAGCTATCGCGGCAACCTGACCCTGGTGCCCGCTGACGGTTCGCTGCGCACGGTGAACACGGTGGCGCAAGAGGACTACGTGCGCGACGTCGTGCCCCGCGAGTCGCCGTCCGGCTGGGGCGACACGGGCGGGCAGGCGGCGCTGGAGGCGCAGGCGGTCGCCGCCCGCTCCTACGGCATGGCGCAGAACCGCTACCCCTACGCCAAGACCTGCGACACCCAGTCCTGCCAGGTGTACGGCGGTGCCGGCGGCGAGTCGCCGCAGGCGAACCGGGCCGTGGCCAGCACCGCGGGCCAGGTCCTGGTCGACAACGCTGGGCGCGTGCGCAGCACCGAGTTCTCCTCCTCGACCGGGGGCTGGACCGCGGGGGGCACCTTCCCGGCCGTGGTCGACGCCGGTGACGCCATCTCGCCGTACCACGACTGGACGGTGTCCATCCCGGTGTCCACCATCGAGCGGGCCTACGACGTCGGGGCCCTGACCGCCGTGCGGGTGACCGGGCGCAACGGTCTCGGCGCCGACGGTGGCCGGGTGCTCACCGTGCAGGTGATCGGTAGCCAGCGCACGGTCAACACCACCGGCGACGGCATGCGCATCGCCCTGGGGCTGCGCTCGAACTGGTTCACCCCGGCGACGGCTGCGTCGGAGTCCTCTCCGCTGCGCTTCTTCCTGTCCCTCGCCCCGGGCCAGGACTCGTACCGGGCAGCCTTCTACGGCGCTCCGGGCGACGTGGCGCTGGGCTGCGACTGGGACGGCAACGGCACCGACACCCTGGGGGTGTTCCGGGGCGGCACCTGGTACCTGAGCAACACCAACGACACCGCCGCGACCACCGCCGCAACCTTCGCCTTCGGCCAGCCCGGGGACCAGCCGGTGTGCGGCGACTGGAACGGCAACGGCACCGACACCATCGGGGTGTACCGCCGTGGCGTGCTCTACGAGCGCGACAGCAACTCCGCAGGTCCCAGCACCCGGGTCATCGCGTTCGGCAACCCCGGCGACACCGCCCTGGTCGGCGACTGGGACGGCAACGGCACCGACACGCTGGGGCTGTTCCGCCTCGGCCAGTGGTTCCTCACCAACCGGGCCACCGGCGGTACCGCCACCGCCAACGGTCACTTCTTCTTCGGCAACCCCACCGACCGGCCGGTGGTGGGCAGCTGGAACGGGGACCGCTTCACCACCACCGGGGTGGTCCGCGACGCGGTGTGGTACCTCACCGACAGCAACCTGGACCCGCGGGCGAACCGACAGTTCTGGTACGGCCACGTCGGCGACCAGGTGTTCTCCGGTCGCTGGAAGGGCGGGAGCGTGGACGGCCCCGGCGTCGCGCGACCCTGATCCGGACTGCGGGCGGGGGGTGTCTCGTAGACTCCCGGCGTGCTGCTGCCCGGGGGTGACGACGTGAGGCCGATCCAGCGGCTGCTGGTGGTGCTGCCGGCGCTGAACGAGGAAGGCTCGGTCGGCGAGGTGGTCACCCAGGTGCGCCAGGCGCAGCCCGCCGCCGACGTCCTGGTCGTCGACGACGGCTCGACGGACCGCACCGCCCAGGTGGCCGACGCGGCCGGCGCGCTGGTGCTGAGCCTGCCGTTCAACCTCGGGGTCGGCGGGGCCATGCGCGCCGCCTTCCGGTACGCGCAGGTCGAGGGCTACACCCACCTGGTGCAGGTGGACGCCGACGGCCAGCACGACCCGGCCGAGATCACCGAGATGCTTGCCGCCGCACGGACCGCGGACGTGGTCGTCGGGGCACGGTTCGCCGGCCGCGGGTCCTACGAGGCGGCCGGGCCCCGGCGCTGGGCCATGCGGGTCCTGGCCGTGGTGCTGAGCCGGGTCACCGGTACCCGGCTGACCGACCCCACCTCCGGTCTGCGCCTGGCCACGGCGCCCGCGATCGCCGTGTTCGCCCGCCACTATCCCGAGGAGTACCTCGGTGACACCGTCGAGTCCCTGGTCATCGCCCACCGGGTGGGGCTGCGGATCGCCCAGGTGCCGGTGGTGATGCGCCCCCGCACGACCGGGCAGGCCAGCCAGTCGCCCGTGCGGGCAGCGGTGTACCTGCTCCGGGTGGTGGTGGCGGTGCTGCTCGCCCTGGTGCGCACCGCACCCGACGTCGACCCCCGCGACCTCGCCCCGGTGGCAGGCCCGTGAGCACCATCGTCCTGCCACTCATCCTCTCCCTCGCCACCCTCGCGCTGGTCCTGGAGCTGCTGCGCCGACGGCGGCTGCGGGAGAAGTACGCGCTCATCTGGGTGCTGGTCGCCGTGGCCGGCGTCGTGGTGGCCCTGGCGCCAGGCCTGCTGACCGGCGCGGCCCGGCTGCTGGGCATCGCGGTGCCCGCAAACCTGCTCTTCGTGGTGTCGCTGGTCGTGCTGCTCGCCATCTCGCTGCAGCTCTCCGGCGAGGTCGGCCAGCTGGAGGAGCAGACGCGCACGCTGGCCGAGGACGTCGCCCGGCTCAACCTCCAGGTGCGGGGACTGCAACGGGCCACCGCGGAACCGATCGCACCGATCGGCTCAGAGCAGCGGCCGCACGAGGCGCCACCAGGCGCCGAGGGCGACGTTGACCGCCCGGGTGGCGGTGGCTGAGCCGATCACCTGCGGATCGAGGGTGGCCGTGAGGGCCTGCATCCACTCGGCGTCGGTCACGACCGCCTCGGCCTGCAGCAGCGTCCGCCGCGCCCGCACGTGCCGCCAGTGGCGCAACAGCCACCACCAGCCGCGGACCTTGCCCCCCGCCCATCCCTGGGCCAGCGCCTGCGCCAGGACGCCCAGCTCCAGCACGAGGAGCAGCGGGGCCAGCAGGACCAGGGCCCGCCCGCTCCACACGGTCGCGAGCAACATCAGGCGGTTTCGCTCCAGCAGGTACATCTTCATCGAGTTGCGGGAGAACTCGTAGTGGTGTCGAGCCACCGCGGTCGGGACACAGCGCGGCTGACGTCCGGTGCGGCGCGCCCGCAGGCTCAGCTCGGTGTCCTCGACGTAGGCGAAGTACTCCTCGTCGAACCCGCCCAACCGGTTCCACAGCTCGCGTGCGAGCACCAGGCAGGCGCCGCTCGCGGCGGTCACGTCGTAGGGCTCGGTCCGCTCCTCGGTCTCGCCGAGCCGCCCCGCCCAGGAGACGCCGAGCACGTGCACCGGGTTGCCTGCGCTGTTGATGACGGCAGGCTCCTCGGCCATCCGGACGCTGGCCATCACCGGCCCGGTGCCCGGCCGTCGGGCCTCGGTGACCAGGGCGGCCAGGGTGTCGGGGGCGACGAGGCAGTCGGAGTTGACCAGCCCGAGAAGAGGCGCCGCGCTCGCGGCCACGCCGAGGTTGCACCCGCCGGCGAAACCGGTGTTGCGGCCGGGCACCAGCAGCGTCACCCCGTCCAGATCGGCCGCGGCCGCCACCGCGGCCGGGTCGGCGCCGTTGTCGACGAGGACCACGTGCACCCGCACCCCGTCGGAGTCGAGCACCGCCTGCACGCACTCGAGAAGGTAGGGCTCGTCGCCCCAGGCGAGCACGACCACGTCCAGCTCGGGAAGATCCGTCACCGGTTCACCTCCCTGGGGACAGACACGGTCGTCGACGCTCGCAGGGCGACGGCGAAGCACCCCAGCGCGACGAGCACCGCCACCGCGAGCGCGGCGGCCGCCACCGTCACTGACGCGGTCGCGGTGCGGCTGACGACCACCAGCACCCCGGCGGCCACCGCCCAGCCCACCCCGGCGGCGCGGTAGGCGCCGCGCGCCACCAGCGCGGTCTGCGCCAGGGTGGCCACCCCGCCGATCACCGTGGCCGAGGCGAGCAGCAGCGGACCGAGGATCCCGGTCAGGCGCTCGCTGCCGAACACGATCGACACCAGGGGCGGGGCGAGGAACACCGCCGCCAGCAACCACGCGCCCAGCGCCCCGGCTGCGGCCCACGGCCACGGGGTGCGCAGCACGTTGCGCAGGGCGCCGTGCAGCCGCAGGCCCCCGGACGCGCCGGTGGACCCGGCCGTGAGCACGGGCAGGAGCACGGCCTGGGCCGCCGGGAACACCAGCACCGGCACGCGCAGCACCAGGGCCAGGCTGGCGAACGCGGCGGCGAGGCCGGGAGCGTCGCTCAGCCGTCCGGTGAGGATCACCGGGCTCAGGTTCCACACCGCCTGCGAACCGCCCAGCACGAGCACCGACCAGGCCAGCAGCGAACCTCCGGACGCGGCCGAGGGACGGGCTCGGGGCGCGGCGTCCCCCGGCGCGGCGGACCGTGCGTCCCGAACGGTGACCACCAGCACGACGGCGGCGACGGTGGGGCCCGTGATGAACGCCAGCGCCCACCACCGCGGGTCGTGCGCCCCCACGACGAGCAGGACCACCCCCACCACCACCGTGGTCAGCGCCTCGACGACGAAGCTGGCCGCGTAGGGGGAGTACCGGCGCTCACCGGCCAGGCGCCCCCGCACCGCGTAGGCCACGGCGAGCCCCGGCACGGCGGCGGCCAGCAGCACGGTGAGCGTGGAGTCGCCGGCGAACACGGTGCGCAGCAGTGGCTCCGAACCCAGCGTGAGCGCGACGGCGAGGACGACCAGCAGGAGGACCTGCACCCGGCTCGCGCGCAGCGCCGCCGATGCCGGGCGCCCCGTCGCGACGTCGGCGGCGACGGCCCGCGTCAGGTGCAGCTCGACGGCCGAGCAGATTCCGCGCCCGGCGGTGTTGAGCAGCAGGTAGAACGAGGTGACCGCGGCGAACGCACGCGCGTCGAGGGCGTTGCCGGCCACCGCGAGCACCGCGTAGCTGGCCGCGGCGAGCGAGAGCTGGCTGGCGGTGATCCTGGCGGCGCTCGCGGCGTGACCTCTCGACCGCGCGGCAGGCGGCGCGGGTTCGGTCACCGGGCCAGCGTAGGCGAGGCCGCGAACGCCCCGGGCCCGTCCGGCCCCCGGTGGCTCAGCTGCGGGCGACGCCCACGCCGTCGGTGCGTCCGCCGTTCCACGCCCCGGCCAGTGGCTTGTCTCCCGGGTTGCCCAGCGCGAAGCGCAGGTCAACCCGCGGAGCGAGGTTGGAGTTGGTCAGGAACCAGGTGCCCGCGCGCACCACCCCCACCGTGTCGAACCCGTCACCGTTGAAGTCCCCGGCCACCGGGCGGTCACCCGGGTTGCCCAGGGCGAAGCGGGCGTTGTCGCGCGGCGCGAGGTTGGAGTTGGTGAGGGAGAAGACGCCGCTGCCCTGCCGCACGCCGAGGGTGTCGAACCCGTCGCCGTTCCAGTCACCGACGACGGCGACGTCACCGGGGTTGCCGTAGGCGAACCGGCCGTCGGCGGGACCGTCAGACAGCGAGTTGCGCAGGTAGACCATCCCGTTGCGGTACACGCCGACGCCGTCGCGGCCGTTGCCGTTCCAGTCTCCGCAGATCGGCTGGTCACCGGCCTGGCCGAACGCGAACACGATGTTCGCGCCGCCGGGGGTGTTGTCGTTGCGCAGCAGCCAGGTGCCGTTGCGGAACACCCCGATGCTGTCGCCGCCGTTGCCGTTCCAGTCGCAGGTCACGAACCGGTCGCCAGGGTTGCCGTAGGGCACCTGTGCGGCGGGCGCGCCCGGGCGGGGAGCGAGGTAGAACCGGGCCGGACCGGAGGCGACGAGCGCGCCGTCCAGACCGATCGGCGCCGGCTGGGTCCGCGCGGTGCCGTAGCCGGGGTCGTAGGCGTCGGTGAAGACCACGACGTCGAACACGCGTCCGTCGGTGGCCCGGGCGGTCCCCACCCCCACCGAGCTGACGTTGGCCCGCAAGATGTTGTCGCGGTGCTCGGGGCTGTTCATGTAGGCGGTGAACACCGCCGAGGCCGACCCGCCCACCCCGACGTTCTCGGCGACGGTCCGCCAGCTCCCCCCGCCGTAACGCGGCAGGTCGCCGGCCAGCTGCGGGTTGTGCCGCAGCGCGCCCTCCCGGCCGAGGGTGGTGGAGAAGGTCCGGGCCAGGTCGGTCAGCCCGGGCTGGATGCCGAGCGGGGCCAGCCCGGCCGCGGCCCGGCTGCCGTTCATGGCCTCGAGCAAGCTCTGCTCGTAGGCGTTCAGGGAGACCCCGCCCGCCGCGGAGGCCGCCGCGGGCAGCGCCACGGCCATCGACGCGATGATCCCGATCGCCGCCACCATCGTGGTGATCAGTCGTCCTGGGCTGGGTCGCACGGTGGATCTCCTCTGCTCGTCTTCCTCGTCCCCGTGCTGCTTCGACCGTTCCCGTGACGTACTTGAGACCTGATCGGGTGAGGAGGTAACTGACGGTAAGAGGTCGAGCACGGGGGGGGGGGGGGGTGCTGCCCTACGCTGCGCGGATGGGCGAGGACGAACAGCCGGACGAGGTGGTCCCCGGTGGTGACAGCACGGGCGGGGACACCACGGGCACGGAGTACACGGCCCGCCTCCGTCGGCTGTCCGGTGCCGGGTGGAAGCAGCGCCTGGACGTGCAGGCGCCCTACCGTTGGAACCTGCGCCGCCTGCTGGGTGCTCGCACCGTCCTCGACGTCGGCTGCGGCATCGGTCGCAACCTCGTCGCGCTCTCGCCCGACAGCCTGGGGGTGGACCACAACCCGCACTCCGTGGCTCGCTGTCGCGAGCTGGGTCTGCGCGCGGAGACGGCGCAGCAGTTCCACGCGTCCCGCCACGAGCCCTTCGACGGCATGCTGGCGGCCCACGTCGTCGAGCACCTACCGCCGGGTGGGGAGCCCGACGTGCTGCGGGAGTACCTGCCCTACCTCGCGGCCGGAGCGGTCGTCGTGCTGATCTGCCCGCAGGAGCGCGGCTTCGCCTCCGACTCGACCCACACCACCTTCTTCGACGTCGAGGACCTGGTCGCGCTCAGCGAGGCCGTGGGCCTGCAGGTCCGTCGCACGTTGTCCTTCCCGTTCCCGCGCATCGCCGGACGCGCCTTCCCGTACAACGAGTCGATCGTGGTCAGCAGCTGGCCGGGTGGGGATCAGGAGAGCACCCGGTAGATCTTGGTCTCCCCGTTGTCGTAGACCCGGCGCAGGCCGGGGGCGTCGTCGAGGTCGACGAAGCCCCTCGGCAGGGTCAGACGGCTGAACACCGGGGTGCTGGTGATCACGTAGCGCACCCCCAGCTTGCGCAGGGCTGCGTCCACGGCCGGGTCGTCACCAGCCCGGTCGAGCGCCGCCAGCAGCAGCTGTTGGGCGGGCCCGGTCTCGCCGAGTGCGTAGTGGGCGAACACCGGTCGCAGGCCCTGGGTCGCGTAGACCCACCCGGTGCCGTCGACGGGGCTGTCGAGCACCAGCCCGTCGTGTGCCCCGGGCATCGCCGCGAGCGCCGCGAACGCGGCCTGGTCGGCCGGGCTGACGAACTCGCCGTTCCAGGTGCTGCGGTACACCTGAGGAACGTGCAGCAGGCCGGGAACCGACGCCAGCAGAGCCACCACGGTGAGGGTGGGCAGGACCGGCGCACCGGCCGCGCGCGCCCGCCCCAACGCCCGGTGCCACAGCGGCGCCTGCGCCAGGCCGACGAGCCCGACCGCAGCCATGGGCACCAGCAGCACCGCCGTCACGCCGGCGATGCGGCGGGAGTCGGAGTAGAAGATGCTGGTCAGCGGCTGCAGCACGGTGGTCCCCAGCCCGGGCAGCGGAGATGCCGCCTGCACCGTGAGGACCACCAGCAGCGCCCAGGTCAACGGCAACCACGCCGCCCGCCAGCGCACCGCAACCGCGATTCCCAGCGCCGCGAGCGCCAGCAGCACCCAGGGCGGTGCGACCACGTCGACGGTCTTGGTCTGCTGGATGACTGCGTCACCGAGCACCCGCAGGGGCCGATCGGCGTAGTTGTTGCGCAGCGTGGTTACCGTCCCGCCGTAGCTCAGCAGGGCACGCAGCTGGGGGGCGAGCACGACCAGCGCGAGGGCGACGGGGACCGCCATGGCCAGCAGGCCGACGCTGCGCCGGGTGACCTGCGGGGAGAACAACCACCAGAGGCCGAGGATGATCGCGGTAAGGACGAGACCGATCGGGTGCACGCTGGTCACCCCGATCACGGCGAGCACGGCCGCCGGGCGCCGGGCGGGGTGCTCGACCCCCGACGCCAGCGCGGCCACCAGCGGCCCCACCATGGCCAGGGCCACCACCTCGGGCAGCACCCCGACGCTGAGCTCGATGTGGGGGTAGGCCACCGCCAGCCCGGACAGCGCCCCGGCCGCGGCGGCGACCGCGTGTCCGCGGTGCGCCCGCCCGGGTGCCTGGGTGGCGGCCCAGCCCAGGCAGGCCGCCCCGACCGGAACCAGCAGGGCCGCCACGGTGAGCGAACCCAGGTTCAGCACCAGGGCCGGTGATGCCCCGGTGAGCCGCACCACCAGCGCAAAGAGGTCGTGCATCGCCAGGGGGTAGTAGTGCGGGGCCAGGGTCTCCGGGTTCAGCAACGCCCCCATGCGCAGCGGCGAACCCTGCCCGGTTGCTGCGATGAACCGCACCGCGTTCGCGTGCCAGAGCTCGTCGGAGGTCTGCGGCACCGAGGCCACGCCACCCGGCGCTGCGAGCAGCGCGCGCAGGCCGGTGGCGCCGATGGTGAGCTGACCGATCACGATGCCCAGGGCGGGCCACCTCATCGCCGCGCCCGAGTGGACACCGTCGGGGGCCCACCACCGCAACCCCGGCCACCGTCGGCGCAGGGTGAGCAGGATCACCAGGATTCCGACCAGCGCGCCTGCGGCGGTGACGGGGTCCCACGGCACGCCGAGCACTCCGAACGGGACCGTCACCGCACCCACCAGGCCGAAGCTCAACGGGGCCGCCAGGGTCACCGACCAGGCCCAGGACAGACCCAGCGCCCGGGCGATCGCCAGGCCGGGCAGGACGAGCAGGGCGGCGCCGAGACAGACGACGACGACCGGCACAGACGCATCATGCCTGCTGCCCGGTTAGCCTGATGTCCGTGAAGCTGGTGGTGCAGGTGCCGTGCCTGAACGAGGAGGAGACCCTCCCGGCGGTGCTGGGCACCATTCCCCGCCACATCGAGGGCATCGACGTCATCGAGGTGGTGGTCATCGACGACGGCTCCACCGACCGCACCGTGGAGGTCGCCCGCGCCCACGGGGTCGACCACGTCGTGCACCACACCCGCAACATGGGCCTGGCCCGCTCGTTCCGGGACGGGGTGGACCACGCCCTCAGCGTCGGCGCCGACATCGTGGTCAACACCGATGGTGACAACCAGTACCCGCAGGGGCGCATCCCCGACCTGGTGGCCCCCATCCTGGCGGGTCGGGCCGACATCGTGATCGGTGACCGCCAGACCGCGGAGATCGCTCACTTCTCCTGGTTCAAGAAGCGCATGCAGGCCTTCGGCAGCCAGGTCGTCAACCGTGCGGCCGGCACCGACCTGCCCGACGCGGCCAGCGGGTTCCGCGCCTACTCCCGGGCGTCGCTGATGCGGCTGAACGTCCTGACGCAGTTCAGCTACTGCATGGAGACGATTATCCAGGCCGGCAACCGGCGGATGCGCATCGAGAGCGTACCCATCGAGACGAACCCCAAGACCCGCGAGTCACGGCTGTTCACCAGCATCTGGCACCACATGGCCGCCTCGGGGGCGGCAATCGCCCGGAGCGTGCTGATGTTCCGGCCGTACGTCCTGCTGGCCACGCTGGCGGCGATCTTCGGGGTGCTCGGACTGGTGCCGTTCGTGCGGTACCTGGTCCTGGCGATCACGGGTGACGCCGCCGGCCACGTGCAGTCGCTGATCTTCGGGGCGGCCATGCTGGCCGGGGCGTTCCTGGTGGTGGCCCTGCTGGTCATCGCCGACCTGCAGCGCACCAACCGGATCCTGCTCGAGGAGACCCTGGAGCGGACGAAGTGGCTGCAGTACGAGCAGCTGCCTGCCGCCGGGGCGCCGGCCCCGCCCATGGATACCGCCGGGGCGCCGGCCCCGGCCATGGATACCGCCGGGGCGCCGGCCATCAACTCCGCCGGGGCGCCCGCCCCTCAAGGCTTGCGCGCGACGGCGAGGTAACCGAGGCTCGCCACCTTCGACAACGGCCCCAGCCGGATGCTGACCCGTCCGCGCACCAGCTCCTGGGGCCCGGCCACCACACCGCGCACCAGCGGGTTGTCGACGAGTCCGCCCAGCGGTCCGAGCGCGGCGGCCAGGGCGCGCAGGCCCTGGCTCAGGGTCAGCACCAGCGCGTGGATGACGAGCAGGAACGGCCCTCCCTGCGCGGCAAGGTCCGTGACCACCAGACCGTGGCGCTCGGCCAGGCTGCGCAGCCCG
This sequence comes from Mycobacteriaceae bacterium, assembly GCA_039923155.1. GTDB lineage: Bacteria > Actinomycetota > Actinomycetes > Mycobacteriales > Mycobacteriaceae > Rhodococcus_D. Next base: position 44,996 of record JBDTDI010000158.1, on the reverse strand, counting down.
TGGTGGGTGGTGCGCCAGAAGTCCCACGGCGCCTCGTGGGTCGGGTACAGGAACGGCACGCTCAGCAGCAGGTGCCCACCCGGTGCGAGCACCCGGACGATCTCGGCCATGGCCGCCTCGACGTCCTCGACGTGCTCGAGCACCGACGTGCACAGCACGGTGTCGAAGCTGGCGTCGGCGAACGGCAGGTGGTCGGCGACCCCCAGCACGTCGAGCCCACCCGTCGCGGCGACGTCGATCGCGGTGATCCGCTCGACCTTGTCCGCGTACCAGGGGCGCAGCGGCTGGTTGCCCGCCCCGAGGTCCAGCAGGCGGCCCCCGACTCGCGACCGGTTCGCGTGCAACCAGTGACCCACCGCGGCCCCGGGCAGCAGCGACAAGGTGCTGCGACGGTTGGAGTAAGGGACGCCGTCCACGATCCGCACCGGCCCCTGACGGTGGCGCAGCCGCGAGCTCACTGCTGCGCCCGTGCGGCGACCGGCACCGCGGTGGGTCGGCGGGCCGCCCAGGTCCGGGCGAGGCCCTCCTCCAGCGGCACCCGCGGCTCCCAGCCCAGGATGTCGGCGGCCCGGTCGACGGCCAGCCAGGTGCTGGGGGCGTCGAACGGGCGGGCCGGGCTGCGATCGACCCGCACCTGCAGGGGGGCCACCGTCGCCCGGACGGCGTCCACCAGCTCACCGAGGCCGGTGCCCACCCCCGAGCCGATGTTCAGCAACGGCGGCGGCTCGTGCGCCTCGTGCACGGCCACCAGCGCCGCCACGACGTCGTCCACGTAGACGTAGTCGCGCGCGAGCTGGTCGTCACCGAGCACCGTGATCGCCTCGTCACGGGCGACCGCGTCCAACCAGTGGGCGATCACCCCCTGACCCCGACGGGCAACCTGACCGGGCCCGTAGGCGTTGGCCACCCGCAGCACGGTGTGCTCCGGAGCCCGCTCGCGCACGAGATCCTCCACTGCCAGCATCGCGCGACCGTAGTCGTTGACCGCCCGGGTGGTGCCGGTCTCGCGGTGCGGTGGGGCCTGCCGGGCGTCGTACACCGTGCCGCCGGAGCTGACCACCACCACCCGGCACCGGGCGCGACGGGGTGCCGCGGCCAGGCGGTCCAGTAAGGTTCCCATCGCGTGCAAATCGGACTGTCCCGCCGCGACGTCGGTCGAGGCGGTGGCGGGACGAATGCTGCTGGCGAGCCAGAAGACGGTGTCCGCGGTGGTCACCTCAGAGGTTGCGGCGAGGAAGGAGCGTGCCCGGGTGTACGGCAGGACGCGGACCTCTCGGCGAACGAGCTCGTCGTGCACGGCCGAGCCCAGGAAGCCCGCCGCCCCGACGACCGCAGCGCGGCCTCGTTCCGTCGCCATCTCGCTCCTCGTGACTGTCGATCCCCGTGACCTCGGCTGAACACGACGGACGGTACCGGTCGGCCTGCGTCACTCCACCCCGACCGCGGCTGCTCGTGCTCGCCTCCACGTTCCCGGCCGGGGTCGACGACGGCACCCCCGGGTTCGTCCGCGACCTGGCCGTCGCCGAGTCGGTGGAGTTCGACACCACGGTGCTCGTGCCGTCGCTGCCCGGCTGCCCGGCCCAGGAGTGGGTGGGCGAGGTGGACGTGCGCCGCTTCCGCTACTTCCCCCGCCGCTGGGAGGACCTCGCCGACGGCGCCATCCTGGAGAACGTGCGCCGGCGGCGCTCACGGCTGCTGCAGGTCCCCGCCCTGCTGACCGCGGAGGTGTTCGCGGTGGCCCGGGCGGTGCGGCGGCTGCGCCCGGACGTGGTGCACGCGCACTGGATCATCCCGCAGGGCTTCGCGGCGCTGCTCGCTGCGCGTGGCGCCCCGCTGCTGGTGACCACGCTCGGCGGTGACGTCTACGGCCTCACCGACCCGGTGAGCCGGCTGGTCATCCGGCGGGTCCTGCGCCGCGCGCGCCACGTCACCACGATGAACACCCAGATGCGTCAACGGCTCCTCGACCTGGGCGCGCGTCCCGAGCGGACGCACGTGCTGCCCATGGGTGCCGACGTCACGGCGATCCGCAGGGCGGCCACCGGGGTCGAGCGGGTGCCGAACCAGCTGCTGTTCGTGGGTCGCCTGGTGGAGAAGAAGGGCCTGGCGGTGCTGCTGGAGGCCATGCCGGCCGTGGTCGCGACCAGGCAGGTCGCGCTGCGGGTGGTCGGTGACGGCCCGTTGCGCGCCCGGCTCACCGACGGTGCCCGCGCGCTGCCGGTGCGGTTCGTCGGCGCGGTGGCCCGGGAACAGCTCGCCCGCGAGTACGCGGCTGCCTCGGTCGTGGTCGCGCCGTCGGTGGCCGCGGCCTCCGGGGACCAGGACGGGCTGCCCGTGGCGCTGCTGGAGGCCCTGGCCTGCGGGTGCGCGGTGGTCGCCTCGGACCTGCCAGGCCTGCGCGACGTGGTCACCGACGGGGTCAACGGGCTGATCGTGGCGCCGGGTGACGCCGCGGCGCTGGCCGCGGCCGTGGCCAGGCTGCTGGACGACGCACCGCTGCGGGAGCGGCTCGGGGCGGCGGCGGCGACCACGGCCGAGGAGTACTCGGTGGACGCCCTCGGGGCGCGCTACCGGGCGCTGCTGCACACCACGATGGACGAGTCACCCCGGCGGACCCGAGCTAGGAACGAGGAGCGGACATGACCGAGCAGCACGACGCAGGGGCCGGGCGCGGGGAGCGCTCCGCCCAGCTCGCCTACTCCGAGCTGCAGGGTGAGATGGGCAACGAGGCCGGCCGACGCGCCAAGGCCGCGAAGATCATCGCGGTCCTGACCCACTTCCTCGGTCGGGACGACCTCACCGGGCTGCGGGCCCTGGACATCGGGTGCTCCACCGGCTTCATCGCCGACGAGCTGCACCGCACCGGCGCCACGGTGACCGGGCTGGACATCGACGAGCCGGGCCTGGCGGCCGCCCGCAAGCGGTTCGGGGATGCGGTGGACTTCCAGTGCGCCCCCGGCGACGGCATCCCGCTCCCGGACGGCTCGGTGGACGTGGTGGTGTTCAACCACATCTACGAGCACGTCGTCGACGCCGACGCGGTGATGGCCGACATCCGTCGGGTGCTGGCGCCGGACGGGGTGGTCTACCTGGGGCTGGGCAACAAGCTGGGCGTCGTCGAGCCGCACTACAAGCTGCCGTTCCTGTCCTGGCTGCCGGCGGGTCTCGCCGACCGCTACGTCAGCGCCAGCGGGCGGGCACCGAGCTACTACGAGCGCTTCCGCACCCGGGCGGCGCTGCGCCGCATGTGCTCGGGGCTGCAGGTGTGGGACTACACGTACACGGTGCTGTCGGAGTCCGTCCGGTTCGGCGCCGACGACATGGTGCCGCGACGCCTGGCCGAGGCACCGCCGCAGCTGTGGCGGGCTCTGCAACCGGTGATCCCCACCTTCATCTGGGTGGGTACGCCGGGCGGTTCGCGGCCCGCGGGGGCGCCGACCACGAGCCCGCCGCAGTGGCTGACGAGCTGATCCAGCCGACCCGCCGACGGCGCGTCGCCCCGTTGCGCGCGGTTAGCATCGCCGCGTGAGCAACGACGGTTCCCGCGGGTCCGTCGCGCCCGCCGACGAGGAACCAGGCCCCGCGGCCGGGCCTCGACGGCACCTGCGCACCGTCGTCGGGGTCGTGTTCCTCGTGGTCGTCGTGGCGCTCGCCGTCGTGGCGGTGCTGCGCGACCGGGTCAAGTTCGCCGCCGCGCTGGCCGAGATCGGCTGGGGCGCCGTGGCGTTGAGCGGGCTGCTCGCGGCGGGTGCGGTCGCGGCGAGCTACGCGGTGTGGGCGCAGGTGCTCCGCAGCCTGTCGGCCGAGATGCCCCGCCGGGCCAGCGTGCCGGTGTTCTTCATCAGCCAGCTCGGCAAGTACCTACCCGGCTCCGTCTGGCCGGTGCTGGCCCAGATGGAAGCCGGGCGCGCTCACCGCATCCCGCGGCGGTCGATGGTGGCAGCCAACCTGCTGACCCTGCTGGTGCTGCTGGCCGTCGCGGTGGCGGTGGCCTGTGCACTGCTGCCGCTGGGCAGCACCGAGGCGCTGCACCGGTTCTGGTGGTTGTTCCTCGCCCTGCCCGTGCTGTTGGTGCTGGCCCACCCGCGGGTGCTGCCGGCGGTGCTCGACCGCGCGTTCCGCCTGGTTCGCCAACCGCCGCTGGACACCCCGCTGCGGATGGGTCCACTGGTCGGGGCACTGGGATGGTCGTTGCTCAGCTGGGTGCTGTTCGGGGGCCACCTCGCCGTGCTGTGCGCGGGGCTGGGCTACACCGGGATCTCGGTGCTGGTGCTCTGCACGGGGGCGATGGCGCTCGCGGTCACCGTGGGCATCCTGTTCATCCCGGCCCCGGCGGGCGCCGGCCTGCGCGAGGGGGCCCTGCTGCTGGCGCTGTCCCCGTTGCTGGTCGAGGAGCAGGGTCTCGTGGTGGCGCTGACCTCCCGGGTCGAGCTGGTGGTCGTGGACCTGGCGCTGGCGGGCCTGGGTGCGGCGTTCGGCGCGGCGGTGCGCCTGAGCCGCACGGCCCCCGTCCGATGAGCCCCATCCGATGAGTGTCGACCTCGTCAAGGCAACGCCCGCCGCCCCCGCCGCCCCCGACGGCCCCGCGGCCCCCGACGGCCCCAGGCACCGGCATCGTGCGGTGCGGGACCGGGACACCTGGTGGGTCGCGCTCGGCTGGGTCGCGTTCGTGGTGCTCACCCTGGGCAACAGCCTGCTGGGCCGCACCGTGTTCGCCGCCACCGACCTGCTGCAGCAGTACGCACCGTGGGACCCGGGCACCACCTACGTGCTGAAGAACTTCCTCACCCGCGACGTCGTCGACGCGGTGCTGCCCTCCTACGCGCAGATCCACGACCGGCTGTTCTCCGGCGACGTCCCGTCGTGGTCCTCGTTGGCCGGGCCCGGCCAACCGCTGATGTCCACCCCGAGCAACACCACCCTCGCCCCCACGGTGTGGCCCTACCTGCTGCTGCCGCTCTGGTACGCCCCGGTGGTCGTGAAGGTGCTGCAGCTGGCGGTGGGGGCGCTGGGAATGTTCCTGCTGCTCCGACGGTGGGGCACCGGGCGCCCGGCGGCGCTGCTAGCCGGCCTGGTCTACGCCACGTCGGGCTTCTTCGTCTCCTGGGCCGACTTCGCGCAGGCGTCGGTCGCCTCGTTCATCCCGTTGTTGTTCTGGGCGGTGGAGCGTCAGCTGGCCATGGCCCACGACGCGCGGTCGGGCCGCTGGCGTGGTCTGGGCACCGCGGCGTTCCTCAGCGGCGGCGCGCCCCTCGCCCTGGTCGTCGCGTGCCTGCTGTTCGCGGGCTTCCCTGCCGTTACCGGGTGGGCGCTGTACGCGGCGGGCGCCTACGCCCTGGTCCGGGTGCTTGCGCGCGGACGGGCGCTGGGCTGGGCCGACCTGGCCGCGCTGGTTTCTTCCGCGTCCTGGCTCGTGGTGGGGGTCGCCCTCACCGCCGTGCAGCTGTTGCCCTTTGCCGCCCAGCTCGGCGGTACCGACCTGTCCTACCGCGACGGCGGGTTCGACCAGAAGCTGCCCATGGTCAGCCTCATCACCTCCGTGCTGCCCCGGGTGATGGCGTCGAACCGGCCGCCGCTGTTCAGCCCGCCGGACAACGCCATCGAGTACAACGCCTACCTCGGCTCCGCTGCGCTGCTGTTCGTGCTGGTGGCGGTGGTCAGTGCCCGACCGTCCCGCATGCCACGCGGCATCGTCACCTTCCTGGCCCTGGCCAGCGCGGTGTGCGTGGTGCTCATCTGGTTCAGGACCCCGGCCCTGGAGTGGGTCGGCAACCTCCCGATCTTCTCCGGCAACCCGGTCGGACGGCTGCGCGCGGTGCTGTTCGTGCTGCTGACCGCGATGGCCGGCCTGGGCCTGGACGCAGTGCTGAGCGGGCGGCGCCCGCGGTCGTGGCGGCTAGTGGTGGCGATGGTGGTGGTGCTCGCCGGGGTGGGGGTGGCCGGGACGGTGGGCTACCAGGAGTTCGGTGCCGTGCGGGGCGAGGGAGTGGCCGTCGGCGACATCGCCGTGGCCGCCGGTGCGGTGCTGCTCGTCGGCGCAGCCGTGCTGGCCGGGCGGCGCCTGCTCGGTGGCCGGCTGCTGCTGCCGGTCACGGTCGCTGTGGTCACGGTGCAGTGCGTGATGGGCACCGGCTTCTACTGGAGCCACGTCGACCGCAGCATGTTCTACCCGCCGCGGGCCAGCCTGGACTACCTGCTGGCGCACCAGGGTCACGAGCGGACGACCGGGACCCGTTCGACGCTGCGGCCCTCGGTGCCCTCCCTCTACGGGATCCGCACCCTCGGTGCGCACGCCTTCGTCCCCGAGAACTGGGCCACGCTGCTCAACGCGACCGCCGTCGACGCCCCCACCTTCTTCGACACCGCCACGGTGTCGCAGCTGCCCGGCGGCTCGGCGGCCCAGCTCGCGGCACCCGGCCTGGACCGCCTCGCCGTCCGCTTCGCGACGCTCAACGAGCGCGAGCCCGTGGTCGGCAAGGCGCTCACCGGGATCGGGCTGCCGCCCACGCCGGGTTCAGGCCCCGCGACCGGCACCACGCCGGTCTCGATCGCCCCCGGAGTTCCGGTCGACGTCGAGGTGAACCCGCTGGCACTGCGGGGGCTGGCGCTGACGCTGCTCGCGCGCACCGTGCCCGCCGACGACGGCGAGAAGCTGAGGTTCACGGTGCGCGACGCCACCGGCGCGCCGGTGGTGACCGGGCAACGCCTCGAGGTCGGTTTCGATGCCGGCCCGCTGCAGGTGCCTCTCGTCCAACCCACCGGGACCGCACCGGGACCCTGGACGGTGACCATCGCCTGGAACGGCCCGGCCCCGCTGCAGGTCACCGGGGCCGACGGGGTGCCCCGGCTCGACGCGGTGGTGGCCAACCCGAACGACGGGCTACGGCTGGTCAACACCCAGGACGGTCTGACCACCTACCTGCGCACCACCGCGCTGCCCCGCTTCCGGTGGGCGACTCGGACGCTGGTGGAACCGGATGAGACCACGCGGACCAACCTGGTGGCCCGCACCACGCTGCCCCCCGACCAGGTGGTGCTCGCCGCGCCCGGGGTGACCCCCAGTGGAGCGCCCGCCACCGTCACGGTCACCGAGGACTCCGGGGACACGGTCGCGGCGAAGGTCGACGCCCAAGGCACCGGCTACCTCGTGGTGGCCGACAACATGCCGCAGGCCGACTGGACCGCCACCGTCGACGGTGTCGCCACCCCGCTCGAGGTCGCCGACGAAGCGCTGTCCGCGGTGGTCGTCCCCGCGGGGACCCACGACGTCGAGATCCGCTACAGCCCGCAGGGACGCCCGCTCGGGGCCGCGCTCAGCACGGGTGCCGCCGTGGTCCTGCTGCTGTCGGGCTTGGTCGTCGTCATCGACCGGCGGAGACGCCGGAACGACTGAGCAGCTGCCGGCGGAGCTCGTCGACCACGGTGGCCGGCGTGTACCGCTCCAGCGCCCGTGAGCGGGCCGCCCGCCGCAGCGCGAGCACCCGGTGCGGGTCGTCGGCGAGCTGAGCCAGGGCGGTCGCCAGGGCCTCGGGATCACCGGGCGGCAGCAGCACCGCCGCCCCGTCCATGGCGCGTCGCTGCGCGGGGGTGTCGCTGGTGAGCACGGCGCACCCGGCGGCCGCACCCTGGAACACCTTGTTGGGCACCACGCGCAGGGCCTTGCCACGGTCACCGAGGATCCCCAGGCACACGTCGTGCGCGGCCACCACGGCCGGCAGCTCGTCCGCCGGTACCCACGACTCCCACCGCACCCGCGGGTTGTCCCCCACCAGGGCGAGCGCGGCCGCGTGGTCCTGACCGTGCCCGACCATCAGCACCTGCACGTCCACGCCGCGCTCGGCCACCAGGCGCAGCGCCCGGGCCACGACCGTGGTGCCGTGCAGGGGGGTGAACAGACCGAACATCACCACCCGCAGCGGCGTGCCCAGGGCCTCGACCAGGGGCTCGTGGGCCGCGTCGAACCAGCTGCGCGTCGCCCCCACCGGGACCACGACGACGTCGGCCCGCGCGCTCCCGGTGACCATCGCGGCGTGCTCGTCGGTGTCCACCACCACGACGTCGGCGGCCCGCAGGGCCAGGCGGTCCAGCGCCCGCAGGACCGCGAGCAGCAGCCGATGGCCGCTGCCCCGGTCGACCGCGGTGTCGGCGGCGAAGATCAGGTGGTCGAGCACCAGCGTGGTGCGGGGGAACAGCACCCTGGCCAGCAGCACGTCGAAGTGTCCGAGGTAGCCGACGAGCACCACGTCGGGGTGCCACCGGCGCGCAACCCACCAGCCACGCACCGCGATGCGAGCCCAGACGAGCACGATCCGCAGTGCCAGCAGGGGCAGGCGCCACGGCTGCTTCAGCAGACGCACCCGCCGTTCGGTGTCCAGCCCCAGCGGCGAGGTCACCTCCCGCACGTCGTCGCCGTGCTCACGCAGGCCCTCGAGCAGGACCCCCGCACGGGGGTGACGGTCGAGGTCGTAGGTGCCGAAGCCCAGCACCCGCACGACCCACCTCCTCCGTTGCTCGCCGCCAGACCGGGCCCCTCGATCCTAGGGGCCGTTCCGTCCGGGTCTGCGGCCCAGCCCGACCAGCGCCGGCCCGCGCCGGGGCACGAGCCGCTGGGCCAGGGCGAAGGGGGCCGTGCCCACGGCGAGCGCGGTGCCGACCAGGCGGCTGGAGGTCTGGCGGTTGCGGCCGCTGGTCGCGGTGCGGGAGGCCACGTCGGTGGGCACCGAGCCCCCGGCCAGCGCCCGGGCGTCGAGGCGGTTGCTCACCAGCTCCAGGGCGTAGCCCAGCGGCCAGCCGTACATCTGGGTGAACGGGGCGCTCAGGCCGGCGTCGGCCATGACCTGCGCGAGCCCGTCGGGGGTGTAGCGCCGGAAGTGACCGACCTTCTCGTCGCTGGCCCCGAAGCGGTCCGGCCACGCCGGCACCGACAGCAGCACGTGTCCGCCGGGGCGAGCGAGGCCGACCCAGTCGGCCAGGGCCGCGGCGTCGTCGTCGATGTGCTCGAGCACCTCGAACGCGCACACCAGGTCCGACCCTCCGCCGGTGGTCCAGGCGTCGGGGACAGCGGTGTGGTCGCCGCGCACGACCTCCCCGCCCCGGGCCCCGATGCGCTCGGCCGCCAGCGCGCACGACGCCTCGTCGGGCTCCACGGCCCGGTAGGTCTGGGTCATCTCCGCCAGCCGGGCGCCCATGCTGCCCTGGCCGCAGCCGATCTCGAGCACGGAGGCAGGGGCGATCTCGGCGACGATGCGCCGCACGAGGTCCCAGCGCAGCCGGGCGCGGGGGGACAACGGGGGCGGCGCGGCGGGGGGCACAGCAGGTGAGCCTAACGGCGGGGCTACCAACGCCCGACTACCGTCGCCCCACGGCCGCGACTGCGGCTGCGTGCGGTGGCCCGGTGCCTCGCCCGCCCCGCCGAGCGAAAGGTGCGGAGCCCGTTGACCCCGCTCGCGACCGTCCGCGCCCGCTGGGGGCCGACGGCGTGGGTGGCTCTGGGCTGGGTGGTGTTCGTGGCCCTCACCCTGGGCACCAGCCTGGCCGGCAGGGCGGTCTTCGCGAGCACCGACCTGCTGCAGCAGTGGGCGCCGTGGAACCCGGGCACCGCCTACGACGTGACCAACCGGCTCAGCCGCGACGTCACCGACTCGCTGTTCCCCTCCTACGCGCAGATCACCGCCCGGCTGGGCCAGGGCGACATCCCGGGTTGGACCGAGCTGACCGGGCCGGGTCAGCCGCTGGCCTCGGCCCCCAGCATGCCGACCCTGACCCCCACGGTGTGGCCGTACCTGTTCCTGCCGCTGCACTACGCCCCGGCGGTGGTCAAGCTGGCTCAGCTCGCGGTGGGCGCCGCGGGGATGATCCTGCTGCTTCGGCGCTGGGGCACCCGCTGCCCGGCGGCGCTGCTGGCGGGGATGGTCTACGCCACCAGCGGCTTCTTCGTCTCCTGGGCCAACTTCCCGCAGGCCTCGGTGGCCGCGTTCATCCCCGCGCTGCTGTGGTCGGTGGAACGACTCGTGCAGCGGGTGGACCCGAGCCTGACCGCTGACGGGCGGCTGGCGGTGGCGGCCCGCTGGGCGGGTGCGGTGGCGCCGGTGGCGCTGGTCGTCGCGTGCCTGTTCCTCGGGGGTTTCCCCGCCGTGGCCGCGTGGTCGTTGTACGCGGCCGGTGCCTACGCCCTGGTGCGGCTGCTGCACCGACCCTGGGGCTCGTCCGTGCTGCGGCTGGCGGCCGCCGGGCTCGGGGTGGGCCTCGGACTCGCCCTGAGCGCGGTGCAGATGCTGCCCTTCATCACCCACCTGGGCACGGCGAGCCTGGACTACCGCGCCGACGAGTTCACCTACACCTCGCCCCCGTCGACGCTGATCACCACGCTGCTGCCCCGGGTGATGGCCAGCGACCTGGCCCCGTTCACCGCGCCCCCGCAGAACGCCATCGAGTACAACTCCTACCTCGGGTCCGCCGCGGTGCTGCTGGTGATGCTGGCCCTGGTGCTGCCGCGTCCGCCCGGCTTCCCGCGGCGGGTGCTCGGCTACCTGGTGGTGACCACGGTGGTGCTGGTGATGCTCATCTGGTTCCAGAACCCCCTCGTCACCTGGATGGGACACCTGCCGGTGTTCTCCGGAAACCCGGTGGGTCGGCTGCGCTCGGTGCTGTTCGTGGGGCTCAGCGCGCTGGCCGGTCTCGGCGCGGACGCGCTGCTGCGCGGTCACCGTCCGGGTCGTAGGGCCGGGACGATCGTGGTGGGCGGGCTCGGGGTCGTCGTCGTGCTCGCCGGTGTCGTCTCGTGGTTCCGCTTCGGCCGCTTCACCGGGTACAGCACCGCCGTGGTCGACACCGCGGTGGCGCTGGGGGCGGTGGTGGTGGTGGGGGCGCTGCTGGCCGCGGGGCGGCGGGTGCACCCCGAACGGGTGCTGCTGCCGGTGCTGGTGGCGCTGGTCTGCGCGCAGTCGGTGCTCGGCACCGGCTTCTACTGGAACACCACCGACCAGGCGCACTTCTACCCCCAGCGCGACAGCCTGGACTACCTGCGCACCCACCAGGGCCTCGACCGGGTCACGGCCGCGCGGGGGACCATGCGCCCGTCGGTCCCGGCCCTGTACGGGGTGCGGATGTTGGACTCGCACACGTTCATCCCCGACGAGTGGGCGGCGCTGCTGCGGGGGTTGAACACCGAGGAGGCGTCCACCGACTACTTCGAGACCCCCACCATCACCCAGCTGCCCAGCGCCAGCGCCGCCCAGCTCGCGGTGCCCGGGCTGGACCAGCTCTCGGTGTCGCTGGCGGTGGCGCCGGCCAGTGCCCCGGTGCTGGGCACGCCCGTGGGTGGCGCCGCGCTCGGGTCCGCGCAGACGGGGATCATCGCTGGTGGTGTGCTCAGCCTCGAGCCCGGCCGGTCCGTGCGGACCACCATCAACCCCACGGACCTGCGGGCGCTGCGCCTGGAGCTGGCCGCCGACAGTCCCGACGACCCGGCCGGGTCGCACCTGGACGTCACGGTCGCCGCCGCCGACGGCACCGTGCTCGCCACCGGGTCCCAGTTCGGGCGCAGCCTGCCCGCCGGGTACACCGACGTGGCCCTGGTGGGGGATAACCTGCGCCAGCGCGCTGCCCGCGGACCGTGGACGGTGACGGTGCACTGGGAGGGCAGCGGGCTGCTGACGCTGACCGGGGGCGACGGGGTGCCCGCGCTGGTCGCGATCACGCCCCGCGCCGACGGGCTGCGACTCGTGTACGCCGGTGAGGGGGTGGTGATCTACCACCGCACCACCGCGCTGCCCCGCATCCGGTGGGCGTCGCGGACCCTGGTCGTGGCCGACGAGGCGGCGCGGGTGAGGACGGTGGCTCGCATCCCGCTGGACCCGGCCACCGTGGTGCTGGGGGCGCCGGGCGCGCGCACCGACGTCGGTTCCACCGCGACCGTGGACGTCACCGAGGACACCGGCGACACCCTCACCACCCGGGTGGACGCCACCGGGGCGGGCTACCTGGTGATGGCCGACTGGATGGCCCCTGGCGACTGGACGGCGACCGTGGACGGGCGGGCGGCGCGGCTGGTGGTCGCCGACCAGGCCCTGAGCGCGGTGCCCGTGCCCGCCGGAGCGCACACCATCGCCGTGCGCTACACCCCGCGCGGGCAGCGGGCCGGGCTGCTGCTGAGCGGGATCGCCGGGCTGGCCCTGCTCGGGGCCGGGGTGCTCTGTGTGGCCGAGGGGGCCCGCGCGCGCCGGCGGCGGCGGGCCGGGGCGGTGCGTGTCGGCCCGGGCGGGGTCTAGCGGCCCTGCTCCAGCAGGCCCAGCAGGTAGCTGCCGTAGCCGGACTTCACCAGCTTCTCGGCGCGGACCCGCAGCTCGTCGTCGCTGAGGAACCCGCGCCGCCAGGCCACCTCCTCGGGGGAGCCCACCTTCAGACCCTGTCGGTCGGAGATGGTCCGCACGTAGTTCGAGGCGTCGAGCAGGGAGTCGAAGGTCCCGGTGTCCAGCCACGCCGTGCCGCGGGGCAGCACCTCCACCTTCAGCCGCCCCTGCTCCAGGTAGGCACGGTTGACGTCGGTGATCTCGTACTCCCCGCGAGCAGAGGGCTCGAGGTCGGCTGCGATGGCCACCACGTCGTTGTCGTAGAAGTAGAGCCCCGGCACCGCGTACCGGGACTTCGGCCGGGCCGGCTTCTCCTCCAGGGACAGCGCCGTGAAGTTCTCGTCGAACTCCACCACCCCGTAGTCGCTGGGGTTGGACACGCGGTAGGCGAACACCGCACCGCCGTCGAGGTCGGAGAACCGGTTCAGGGTGGACCCCATGCCGGGGCCGTAGAAGATGTTGTCGCCCAGCACGAGCGCGCTGGCCTCACCACCGATGAAGTGCGCGCCGAGCACGAACGCCTGCGCCAGGCCGTTGGGCTCGGCCTGCACCGCGTAGCTCAGGTCGATCCCGAACTGCGAGCCGTCACCCAGCAGGCGTCGAAACTGTTCGGCGTCGTGTGGGGTGGTGATGATCAGCACGTCCCGGATGCCGGCGAGGATCAGTGTCGACAGCGGGTAGTAGATCATCGGCTTGTCGTAGACCGGGACGAGCTGCTTGCTCACCCCGAGGGTGATCGGGTGCAGCCGGGTGCCCGAGCCGCCGGCCAGGATGATTCCGCGCATGAGGGGCGATCATGCCAGGGGCGGGCGCGGCCCCTGGGGCGTCACAGGTACTGGCCGGTGCCCGGGGCGTTCGGGGTGGCCGGTGAGGAGCCCCGCGGCAGGGCCCCTTGGCGCACCTGGTCCAGCTGGGCGCGGGCGGCCACCTGCTGGACGAACAGCGTGGTCTGAATCCCGTGGAACACGCCCTCCAGCCAGCCGACGAGCTGGGCCTGCGCGATGCGCAGCTCCGCCTCCGACGGGATGGCGTCGTCGCCGAAGGGCAGGGCCAGGCGCTCCAGCTCCTCGCGCAGCTCGGGGGCCAGGCCCCGCTCGAGCTCGCGGATGGAGCTGGCGTGGATGTTCTTGAGCCGGGTGCGGCTGGCCTCGTCCAGGGGTGTCGTCCGGACCTCCTCCAGCAGCTGCTTGATCATCGTGCCGATCCGCATGACCTTGCCAGGCTCCTCCACCAGGTCGGTGATCGTCGACGAGGCGGCGCCGTGCTGACCGTCGGCGTCCTCCTGGCCCTGGCCGCGGCTCGCGCCACCGGCGAGCCGGACCGTCATCGGAGCACCGTCAGGGCCGAGCACCACGACCTGGTCGGGTTGGGCTTGCGTCTCGTCCGCCGTCACGGTCCCAGTCTCGCGCGTGGGCCCTGCGACCGCCCACTCCGGGGCCGGGCGGAGGCCTCAGCCGAGCGAGGCGACCGTCCGCACGAGGTGGTCGACCTCGGCCACCGTCGTGTCGTGTGCCGGTGGCGGCGTCGTCGAGGCCGGTCAGGTGCTCCACGGAGGCGACCAGACCGGGGCGAGCACCGGGTGGGCGTGGCGGCCCGTCTCGAGGCGCTCGGGCCCGCGCGCGGCGGCCATCAGGGAGCAGGAGGTGCGCCGGTCTCAGCGCACCCGCAGCACGACCTTCCCGACGACGTCGGCGGAGTCCAGCAGGGTGTGCGCGGCGGCGGCTTCGGCGACCGGCAGCTCGGCGTGCACCACCGGTCGGACCTGCCCGGCGACGATCATCGGCCAGACGTGCTCCCGTACCGCGGCCACCACGTCAGCCTTGCTGCCCGGCCCGGTCAGGGGGCGCCCGCGCAGCCCGGTGGCCGTCACCGAGGCCCGCTTGGCCAGCATCGCGCCGAGGTCGATCTCGCCCCGGCGACCGCCCTGCATCCCGATGACCACCAGGTGCCCGTCGGGGGCCAGCACGTCCAGGTTGCGGGCGAGGTACTTCGCGCCCATGTTGTCCAGCACCACGTCGGCGCCGCGGCCGTCGCTGGCTCCGCGGACCTCCTCGACGAAGTCCTGCTCGTGGTAGTTGACGGCGATCTCCGCGCCGAGAGCCCGGCAGACGTCGAGCTTGGCGGTGCTGCCCGCGGTGACGGCCACCCGGGCGCCGAGCGCGACGGCCACCTGGATGGCGTGGGTCCCGATGCCCCCGCCGCCGCCGTGGATCAGCACGAGCTGACCTGCGCGCAGCCCCGCGACCATCACGAGGTTGGACCAGACGGTGCACGCGACCTCCGGGAGAGCGGCCGCGGCGTGCACGTCGAGCCCGGCCGGCAGCGGCAGGAGCTGGGTGGCGGGGACAGCCACCTGCTCGGCGTAGCCACCGCCGGCGAGCAGGGCACACACCTCGTCCCCGACCGCCCAGCCCTGCACTCCGTCACCGAGCTCGCGGATGGTGCCGGCGCACTCGAGTCCGGGGACCTCGCTGGCGCCGGGGGGCGGCGGGTAGCTGCCCTGGCGCTGACTGATGTCGGCGCGGTTCAGCGCGGTGGCGGCGACGTCGATGACCACCTCCCCTGGGCCGGGGCGAGGATCGGGGTGCTCGGTCCACTGCAGGACCTCGGGTCCGCCGGGCTGGGTGATCTCGATGGCGTGCATGTCGCTGACGCTAGTCGCGCAACGGGTATGGGTATGGCCCGTAGCCGTAGAGGCCCGGTGGGTCGGGCCGTGGCCGGCGTCGTCGCGGCCTGGTCGCTGCGCGCCGCCCCGGGATCTCGTCGGGGCTGTAGCGGGCGCGTCGGCGGCTGTCCTCCTTGGCGAAGCGGGACTTGTCGCGCTCGACCCGTCCACGCCAGTCGGTCGGCTCCCCGTGCACCAACAGCCCGCGCAGCTCGTGGAAGACCAGTCGGTGGGCGTACCGGGCGGCCGGGTCGCGGTGGAAGGTCTCTGGCGGTCGCACCAGGCCGAAGCGGTCACCCCACCACTCGCCCCGCACGGGGTCGAGGATCAGGTCCAGGTGCGCGGAGAAGCGACGCTCCGCGAGGTCGCGGGTGTCCGGCGGCTCCGCGAGGGCGGGTACCCGCCGCGGCTCGTCGTCCACGACCACCAGCCGAAGGCCTGCAGCCCGCAGCAGTCGGGTGAACAGGAGGAGGCTGAGCTCGGTGCGACCGGCCTCCGCCCGGCTGAGGGTGCTGGCGCTGACGCCGCAGGCGGCTGCGAGCTCGCGCTGGCTCATCCGGGTGCGCCGGCGGGCCTGGCGCAGGTAGCCGGCCACGTCGAGCCTGGTGTCGCTTCTCATGGTGTCCACCCTGCGGTGGGCCGGCGACGGTCAGCGGTTGAGTTCGGCGGCCTGTGGACAACCGGGTCCGACGTGCCCCGACCCGGCCCACCCCGGACCCCGCTCCCCGGTTCTGTCGGTGACGTGTGCCTGTGCCTGTGCGGCTACTCGTGCGTCGGCCGCTTTTCTCTGCGGGCCCGGCTGCACCACCCCGGCCCGAGCCGACCCCCAGGGCGGCTCGACGACGACGGCCGGTGCACCGGTGCGTGCAGAGAAAAGCAGCTCGAACATCAAGTGCAGCTGGGGCCGAAACCGGTCGACTTCGGCGACCGGACCCACCACCATCGTCCCGGTGAGCGAGCAGACCGACCCGCACCGTGACCCCTGGCCCCTGCGCAACCTGACCCTGCGCACCCCCCGCGTCGAGCTGCGCCCGGACGACGACGCGGGACTGGCCGAGCTCGTCGAGGTGGCGAGGAAAGGGATCCACGACCCGAACACCATGCCGTTCCTGAGCCTGTGGACCGACGCCCCACCCGAGGAGCTCGCCCCGAACACGATGCGCTACTTCTGGTCTGCCCGCGCCGGTCTCGTGCCCGAGGACTGGCACGTGAACTGCCTGGTCCGCACGGACGGACGGGTGATCGGCACCCAGGAGCTGCACGCGCAGCACTTTCTCGTGCGGCGCGAGGTCTCGTCCGGGTCGTGGCTGGGGCGCACCCACCAGGGCCGTGGCCTGGGCACCGAGATGCGGGCGGCTGTGCTGCTGCTGGCCTTCGACCACCTCGGGGCCCACACCGCCCGCTCGGAGGCCTTCGGTGACAACCCCGCCTCGCTGGGCGTGAGCCGCAAGCTGGGCTACGTCGACGACGGCACCACGGTGCAGCTGCGCCGGGCAAGCAGTGCCGGAGCGACGGTTGGTGGTGAGGCCCGAGACCTTCGTGCGCCGCCCTGGGCGCTCCAGGTGCACGGAATGGAGGCCTGCCGCGGTCAGCTCGGGCTAGGTTCACCGACGTGAGCAGCTTCGGAGACCTGCAGAACGAGATCTACCTGGCCGGGCTCAGGGGTACCCGACCGGAGCTCCCGATGACCGCCGACGGGCTCGAGGCCGCCGCCCGCGAGCACCTCAGCCCCGAGGCGTTCGGCTACGTCGCGGGCAGCGCGTCCACCGAGCGCACCGCGCGCGCCAACGTCGCCGCTTTCGCCGCGCACCGCATCGTCCCCCGGATGTGGCGGGGGACGGCCGCCCCCGGCTCCCGGGACCTGAGCACCACCGTGCTGGGCACCACGTTGACGGCCCCGGTGCTCACTGCCCCCATCGGCGTGCTGGGGCTGGTGCACCCCGACGCGGAACCTGCCGTCGCGTCGGCGGCCACCGAGCTGGGGATCGCTGCGGTCGTCTCCACCGCCGCGTCCACCCCGATGGAGGAGGTGGCCACCGCAGCGGCCGGGACCTGGTGGTACCAGCTGTACTGGCCCGCCGACGAGGAGGTCGCCCGCTCGTTCGTGCAGCGCGCGGAGCGGGCCGGGGCCGGTGCGGTGGTCGTCACCGCCGACACCCCCGGCATGGGTTGGCGCCCCCGTGACCTGGAGCTCGGGCACCTGCCGTTCCTGCGCGCGCAGGGCATCGCCAACTACCTGTCCGACCCGGTGTTCCGCAGCCGGCTGGCCGCCGCACCGGAGGAGAGCCCCGAGGCGCTGCAGATGGCCGTGCTGACCTGGCTCGGCATGTTCGGCAACCACACGATCCGCCCCGCGGACATCGCCCGCCTCAAGGAGTGGACGACCCTGCCGGTGCTGGTCAAGGGGGTGCTGCACCCCGACGACGCGCGGGCCGTCGTCGAGGCGGGCGCCGACGGGGTGGTGGTCAGCAACCACGGCGGACGACAGGTGGACGGCGCGGTGGCGGCGCTGGACGCGCTCGGCCCGGTCGCGGCCGCGGTCGGGCAGCGCAGCACCGTCCTGCTCGACTCAGGGATCCGCTGCGGGGCCGACGTCGTCGTGGCACTCGCGCTCGGAGCCGACGCGGTGCTCACCGGACGTCCGTGGGTGTACGGGCTGGGACTGGCCGGGCGGGCCGGGGTGCTGCACGCCCTGCGCTGCCTGCTGGCGGACCTGGACCTCACCATGGCCATGGCCGGGCTCGCCCGGGTCAGCGACATCGACGCCACCGTCCTCGCCCCGGACCGTCACTAGACGCGCCCCGGGCCACGGTGTCGTTTAGCCTTCGACCATGTCTGTGACCGTTGGTGCCGAAGAGGGGGCTACGTCCGCCGTGAGTGCGGACGCAGCGACCGACGCGGGGTCGGTCCCGTGGCTCGACGCCGAGGAGTCGGCGGCCTGGCGGGCGTTCATCAACGGCAGCCAGCGCCTGCTGGGCACCCTGAACCGTGAGCTGCTGGACGCGACCGGACTGAGCCTGGACGACTACCGGATCCTGGTGAACCTCAGCGAGTCGCCCACCGGGGCGCTGCGGATGAGCGAGCTGGCCGAGGGCATCGTCTCCTCCCGCAGCCGCCTCACCCACCAGGTGCGCCGCCTCGAGGCCCAGCAGCTGGTGCGTCGCCAGGACTGCCCCTCCGACGGGCGTGGAGTGCTGGCCGTGCTCACCGACCATGGCCGCGCCACCCTGACCGAGGTTGCGCCCGGCCACGTCGCGAGCGTGCGCAAGCACCTGGTGGACCAGCTCAGCCCGGCCGAGCGACGCGTGCTCATGGGGGTGTTCAGCCGGGTCGACAAGGCCCTGCAGGACAACTGACGCCAGCGACCGCCCCGCGGGACACGGCCGATACGATCGGCGGCGGAAGCGTGGCAGAGCGGCCTAATGCACTCGCCTTGAAAGCGAGAGACCCTAAACCGGTCCGGGGGTTCAAATCCCTCCGCTTCCGCAGCTCAGCAGGAAATGTCCAGCGCCCTCAGGAAGGCGTCGTTCTCCGCCCGCGTCCCCGTGCTGACCCGCACCCCGGCGCCGGCGAAGGCCCGCACCAGCACCCCGCCGTCCGCGCACCGCTGCGCCAGATCCAGCGCACCCTCCCCGACCGGCAGCCAGAGGAAGTTCGCCTCGCTCGTCGGCACGTCGTAGCCGGCCCCGACCAGCGCCGTCCGCACACGGTCCCGCTCGAGAACCAGGTCGTCGCAGCGTGCCAACAGCTCGTCGGCGGCGTCGAGGCACGCGAGTGCGGCGGCCTGCGCCACCCCGCTCACCCCGAACGGCACCCCCACCTTGCGCACCGCTGCCGCCACCGGCACCGGGGCCACCGTGTAGCCCACCCGCAGCCCGGCCAGGCCGTAGGCCTTGGAGAACGTCCGCAGCACCGCCACGTTGTCCCGCCCACGGGTCAACGCAATCCCGTCGGGAACGTCGCCGTCCCGCACGAACTCGGTGTACGCCTCGTCCAGCACCACCAGCACCTCACCGGGCACGGCGTCCAGGAAGCGGTTCAGCTCGTCGGAGCGGACCACGGTCGAGGTCGGGTTGTTGGGGTTGCAGACGAACACCAGGCGGGTGCGCGGGCCGATGGCGGCGAGCATGGCGTCGAGGTCGTGGCCGTGGGTGGCGGTGAGCGGCACCGTCACCGGAACCGCGCCCACCCCTCGCACGACCAGCGGATAGGCCTCGAACGAGCGCCACGCGAACACCACCTCGTCACCGTCGGAGCAGGTGGCGGCCACGAGCTGCTGGCAGAGGCTGACCGAGCCGTTGCCCACGACGACCTGAGCGGGATCGACCTCGAGCCGCCGCGCGAGCTCGTTCGCCAGCGCCGTCGAGGCCGTGTCCGGGTAGCGGTTCACCCCGGCCGCGGCCGTCACTATCGCCTGGACCACGCTGGGCAGCGGAGGCGCAGACACCTCGTTGCTGGCGAGCTTCACCGCCCCCGGCGCGGAACGGCCGGGCACGTAGCTCGGGAGCTCGTCGAGGTCGGGTCGGGTGCGCGCCGTCACGACGGCGAGCCTAGTGCGGGCCCACCCCACCCCAGCGGTGGGACACTCAAGGGGTGCAGTCCACGTCGAGCGCCGCTCGCCTCCCCGCTGTGCTCGCGCCGGTGGCGCGCTGGGTGCCCGACGGTGAGCGCACCGTGGCGGTCGTCACCCTGGTGGCCCGGCTGACCGGGCTCGCGGCGGTGCTGTCGGTGCTGCTGCCAGTGGGTCGCGCCCGGGCGCGGCTGGGCGACTCGGTGACGGACTGGTTGGGTCTGCCGGAGAAGGTGACCGCAGTAGCGATCACGACGACCTTGGTCACCGGAGCGGCCCTGCTGCTGCTCGCGTCCGGGCTGCGTCGCCGCAAGCGCAACGCCTGGTGGGCCAGCACCGCCCTGACCTCGGTGCTGCTGGTGTCCCACGTCCTGCACCCCAGGGAGTTCCTGGCCCTGTTCGCGTCCCTGGCGCTGCTGGCGGCGCTGCTGGGTACCCGCAGGCGCTTCCGGGCC
Organism: Mycobacteriaceae bacterium; assembly: GCA_039923155.1. Lineage (GTDB taxonomy): Bacteria > Actinomycetota > Actinomycetes > Mycobacteriales > Mycobacteriaceae > Rhodococcus_D. The sequence continues at coordinate 24,956 of JBDTDI010000158.1, read as the reverse complement.
CGACCGGACCCCGGCGGGCGCAGCGCCGCGGTCCGGGTCGGGGTGCAGCTGCTGGTCCTGGGTTTCCTCGGCAACCTGGTGGCACTGCTGGTCGGCGGTCGGCAGCAGCTCGACCACCCGTCGCTGGGGGAGCGGGTGCAACAGGCCGGGCTGGCCCTGGTGGGGGTGGCTGGCCCGGTGCGGTTCCGGGGCGACTTCCTCGACGACCTGGTCGCCGGCATCGGCCTCGGCTTCGGCCTGGCCACCCTCGGGGCGGTGCTCTACTTCCTGCTGCGCACCCAGGAGCCTCCCGGTGCACTCACGCCCGCAGAGGAAGGCGGGGTGCGCGAGCTGCTGAGCAGGGGTGCCACCTCGGGCTCCGACGCCTCCTCGGACTCTCTCGGGTACTTCGCGCTGCGCGGGGACAAGTCGGTCGTCTTCTCCTCCTCGGGCAAGTCCGCGCTCACCTACCGTCCGCTGGCCGGGGTCGCACTGGCCAGCGGCGACCCGCTGGGTGACCCCGAGGCGTGGGGCGGGGCGATGGAGGTCTTCCTCGCCCGTTGCGCCGACAACGGCTGGACCCCCGCGGTGCTGGGCTGCTCGGAGGCCGGAGCGCGCACCTGGGCCCGGCACGGCCTGCGGGCGCTGGAGGTCGGCGACGAGGCGGTGCTCGACACCGCCAGCTTCACCCTGCAGGGGCGTTCCATGCGTGGGGTGCGCCAGGCCGTCGGGCGGCTCGAGCGGGCCGGCTACCGGGTTCGGGTCCGCAGGGTCGCCGACATCGACGAGCCCGAGCGGGCCCGGCTGGTGGCGCTGGCCCACCTCTGGCGGGGCACCGAACCGGAACGGGGCTTCTCCATGGCGCTGGGTCGCATCGGGGTCGACCCGGCCTGCGTGCTCGCGACGGCCGAGCAGGTGGGCGAGCCGGGGACGGCGGCGCTCGAGGACGGCGCTGCGCCCGAGCCGGTGGTCCGGGGGTTGCTGCACTTCGTGCCCTGGGGGGCCGACGGCCTCTCGCTGGACGCCATGCTGCGCGACCGCGACAGCGACAACGGGGTCAACGAGCTGCTGATCACCGGGGTCGTCCAGGCCGCCGCCGAGCTCGGCGTGCACCGGGTGTCGTTGAACTTCGCGGTGTTCCGCGCCGCCCTGGAGCGGGGTGAGCGGATCGGGGCCGGCCCGGTGGCCCGGATCTGGGCCGCCGTGCTGCGCTGGGGATCACGGTGGTGGCAGATCGAGAGCCTGTACCGCTTCAACGACAAGTTCGCGCCCCGCTGGGTGCCCCGCTACCTGGCGTACCCGAGCGGCCGGGACCTGCCGCGGATCGGCCTGGCCGTGATGGAGGCCGAAGGTTTCGGGGGGCGGCCACCGGTGCTGCTGCGGCTGCTGCGCCGATGACGCGGGGCAGGTGGAAGGGGTGCGCGGCGCCTGCGTTTGGAGCGCGCCGAGGACGCCGTGTAACCTTCCCACCCGGTGGCCGCGAGGCCACGCTCTGCGGCTTTCGGGCCGTGCTCCATCTGCCCGGGAGGCTTCGCCTAGTCTGGTCTATGGCGCCGCACTGCTAATGCGGTTTGGGGCTTCAACCCCATCCCGGGTTCGAATCCCGGAGCCTCCGCTCGGTCGGTGTCAGCTCGAACCGGCACAACTGAACACGCGCCCGTAGCTCAACGGATAGAGCACCTGACTACGGATCAGGAGGTTAGGGGTTCGAATCCCTTCGGGCGCACCAGCACTTCCCCACCCCGGGCCCCGTCACCACCCGGCCCCGCGCAGGGGGCGGCACCGTCGTTTACGGTGTCGGGGTGACCCAGGCCGAAACCCTTTCCACGTCCCGTCGGACCGTGATGTTGAGCTGGACCAGCGATGACGCGGCCCGGGTCGAGAGCGTCCGGGTGCAGCTGGGCCCCCGTGGCGTGAAGGCCTCCGGCGGGATCGTCGCCGCGGAGACGTCGGCGCACCCCGCGTTCAGCTCCTCCTACGACCTCGTGGTCGACGACGAGGGCGTCACCCGTCGGCTGAGCCTGCGCACGACCACGTTGTCCGGCGAGCACGAGATGGCGCTCAAGCGCGACACCGAGGGCTTCTGGCTGGTCGACGACGGCCGCGGTGCGCAGCGGCTGTCCTACGGCGGCGCCGTGGACGTGGACGTGGCCCTGAGCCCGTTGTTCAACACCATCGCGGTGCGTCGACTGTCGATGAGCACGGTCGACGTCGACCTCGACCTGCCCGTGGTCTACGTCGCCCTGCCCGAGCTCACCGTCACGGGCGAGACGGAGCACTACCGCTCGGTGGCAGGGCAGATCACCTCGACGACGCCGCGGGGAGAGGTGGAGCTCACCGTCGACCCCGAAGGCTTCGTGCTCGACTACCCCGGCCTCGCCCGCCGGCGCTGACCGGGGGGCGCGGCCCGCCCGCCCTCAGCTGATCGCCGCCGCGACGCGCAGCACCCCACGTTCCTCGAGGCTCACCCCAGCGACCTGCAGGCCGATCGGGAGCCCGCCCGCAGACCCGGGCGCAAACCCCGCAGTGGACCCGGCCACGGTGGGCGCAGGCACGCTGACCGCCGGAACCCCCAGCACGCTGAACGGAATGCCCAGGCGCAGCAGTGCACCCCGCACGTCCTCCCCGGCGTGCGTGGACTCCTCCAGGCGGGTGGCCCGCAGCGGCGTGCTCGCCGTCAACAGCGCGTGCAGCCCGAACGTGCGGCCCAGGGTGTGCAGGATGGCGGCCCGCAGGCGTGCCCGGGTGCGCAGCGCGGTGAGGTACTCCAGCGCCGTGATGGGGGCCTGCGCGCGCAGCCGCTCGAGGGTGAGGGCCTGGAACCGCTCCGGGTGCTCGGCCAGCTCCGCCGCGTGGGTGGCGTACGCCTCGGCGCCCACGATGACCGGGTAGGTGGCGGCCAGCGCCTCGACGTCGTCCACCTCGACCTCGACCACGTCGGCCCCGCCGCGGCGCAGGGTGGCCGCGGCGGCCTGTACCGCCTCGCTGATCGCCGGGTCCAGCACCCTGAACATCGCACCGGTGGGCAGCCCGATGCGCAGTCCGGCCACCCCGGGGGCCTGGATGCCGCCCCCGGTGCCCTCCTCGCCGCGCGCGAGGACGTCCCACGCCACCGCAGCGCCGTGCACGTCCGCGGTCAGCACGCCCACGTGGTCCAGCGTCGTCGACAGCGGCAGCACCCCGGTGGTGGGCAGCGCACCGAGGGTCGGCTTGAGCCCCACCACCCCGCACAACGAGGCCGGGGTCCGCACGCTGCACCCGGTGTCGGTGCCCACGGCAAGGGCGACGACACCGAGCGCGACGAGGGCGGCCGAGCCCGACGAGCTGCCGCCGGTGATGCGGTCGGGGTCGGTGGGATGCCGCGCCGGGCCGTCGGCGCTGACCGCACCGGTGGGTCCGTAGGCCAGCTCGTGCAGGTGCGTCTTGGCCACCACGACGGCCCCCGCGGCCCGCAGTCTCGCCACCACCGCGGCGTCCGCGGCGGCGGGGGGCGCGTCGGCGAGGACGGCACTGCCGGCGCGGGTGGGCAGCCCGGCCACGTCGATGTTGTCCTTCACCGCGACCGCCACCCCGTGCAGCGGGCCGAGCCAACCCCCGGCCGAGATCTGGTCGTCCGCCCGCTGGGCGTCCGCCCGCGCGCGGTCGTCGTCGCGGCTGACGGCGAGGTTGGCGTGCGGGGTGCCGCTGAGCGCGTCGAGCGCAGAAAGCACCCGCTCGACGTGCTCGGTGGGGGTGAGGGCGCCGGAGCGCAGGTCCATGGCGAGCTCGCGCAGTTCCACGCCGTCCATCCTCGCGCGCGCTCAGTCCAGCGTGCGCAGCACCCCGCCGGCCCGCCCGGCCTCCCGCAGCGCCCGCAGGTCGTGCAGTGCCACCCCGGTGATGTCGAAGCGCTCGTGGTCGACGAACAACGCGCGCGCATCGTGGCCGTCGATGATCGTCGCGCCCACCGACCCGGTCGAGGTCAGTGCCCCCCGCGCCGCGCCGAGACGGCCCAGCGCGTCGTCCAGCGCCTCGCGCAGGGCCGGGCCGTTGGCCTCGAGCATGGCGCGGGTGAGCTCGGGCCGGGTGCCCGCCACCCGGGTGCCGTCGGTGAACGAGCCCGCGCCGAGGCCCATCGCCAGGGCCCCGCCGTCGGCTCCCACGCTGGCCAGGACCGCCGCCATCAGGTGTGGCAGGTGGCTGATGCGGGCCACCGCGGCGTCGTGCTCGGTGGCGGCAGCGGGCACCACGTGCGCCCCGCAGTCCAGGGCCAGGCGCGCGACCCGCCGCCAGACGTCCGCGTCCAACCCGTCGTCGGCGGCCACCACCCACGCCGCGTCCCGGAACAGCTCGGCGTGCCCGGCGTCCCAGCCCGAGCGTGAGGTGCCGGCCATGGGGTGCCCACCCACGTACCTCGCGCCCAGGCCCCGCCGGGCCACCGCGTCGACCACCGGCGCCTTCACGCTCACCACGTCGGTCAGCGCGCAGCCGGGCGCGTGCTCGGCCACCGCGGCCAGCACGGGCTCCAGCGCGGTCATCGGGACGGCGAGCAGCACGAGGGCGTCGTCGTCGCCCGCCGCGGTGAGGACCGCAGGCAGGTCGGTGCTGACCTGTGGGGAGTCGACCGGGCCGCGGTTCCACCCCGTCACCTGCCAGCCGGCGGCCGCCGCGGCGCGGATCACCGAGCCACCGATCAGCCCGGCCCCCAGCACGCACACCCGGTCGCCCACGGTGACGCTCACCGGGCACCCGCCAGCTCGGACAGAGCGAAGCCGGCCAGCAGCGCCACCCCGTCGGGCAGCGAGTCCTCGTCGAAGACCACCCGGTTGCTGTGGTTGGCCGGGGCGTCCAACGGTGAGATCGTCGGCGGGCACGCGCCCAGGAAGGCCATTGCGCCCGGCACCTCGGCGAGCACGTAGGAGAAGTCCTCGCCGCCCATCAGCGGGTCAGGCATCTCCGGGGCGGCCTGCGGGCCCAGGATGTCGGTGGTCAGCGCCCGCACCCGCTCGACGACCGCCGCGTCGTTGACCGTCACGGGGTAGCCCGGTTCCAGGCTCACCTCAGCGGTGCAGCCGTGCGCCGCGGCCGTGTGCTCGCACACCCGGTGCACCAGCTCGCGCAGCCGCGACCGCGTCGAGTCCGACAGGCAGCGCAGCGTCCCCTCCAGGTGCGCGGTCTCCGGGATGATGTTGTGCGTCGTGCCCGCCCACAGGTGGGAGACGGTCACCACCGCCGGGTCGAACACCCCCACCCGCCGACCCACCATCGTCTGCAGCGCGCCCACCATCGCCGCGGCCGCGGGCACCGGGTCCAGAGCCTGCTCGGGGGCACTGGCGTGGCCGCCGCGCCCGGTGACCGTGACCCGCAGGGTGTCGGTGCTGGCCATCATCGCCCCCGCCCGGGTCTGCACCAGCCCCGCCGCCACGGTCGCGGAGATGTGCAGCGCGAAGGCGGAGACGGGCCGGTGCTCGCGCAGCAGACCCTCCTCGAGCATCAGTCGGGCTCCGTGCAGACCTTCCTCGCCGGGCTGGAACATCAGCAGCACCTGCCCGTGCAGCTCGGACCGTCGGTCGCTGAGCAGCCGGGCCGCCGAGGCGAGCATGGCCATGTGGGTGTCGTGCCCGCACGCGTGCATCACCCCCGGACGTCTGGAGGCGAAGTCGAGCCCGGTGTCCTCGCTCACCTCCAGCGCGTCCATGTCCGCCCGCAGCAGGACCGTCGGGCCGGGGTGGGCGCCGCGCAGCACCCCGATCACCGACGTGCAACGCTTCCCGGTGCTCAGCTTCAGCCCCAGCCCGTCCAGCGCGGCGAGCAGGGCCGCCTGGGTGCGCGGCAGCTGCAGGCCCACCTCCGGATCGGCGTGCAGCGCGCGCCGCAGGGCCAGGGTGTGTGGCTGCTGGAGCCGGGCGGCGGCGTGCAGGGGGTGGGTCACGCCCACGATCCTCGCAGTCGGCGGGGTGTGCCCACCGTTCTGGTGGTGCTCAGGTTGCCCACGCCCCGCTAGCGTGAGCCCATGGCACCCGCGGGCTCCGACAGCAACACCGACGCGGAGATGGACGGGTACGCGGTCGCGGTGGTTCGCGAGGAGGGCCGCTGGACCTGTCGGGCCCTGAGTCGCCAGGCCCTGACCGACCTCGACGTCGCCGTCACCGAGCTCAAGGAGCTTCGCAGCGGTGGAGCCGCGTTCGGGCTGCTGGACGTGGACGACGAGTTCTTCCTGGTGGTGCGCCCCAGCCCACGCGGCGTGGCGCTGCTGCTGTCGGACGCGACCGCCGCCCTGGACTACGACATCGCCGAGCGGGCGCTGGAGCTGTTGCACGTCGAGATGCCTGACGACCCCGAGGACGGCGCCGACGACGCCGACGACGCCGAGCCCTGGCCGGAGGGCGACCTGGCCCTGCTGGACGACGTCGGCCTGCCCGAGGCGGTGCTCAGCATCATCGTCGACGACTCCGACCTCTACCCCGACGAGCAGCTCACCAAGATCGCTGAGCGCTGCGGCTTCGCCGACGAGCTGGCCAGGGCGGTCGACGCCTTCGGGGGCTGAGCCGGTGCGCTCCGACGAGACGCTCGTCCGCGAGGCCCTCGCGCTGGCGGGCACGACCCAGGGCGACGACGTGCCGGTGGGGGCGCTGGTCGTCGGTGCGGACGGCGCGGTGCTGGCCCGCGCGGTCAACGCCCGGGAGGCCACCGGTGACCCGACCGCCCACGCGGAGATGCTCGCGCTGCGGGCCGCGGCCGCGGTGCACGGCGACGGTTGGCGTCTGTCGGGGTGCACGCTGGTGGTCAACCTCGAGCCGTGCACCATGTGCGCCGGTGCGGCGGTCATGGCCCGGGTGGACGCCGTCGTGTTCGGCGCGTGGGAACCGCGGACCGGCGCCGTCGGCTCGTTGTGGGACGTGGTGCGTGACCGGCGCCTGACCCACCGACCGCAGGTGCGCGGCGGGGTGCTCGCCGAGGAGTGCGGGGCGGCGCTGGTGGCGTGGTTTCGTGATCACCGTCGCTCCACGTGAGCGCTCGGTCCGGTATGGTGCTCGTCGGTAGCGTGTCCGAGCGGCCTAAGGAGCACGCCTCGAAAGCGTGTGAGGGTTAAAACCCTCCGTGGGTTCAAATCCCACCGCTACCGCCACGCGTCCTCCGGCGAGCGCGTCCGCCCCTGGCCCGTGGGCGGCCGCGGGTTGGACAGGGGTGCGAGATGGACGACAGCAGTCGGTTGGCAGGAGCGGCGCCGGAGGTCTCCGCGCCCGGGCCGCTCCGGGTGGCCCACGCGACGATGGCCACCGACCTGGCCGGCGTGGTGCTGCGCGCCAACCCCGAGGCGCAGGCGCTGTACGGGCTGCCCAGGGCCGATCTCGTCGGGCGCAACATCGGGGGTGTGGTTCTGCCGCGCTCCTGGAGCGTGCGCCCGGTCCTCGCCCTGGTCACCAGCGGTGCGTCCTGGTCGGGCACCGTCACCGCACCGGCCCGGGGTGGGGTGCCCGTCCGCGTCGAGGTCACCGGTCGCGGAATCCGCCAGGACGACTGGGTGGTCGAGGTGGCCTGGGACATTCGTGAGGTGGGTCCGGTGGACCCGGAGGACGGGCTCATCCGTCGCCTCTCGTCGATGGTGGAGTCCTCGGCCGACGCGATCACCGGGCTCGACATCGAGGGTCGGATCGCGAGCTGGAACCCGGCCTGCGAGCAGATGTACGGGTGGACGGCCGAGGAGGTGTTGGGACGCTCGATCTACGAGCTGGTGCCCGACGACCAGGCCGACGGGCTGCACGAGCTGCTCGGCGCGGTGGCGGCGGGCAAGCGGGTGCGCCCGAGGCAGGCCGGGGGCCTGCGCAAGGACGGCGCGGAGTTCGTCACCGAGCTGCGGGTGTCGCGGACGGTGGCCAGGGACGGCTCGGTGATCGGTTTCTCCGGGATCGCCCGCGACGTCTCCGAGCGGCTGGCCCTGCAACGTGCCGCCGAGGCCGACCGCGCTCGGCTGGCCGCCGCGCAGGCGCTGGCCCACGTCGGCAGCTGCGAGATCGACCTCGTCACCGGGACCAGGACCTGGTCGGCGGAGGCGTGGCGCATCTTCGGTTTGGAACCCGAGCCCCAGCTGAGCTTCGAGGGCTTCCTCGCCGTCGTGCACCCCGACGACCGGGCGCAGGCCCAGGCCAACTTCGAGCGGCTGCGGGCCGGCGTCAGCCCTCCGGTCCAGGAGCTGCGCCTCGTGCGCCCGAACGGTGAGGTTCGCTGGGTTCGGGAGGTGCTGGCGCTGGACACCACCGAGCCCACCCGCACCGCGCTGGGCACCACGCAGGACATCACCCGGCTGCGGGTGGCCGACGCCGAGCGGCGCAGCGCCGAGGCGAGCATGCGGCAGAGCTTCGAGCGCTCCGCGCTGGGCATGATCACCACCGACCTCGAGGGCCACGTCACCATGGCCAACTCGGCGTTCCTGGCCATCGTCGGCCAGCCGCTCGAGCGGGTCATCGGGGTCCGGTCCGCCGACTTCATGCTCGCGGACGAGGACCCGGCGCTGGTCACACCGCGGGAGACGATGCTGGCCGAGGGCCCCCTGAGCTTCACCGCCCAGCACCGGATGCGGCGTGCGGACGGTGAGATCGTGTGGGTGGAGAAGACGGCGTCGTTGGTGCTCGACGACGGGGGCGCGCCGGCGTTGTTCGCCGTCCAGCTGCAGGACATCACCGCCCGCCGCCAGGCCGAGCTCGAGCTCGAGCACCGGGCCTTCCACGACCCGTTGACCGGGTTGCCCAACCGCGACCTGCTGGTCGACCGCATCGAGCAGGCCCTGGCCCGGGTGCAGCGCAACCCGGAGACGGTCGCGGTGGTGTTTCTCGACATCGACGAGTTCAAGGTCATCAACGACGGGCTCGGGCACGCCGCCGGTGACGCGCTGCTGATCCAGGTGGCGCGCAGGCTGCAGGCGGCGGTGCGCCCGCGCGACACCCTGGCCCGGTTCGGTGGCGACGAGTTCGTGCTGGTGTGCGAGGGGATCGCCCCCGCCGACGTCGACGGGCTGGGTGAGCGGATCCACGATGCCATGCGCGAGCCGTTCGCACTCGAGGGTCGCGAGGTGCAGGTCACGGTCAGCGCGGGCGTGGCGGCCGGGGGCGCCGGCAGTGACGCCCACTCCCTGCTGCGCGACGCCGACTCCGCGATGTACCAGGCCAAGGGGCGTGGCCGCGCCCGCACCGTGCTCTTCGACGCCACCATGCACGCTTTGGCCGCGGAGCGGCTGGACATCGCCGTGGCGCTGGGCAACGGGCTGGACCGCGACGAGCTGCGGATGCACTACCAGCCGGTGCTGGACCTCGACGGCCTGCGCGTGGTCGGGGTGGAGGCGCTGCTGCGCTGGGAGCACCCCGACCGGGGTCTGCTGCACCCGGCCGACTTCGTCGAGCTGGCCGAGCAGGCCGGGGCCATGGTGCCCGTCGGGCGGTGGGTGCTGCGTCACGTCGGTGCGCAGCTGGCCTACTGGCGGGCCACGCTGCCCGGTGCCAGCGAGCTCTGGGTGGCGGTGAACGTCTCCGCCCGCCAGCTCGCGGATCCTGACCTCTGCGCGGACCTGTCGCGCTTCCTCGACGAGGTCGGCCTGCCGCCCAGCGCGCTGCGGCTGGAGACGACGGAATCGGTCGTGATGGCGCAGGGTCACGCCACGGTCGACACCCTGCTGGCTCTGCGCGAGCTCGGGGTGCGGGTGTCGATCGACGACTTCGGGACCGGCTACTCCTGTCTGGCCGCCCTGAAGCAGCTGCCGGTGGACACGCTGAAGGTCGACCGGTCGTTCATCTCCGGTCTCGACGCAGCAGGTTCCGACGACCGCCCCATCGTGGCTGCCGTCGTCGGCCTGGCGGCGGCGCTGGCCCTGGAGGTGGTGGCCGAGGGAGTCGAGACGCACGAGCAGCTGGCCGAGCTGCGACGCCTCGGCGTGCGGACCGGACAGGGTGAGCTGTGGGCCCGGGCCATGCCCGCGCCGGACCTGGAGACCTGGTGGAGCGCCCGCACCCTGGACGTCGACTGATCCTACGAAGCTGGTGGCGCGAAGCCGCCCCCGAACCAGAGGTCCGGGGGCGGGCTGGCGGAGGATGGGGGATTTGAACCCCCGAGGGCGTTAACCCAACCCGCGTTCCAGGCGAGCGCCATAGGCCACTAGGCGAATCCTCCGCCGACGAGTGTAGCGGGACTCCGCGGTTCACCCCGACCACCACCGGCCGGTAGGCTGATCTGCGGACCCCGCGCGGCGTCCATCCTGTGAACTCCCCCAGGGCCGGAAGGCAGCAAGGGTCAACGGGCTCTGGCGGGTGCGCGGGGTCCCCTTCTTCGTGTTGGTCCCGAGCTCGCCCGCGATCCTGAACGCCCCGGAGCTGCCCCGTGACGCTGACCGCCCTCACCCACGACGAGCTCCACGCGCTGCACGCCGAGTCCGCGACCGCCCACGCCGAGCTGATGACCCGTGGTCTCGCCCTGGACCTCACCCGGGGCAAGCCCAGCTCTGCGCAGCTGGACCTGTCGAACGCACTGCTGACCCTGCCCGGCGTGTACCGCGACGCCGCGGGTGCCGACGTCCGCAACTACGGCGGCCTGATGGGGCTGGTCGAGCTTCGCGAGATCTTCGCGCCGCTGCTGGGCGTGCCCGTCGAGCAGCTGGTGGCCGGCGGCAACGGCTCGCTCACCCTGATGCACGACCTGCTGGTGGCCTGCCTGCTCGTGGGCACCCAGGACTCGCCCCGGCCGTGGGTGGCGGAGCCCGTGGTGCGATTCCTGTGTCCCGCCCCGGGCTACGACCGGCACTTCGCGATCTGCGAGCGCTACGGCATCGAGATGGTTCCGGTGCCCATGCGTCCGGACGGCCCCGACATGGCGGTGGTGGCCGAGCTGGTGGCCGCCGACCCCACGATCAAGGGCATGTGGCTGGTGCCGACCTACGCCAACCCGACCGGGGCGACGGTGACCGAGGAGGTCGCCCGCGCGCTCGCCGAGATGGAGTGTGCAGCACCGGACTTCCGGATCATCTGGGACAACGCCTACGCGGTGCACCACCTCACCGACGTGCAGACCCCCACGGCCGACATCCTCGGGCTCTGCACGGCTGCGGGGAACCCCAACCGACCGTTCGTCATCGCCTCGACGTCCAAGATCACCTTCGCCGGGTCGGGGGTGTGCTTCCTCGGCGGGTCGCCGGAGAACACCGCGTGGTGGCTGGCCGCGCTCGGTCGCCAGAGCATCGGCCCGGACAAGGTCAACCAGCTGCGGCACGCGCTGTTCCTGCGCAACCCCGACGGTGTGCGAGAGCTGATGGCCGCGCACCGCGCGATCATCGGACCCAAGTTCGCAATGGTGGCCGAGGTGCTGCAGGCGCGGCTGGGTCCGCTCAAGGCGGCCAGCTGGACCGACCCCGCCGGGGGTTACTTCGTCAGCCTGGACGTGCTGGACGGCACCGCGACCCGGGTGGTCGCGCTGGCCAAGCAGGCGGGCATCGCCATGACCCCGGCCGGGGCCGCCTTCCCCCACGGCGACGACCCCGACGACCGCAACATCCGCATCGCACCCACCTTCCCGGCGCTCGAGGACGTCCGCGTGGCCATCGAGGGCCTGAGCACCTGCGTGCTGCTGGCCGCCGCGGAGCAGCTGCTCCAGTAGGCGCGCCACGGCACTCCCCCGTCCCGCAAATAGCACGCTTCTCGTACGCACGGCGGACCGAAACCGTACGGGTAGCGTGCTATTCGCGGGGCAGGTGCGTGCGACCTGCGGGGTGGGTGCCGAGGTCGGGGTCCGCCGGTAGGGTCCGGTGCCGTGGCCCTGTACCGGAAGTACCGCCCGGCGACGTTCGCCGACGTCATCGGGCAGGAGCACGTCACCGAGCCGCTGTCCACCGCTCTCGACGCGGGGCGGATCAACCACGCATACCTGTTCAGCGGGCCCCGGGGCTGCGGTAAGACGTCCTCCGCGCGCATCCTGGCGCGTTCGCTGAACTGCGTGCAGGGCCCGACGTCGCGCCCCTGCGGGGTGTGCGACTCGTGTGTCGGGCTGGGCCCGGGTGGGGCGGGGACGTTCGACGTCACCGAGCTCGATGCCGCCAGCCACGGCGGGGTCGACGACACCCGCGAGCTGCGCGACCACGCCGGGTTCTCACCGGCGTCGGCGCGCTACCGCATCTTCATCATCGACGAGGCGCACATGGTCACCACGCAGGGCTTCAACGCCCTGCTGAAGATCGTCGAGGAGCCACCGGAGCACGTGGTGTTCATCTTCGCGACGACGGAGCCGGACAAGGTGCTACCCACCATCCGCTCGCGCACCCACCACTACCCGTTCCGCCTGCTCGCCCCCGCCGTGATGCGCGGACTGCTCGAGCGCATCTGCGTCCAGGAGCAGGTGACGGTGGAGCAGGCGGTGTACCCGCTGGTCATCCGGGCCGGCGGCGGCTCGCCGCGCGACTCGTTGAGCGTGCTCGACCAGCTGCTGGCCGGCGCCGGTCCCGAGGGGGTGACCTACGCCCGCGCCCTGTCGCTGCTCGGCGTCACCGACGTCGGGCTGATCGACGACGCGGTCGATGCGCTGGCCGCGCAGGACGGGGCCGAGCTGTTCGGGGCGGTGGACCGTCTCGTGGAGGCCGGGCACGACCCGCGGCGCTTCGCCGTCGACCTGCTCGACCGCTTCCGTGACCTGATCCTGCTGCGCGCCGTGCCCGACGCCGGTGAGCGGGGCCTGGTCGACGCCCCGGGGGACGTGCTGGAGCGGATGGTCTCCGAAGCCGAACGCATCGGTGCGGCAACCCTGACGCGCTACGCCGAGGTGGTGCACGCCGGGCTGACCGAGATGCGCGGTGCCACCGCCCCGCGGCTGCTGCTCGAGGTGGTGTGCGCCCGGATGCTGCTGCCCTCGGCGTCCGACGCGGAGTCGGCGGTGCTGCAGCGCCTGGAGCGGGTGGAGCGGCGGATGACCATCACCCCGCCGAGCGAGGACCAGGCCTCGGCCTACCAGCGGCCGTCGCGGCGGGCTGCGCAACCGGAGAGCCGATCGGCCGGTGAGGTTGTCGAGGACGGCGCCGCGAGAACGGCCCCGGAGAACGACGACACCGAGGCGCCGGCGGCCGAGGACGAGGCCACGGTGGCGGCTCCGTCCACCGGTCGCCCGGCCGCCACGGTCGAGGAGGAGCCCGACCCCTCGACCGCTGTCCCGTCCCCCTCAGCCGCCGATGATCAACCGGACGTCGGGGCGCCGAGAACGCCGTCGGTGCCACCCTCCGGTCCTGTTGATCAGCAGGAAGGAGTCGAGGACGTGCCCCCGGGCCGGTCCGGGGCGCCGAGGCGTCCCCTGGCCGGTCAGCCCGACGCGGCGGCGGTGCGCCGGGTGTGGTCGGAGGTGCGCAACGCCGTCCGCACGCGCAGCCGCACCACGGAGGTGATGCTCTCCAGCGCCACGGTGCGCCGGATCGAGGGCGACACCCTGGTCCTGAGCCACGACTCGGCGCCGCTGGCCAAGCGGATCACGGAGTCACGCAACGCCGACGTCGTCCGCGAGGCGCTGCGCGACGTGCTGGGCGTGGACTGGACCGTGGTGTGCGAGTCGGTCGAGGCGCAGCCTGCGCCGTCGACGCCCGCCGCGGCCTCCCGCGTCCAGCGACCGGCGGGGGGCCCGCGCTACACGCGCCCGGTGCGCGCAGGGGGTGCGGACGGGGGCTCCGGTGTCCCCACCGGCCCCGAGGCCGTCCCGCTGCCCGACGAGCCGTCCGACCCCGACGACCCAGAACCGGCGGGGGCCGCGCCCGAGGCCGACGACGAGGAAGCGTTGCTGCAGGAGGCGGCACACCCGGTGGACGCCGGGTCGGTGGAGCGTCGCGACCCGCACGAGGTGGCCCTGGAGCTGCTCGCCAGCGAGCTCGGCGCCCGACCCCTCAACGCCGGCTGAGCACGGCGCAGCGCTCAGCCGGGCTGCGTGGGCTGTGCGGGTTGCCGCGAACCGGGTGGACCCATGGTGATCACGACCACCGCCCCGATGGCCATGACGGCCCCGATGGACACGAGTCCCCACTTCGCCTGGCCGAACAGGTCGGTGAGCAGCCCCACCCAGTAGGGCCCGGCGAACCCGGAAAGGTTGCCGATGGCGTTGACCACGGCGATCCCCACGGCGGCGGCTGCGCCGGAGAGGAACGAGCTGGGCAGGGTCCAGAACCCGGGGAACGAGGCCATGATGGCCACCGCGCACACGAACAGGCCGGCGTAGCCGAGCCAGGGCAGGGAGGTCGCCAGGGCCGTGACCGCCAGGGCGAGCCCGCCCACGAGCATGGGGCCCGCGGTGAGCTTGCGGGCCTGTCCGCGGCGGTCCACCAGGCGGCCCCACGCCACGATGGCCACCACCCCGACCGCGTAGGGGGCGGCGGTGAGCAGGGTGACGGTGAGGTTGTCGGAGATGGCCAGGTTCGTCTTGATGATCGTGGGGATCCAGAACCCCAGTCCGTAGAGACCGAAGACGAGGGCGAAGTACACCCCGGACAGGGTCAGCACCCGGCGGTCGAACAGCGCCTGGCGGGCGGTCATGCCGTGCCTGGACTCGGTCTGGCGGGCCTCGGCGAGCAGGGTGTCGGTCAGCCACCGGCGCTGGTCGGCGCCCAGCCAGTCAGCCTTTTCCGGGGAGTCGGTGAGGAACTTCAGGACGACGAAGCCGATCAGCACGGTGGGTACGCCCTCGATGACGAACAACCACTGCCACCCGGCGAGGCCGGCGACACCGTCCAGCTTCAGCAGCAACCCACCGACCGGGGCGCCCACGGCCGTGGACAGGGGAACGGCCAGCATGAACAGGCCCACCACCCGCGCTCGCTGCGCAGCGGGGAACCACAGGGTCAGGTAGAGGATGGCACCGGGGAAGAAGCCGGCCTCCATGATGCCGAGCACGATCCGGGCGACGTAGAACGACGTCTCGCCCCGCACGAGAGCCTGCGCGGCCGCGACGATGCCCCAGGTGATCATGATGCGGGCGATCCAGCGGCTGGCCCCCACGCGGTGCAGGATCATGTTGCTCGGCACCTCGAAGATGAAGTAGCCGATGAAGAACAGCCCCGCCCCGAGGCCGAACGCGGTGGAGGAGATGCCGAGATCGGCGTTCATGGTCAGCGCGGCGACGGAGACGTTGGTCCGGTCCAGGTAGGACAGGAAGTAGCACGCCCCCAGCAGCGGCAACAGCCGCCGCGCCACGGTCAGGTACGTGGCGCGACCGAGCGCAGCGTCGTTCGCGGCCGGTCCCACGGCTGCTGCGGTCCCACCCCGCTCGCCCCCGCTCGTCACGACGCAGCCCGACCGCTGGCGACGGTGCTCATGAGACCGGGGCCGACAGGTGTCGGCGCAGGAACTCCAGCGCCCGGGGGTAGGCGTCCTCGCGGTTGACCCGCTTGGCCAGCCCGTGCCCCTCGTCGGGGTACACCAGCAGCTCGCACTCGATGCCGCGCGAGGTGAGGGCGGCGTGCAGCTGTTCGGCCTCGCTGAGCGGCACCCGCGGGTCGTTGGCCCCGTGGATGACGACCAGCGGGGCGCGCAGGTCCCCGATCCGGCTCAACGCCGACGCCGAGGTGAGGAAGTCGCGGTCGTGGGCGAGGCTGCCGTACTCCCGTTCCCGGGCCGCACGCCGGTAGGGGGAGGTGTTCTCCAGGAACGTCACCAGCGACGACATCCCGACGATGTCGACCCCGGCCGCCCACAGCTCGGGCTGGAACGCGCAGCCCATGAGCACCATGTAGCCGCCGTAGCTGCCGCCCCACAGCGCCACCCGCGACGGGTCCACACCCAACGAGGGCAACCACGCGTGCACCGCGGCCAGGTCGGCGACCGAGTCCATCCGCAGGCGCACGTCGTCCATGGAGTACCAGCGTCGTCCGTAGCCGACCGAGCCGCGCACGTTCGGGACGCACACGGTGTGCCCGGCCGCGACGAGGCCCTGCACCACCGGGTTGAAGGCCGGACGGCTCTGTCCCTCCGGGCCGCCGTGCACCAGCACCACGGCACTGCCGTTCGGCTCGCCCGCGGCGTAGGAGTAGCAGGGCACCAGCTCGCCGTCACCGGTGGGCACGAGGTGGCTCGACGGGTTCACCGCGCCGTCCACCCCGTCGCCGACGACGTGTCGTGCCCGCCCTGACGCCACGTCCAGCACGAGCACGTCGCCCGGGCGGTCCGGGGCGGAGGCCGAGGCCAGCACCGTCGCCGAGCCCGGTGCGAACCGTGGGGCGGGGCGCATGCCGCCGATGACGGCGGGCGTGGGCAGCACGACCGGTGCACCACCACCGTCGAGGCCACCGTCGAGGCCCCGCAGGCTCAGCTCGCTCCAGCCGTCGACGTTGGCCTCGCACAGCAGGGTCGCGCCGTCCGGGCTGAGCCACCCGGTGAGGTCGTGCTCGTCGGCCACGAGCACGGTCCAGGCACCCTGGTCCAGGTCGTGGCGAGCCACCACGGTGCGGTCGCTGTCCCGGTCGGTGGTGACGAGGAAGCCGCTGGAGTCGGGCAACCAGTGCAGGTTCTCGTGGCGCCCCACCGCGTCGGCGGCCGTGAGCTCGGTGACCGTGCCGTCCGGGGTGGAGGCCAGGGTGTCCACCAGCAGGAGCTGGGTGGACATGGCGGCCGCCCCGACGACCCCGAGGAGCAGGTAGCGGGCATCGGGGCTCTGCGCGACCTCGGTGACCATTCCGCCGCGGGAGTAGAGCACCTCCTCCGCCCCGGTGGCCACGTTGCGGGCGACCACGTCGAAGTCCACCCCGTTGCGGCGGTTGGTGCGGTAGAGGACGCGTCCGGGCAACACCTGGGCGAGGGCGTGGATGTGCTCGGGGTCCTGCACGAGGGGGGTGAGCACCCCCGGCACGTCAGGGTCCAGCAAGGACAGCTGGGCCCGCTCGTTGCCGTCGTGGTCGTGGGAGACCACGACGGTGCGCTCACCGGGCAGGTAGCGCCCCGAGCAGGAACCGGGCAGGTCGGTGAGCACGGTGGGCGTCCCGTCGGGCGCGATCTCGACGAGCTGCACCGTGCCCGAGTCGTCCCAGCCGGCCAGCACCCGCCCGACATCGTCGATGTCGAACCCCTGCCACGAGCGAGCTCGGAGCAGCGGGAGCAGGGCCACCGGCTCAGACACCGGCTCCCCACCACTGTCGTAGCGGCACCTGGGCGTCACCGGTCGCGGTGAGCTTCACGGCCAGGACCTGGTGCAGCTGCACGACGTTGCGGTCGAAACCGAGCCGTGAGCCCGCCATGTACAGCCCCCAGAGCTTCGCGGTGCTCTCCCCGACCTCGGCCACGCAGGCGTCCCAGTTCGCCACCAGGTTCGCGCACCAGTCGCGCAGGGTCAGCGCGTAGTGCTCGCGCAGGTTCTCCTCGTGGCGCACCTCCAGGCCGGCGTCCTGGATCGCGGCGATGATCGTGCCCGAGCCGATGAGCTCCCCGTCGGGGAAGACGTAGCGGTCGATGAACGAGCCGGTCATGGTGCGCCGGTCGTTGCCGGGGCGGGTGATGCAGTGGTTGAGCAGCCGCCCGCCCGGCGCCAGCTTGCCCATGATGAATCGGAAGTAGGCCGGGTACTGGGCGATGCCGATGTGCTCGGTCAACCCGATGGAGCTGACCGCGGTGAACCCGGTCTCGGTGACGTCGCGGTAGTCGCTGTGGCGCACCTCCGCCAGGTCGCCCAGGCCCTCGCGCTCGATCGCCGCCCGTGCCCAGTCGGCCTGCTCCTTGCTCAGCGTGGCCCCGATGGCGTGCACCCCGCGGCGTGCGGCGAAGCGGACCATGCCGCCCCAACCGCAGCCGACGTCCAGCAGCCGGTCCCCCGCCTTGAGCCCGAGCTTGTCGAACACCAGCTGGTACTTGTCCTCCTGCGCCTGGCCGACGGAGGCGTCCACCGACGAGTAGTACGCGCAGGTGTAGGTCATCGAGTCGCCGAGAACGTGCTCGTAAAAGGCGTTGGAGACGTCGTAGTGACTGTGGATGGCCTCCGCGTCGCGGGTCTTGGAGTGCCGCAGACCGTGCGCCGCACGTCGCCACTTCGGCAGCGCCTCCTGCGGCGGCGGGGCCACCGGACGCAGCGTCTCCCACCCCAGCGAGCGCATGATCGAGGCCAGGGACAGGGCGGGGGGGCGGTGCAGCTTCATCCCGTCGGCCATGGCCACCAGCGCCTCGTACGGGTCTCCCGGGTGCACCCCGGACAGGGTGAGGTCGCCGGAGATGTAGGCCCGCGCCATGCCCAGGTCGGGGTCGGTGGGCGCGGTGGCCAGGTAGGTGGTGCCTCGGGGGCTGGCCAGGTGCAGCCCGATCGGGGCGTCCGCGGGGCCGGCGGAGCTGCCGTCGTAGGCCGTGAAGCGCAGCCCGAGCGGCCCGTCGGAGAGGGCCTCGACGATCTGCCCGAGGGTCATCCGCGGCTTCGGGGTGCCGCCGTGGCGGGGGTGGTGCAGCGAGATCCGGGAGGTGGTGGTCCGGGGGTTGATGCTCACTGTCGTCGTACCGCCTTGGCGTAGAGGTCGAGCAGGCGCCCGCGCGGGTCGTAGCGCTGCTTGAGGATGGGGTAGCGGTCGCCGCCGTAGAGGGCGGCGAAGGTGTCGGCGTCGTAGAACGAGTCGGAGTAGAGGGACTTGTGGCCGTCCACCGCGCTCACCTGCGCCTCGATGGCGCGGTTGGTGGCGCCGTCGTCGCCGGGCGTCCGCGCCACGCTGGACCAGAAGCCGACGTTGACGTAGGTGGCCTCCGGCGCCATGGGGTAGAGGTCCCAGGTGCGGGTGTCGCGCAGGCGAACCGGGCACAACCAGAGCGGCTCGATGGGAACTTCGGCGAGGAACCACCGCAGGAACTCCGCGGTGCGCGCCAGCGGCACCTCGACGTCCTGCACCACCCGCTCGCGCGGCGGGCGCCCGTGCCGGGCCTCGAGCCGGTCGGCGACCGAGAACCTCGCGTCCAGGCCGATGAGCTTGGAGTAGAAGCTGCTGCGTCGCAGCCGTCTTGGCCACAGACGTCGTATCGTCGGCTGTTGGGCGCCGAACGCCCGCGAGCACCAGAACCAGTCGGTGTCCCAGCGCCACAGGTAGTCGGCGATGCTCAGCCGGTCGCTGGTGCGCTGCTGGATCGAGCGGTAGTAGACCTGCTGACCGGTGTAGTCGCTGGTCGGGCCGGGCTCGTCGGTCCCGGTGCCCACGCTCAGGTAGATCTCCGTGGCGGTGAAGACGACGCCGTCGAGGTAGTCGACGCGGGTGCCCTCGTGCTCACGGGAGACGCTGATGGCGGCGATGGCCTCGACGGCGGCATCCAGGTCGTGGAAGCGGACGTGTCGAAGGGCCACGAACGGCGCCACCGGTTCGAGCTCGATGCGCAGCCGCGTGGCGTAGCCGAGGGTGCCGTAGGAGTTGGCGAAGCCTCGGAACAGATCAGCGTGCTCGCCCGTCGGCCGCGCGGTGACGATCTCGCCGTCACCGGTGAGCACGTCGAGCTCCAGCACCGACTCGTGGGGCAGTCCGTTGCGGAAGCTGGTGGACTCGATGCCCAGCCCGGTCACGGCCCCACCCAGGGTGATCGTCCTCAGCTGCGGCACCACCAGCGGTGCGAGGCCGAAGGGCAGGGTCGCGGCGACGAGGTCGTCGTAGGTGCACATCCCGGCGACGTCAGCGGTGCGGGCGGCGACGTCGACCCGCAGCACCCCGGTGAGGCCGGAGACGTCGAGACCGGGGGTGGACGTGGCCGCGCGGGCCCGGAACAGGTTGCTGCTCTTCTTGGCCAGACGCACGGTGGATCCGGTCGGTACCGCCCGGTAGCTGGCCAGCAGCCGCTCGACACCCGCCTGGTAGGCGGGGGAGCGGGCCGGGGTCGTCGGCCCTGGGGCTGGGTTCGGCACGTAGTGCACGGTAGCCCCGAGCCCGTCGCCGGGAGAATTCGACGCGCTGCACCCGCTGCGCACCTCCCGGTCGGACGCGGCGCCGGCGGCTGGTCACACGCGGCGTCGGCGAGTGTTCACCCGCGGCGCCGGCCGCCCAGAGCAGTGCGACGGGGGTCGAACAGCTCGATCGGGTGGGCGGTGCGCCCGGTGGTGACCAGGTCGGCCAGGATCTCGCCGACCACCGGGACGAACTTGAACCCGTGCCCACTGAAGCCGCACCCCAGGGCGACCTGCGGGTGCTCGGGGTGGGGCCCGAGGACGAAGTGCTCGTCCGGGGTCAGGGTGTAGAGGCAGGTCTTGGACTGCACGAGCGGTCCGGTCAGGTGCGGAAAGAGCCGGCGGGCACGGGTGCGCATCACCTCGCCCTCCTCCGGCGCGACGACGCGGTCCACCGTGTCGGCGGTCGTCGGGGTGCCGCGGTGGAAGTAACCGAGCTTGAACCCGCCGTCGGGACCGTCGGTCATCGGGAAGCCGTAGATCTGGCCGTTGTCGTGGGTCTGCTCCACGTAGACCGGGTGGTGCTCGAAGCTCCACGCCTCGTACGGCACGACCGAGAAGTCCGGGGTGAACCAGTGGAACACCATCCGCTCGACCGAGAGGGGCAGCCCAAGCCCGTTCAGGAGCACCGGCGCCCAGGCCCCGGGGGTGAGCACCAGCCGGTCCGCGCCGTACGTGCCGGCATCGGTGCGGACGGTGACCCCACCGCCCGGCGTCGCACTCCAGGAACGGACGCGCTCGCCGAAGCGCAGGCTCGCACCCGCCCGGGCGGCGACCTCGGCGTTGGCGATGGTTGTCTCCTCCGGCCGCACGTAACCGGCGTTGGCCTCGTACAGCGCCAGGGTGTCGGGCGCGGGGTCCATGGTCGGGAAGCGCTCGTGGACGGCCGCGGCGTCGAGCACCTCGTGGTCCAGGCCGTGGGCGAGTGCGGCGTCGCGGGAACCGGTGAAGGTGATGTCGTCGGGATCACCGAGGTAGATACCCCCGCACAGGGTCATCAGCGTCCGTCCGGACTCCTGCTCCAGGGTGCGGAAGCCGTCGTAGGCGAGGCGCAGCAGCGGCACGTAGGCGGGATCCTCGAAGTAGGACTGGCGGATGATCCGGGTGCCGCCGTGCGCGGAGCCCTGGTCGTGGCCGGGGGTGAAGGCCTCGATGCCGAGCACCCGGACGCCCCGCTGCGCCAGCGTCTTGCAGGCGGCTCCGCCCATCGACCCGACGCCGATCACGATCACGTCGTAGCTGTCCACAGGAGGCTCTCCGTTCGGCGGCGGGTCACTGAGTGCGTAGTGCACTGCACCTCGGCCACGGTGTCTCCCTGCGTCGCCCCCGGTCAAGGGCCTACCCTGGGAATGCGCTCACCCGGGCGCCCCACCTCGTTCCGGAAGGATCCCCGACGTGCAACCCGGCGGCGCGCCCGACATGCAGCAGCTCCTCCAGCAGGCCCAGGAGATGCAGTCCCAGCTGATGGCCGCGCAGGCCGAGCTCGCCCAGGCCCAGGTCAGCGGGCAGGCCGGCGGTGGCCTGGTCACGGCCACCGTCACCGGCGCCGGTGAGCTGGTCGGCGTGGTCATCGACCCGAAGGTCGTCGATCCCGAGGACGTGGAGACGTTGCAGGACCTCGTCATCGGCGCGGTGGCGGCCGCCAACCAGGCCGCCCAGGCGCTGGCGGCGGAGAAGATGGGTCCGCTGGCCGGTGGACTTGGCGGCGGGGGCGGGCTCGGTCTGCCCGGTCTGTGACGGTGCACGAGGTGCGGGCCCCCGGTGTATGAGGGCCCGGTCCAGGACCTCATCGACGAGCTCGGTCGACTGCCCGGCGTAGGACCCAAGAGCGCGCAACGCATCGCCTTCCACCTGTTGACGGTGGAGCCTGGTGACGTCGCGCGGCTGCAGGCGGCGCTGCAGAGAATCCGCGACGGGGTGCAGTTCTGCATCGTGTGCGGCACCGTCAGCGAGCGCGAGCTCTGCCGGATCTGCGCCGACCCGCGCCGGGATCGCACGGTCATCTGCGTCGTCGAGGAGCCCAAGGACGTGCAGGCGGTGGAGCGAACCCGGGAGTTCGCCGGTCGCTACCACGTCCTCGGCGGGGCGCTGGACCCGCTGTCGGGGATGGGCCCGGACCAGCTGCGCATCCGTGAGCTGATGGAGCGCCTGCGCACGCAGGCCGACGGGGTGGACGTGTCCGAGGTGATCATCGCGACCGACCCGAACACCGAGGGCGAGGCGACCGCCACGTACCTCAACCGGATGATGCGGGACCTGCCCGGGCTCAAGGTCACCCGGCTCGCGTCCGGGCTGCCGATGGGCGGCGACCTCGAGTTCGCCGACGAGATCACCCTGGGGCGGGCGCTGTCCGGTCGCATCCTGCTGTAGGTGCTCGGTGGCGTTCCGCCACCGCCGAGCGCCCGGCCGGAGGACAAGACCATTCCGTCGCCAAACCGTGACCTGCGCTTGGGTTGGGCCCCAGCCGTGTCCGACTAGGTTCACCTGCACCGTTCGTCCGAGAACTCCCGTGGACCCGGAAGGTGCTGTCATGACCCGTTCTCCCGTTCGCCTGGTCGCCGCAGGTGCAGCCGCTGCGCTGCTGCTGAGCGCGTGCGCCGGATCCGACCGCACGAACCCGACCGAGGCGAAGGCGGGCGACGGCCCGACCGGTGGCACCATGATCTTCGGCGCCGCTGGCGCCCCGAAGCTGTTCGACCCCTTCTACGCCACCGACGGTGAGACGTTCCGGGTGGCGCGCCAGCAGTTCGAGGGCCTGGTCGGGTTCAAGCCGGGTACCGCTGAGGTCGTCCCGAGCCTGGCGAAGAAGTACACCTCGAGCCCCGACGGGCTGACCTGGACCTTCGAGCTGCAGGACGGGGTCACCTTCTCCGACGACACCGCGTTCGACGCCGCGGCGGTCTGCAAGAACTTCGCCCGGATGTACGGCCAGACCGGAGCCGCGCAGAGCGAGGCCGTCTCGGGCTACTGGGTCGACAACTTCGGCGGGTTCGCCGACGGCAAGGAGCCCTCGCTCTACAAGTCCTGCGACGCGAAGGACAAGTCCACCGCGGTGGTCACCCTGACCCGGGTGACGAGCAAGTTCCCCGCCGTGCTCGGGCTGCCGTCGTTCTCCATGCAGAGCCCGACGGCGATGGCGAAGTACGACGCGAACACCGTCACCGCCAAGGGCGACAGCTTCGCCTACTCCACCTACGCCACCGCGCACCCCACCGGCACCGGCCCGTTCGTCTTCGACAGCTTCGACCAGGCCAACGGGGTGATCACCCTCAAGCGCAACGAGAAGTACTGGGGCAGCAAGGCCAAGCTCGACAAGCTCGCCTTCCAGGTCATCCCCGACGAGACGGCGCGCAAGCAGGCGCTGCAGGCGGGCACCATCGACGGCTACGACTTTCCGAGCCCGGCCGACTGGAAGCAGCTCAAGGACGCCGGGTTCAACCTGGAGGTCCGTCCGGCCTTCAACATCCTCTACCTGGGCATCACCCAGTCCAACAACCCGGCGCTGGCGGACCTCAAGGTGCGCCAGGCGCTGGCCTACGCGATCGACCGCAAGGGGCTCGTGGAGCAGCAGCTGCCCGAGGGCGCGGTCGTGGCCAAGCAGTTCTACCCCGACACCGTCGACGGCTACTCCGAGGACGTGATGACCTACGACTACGACCCGGCGAAGGCGAAGGCCCTGCTCGCCGCCGCCGGCCAGAGCAACCTCACGGTCAACTTCTACTGGCCCAGCGAGGTCACCAGGCCCTACATGCCGAGCCCAGCGGACATCTTCAACTACCTGCAGGCGAACCTGAAGAAGGCCGGAATCACCGTCAAGGCCGTCTCCCAGCCGTGGAACGGCGGCTACCTCGACAACGTCGACGGCAAGAAGGCCGACCTCTTCCTGCTCGGGTGGACCGGGGACTACAACACCCCCGACAACTTCATCGGCACGTTCTTCGGCACCACGACCAACCGCTTCTCCACGGGTACCTCACCGTGGGGCAAGAAGCTGGCCGCCGATCTGCAGGCCGCGGACTCCGAGCCTGATGCCGGCCAGCGCAAGGCCGACTACCAGGCGCTGAACAAGGCGCTGATGGCCGAGTACCTGCCCGCGGTGCCGATCTCCAGCTCGCCGCCGGCCATCGTGGTGTCCGCCAAGATCAAGGGCCTCACCCCCAGCCCGTTGACGGACGAGAAGTTCTCCTCGGTCACCAAGGGCTGAGGCGGTGCTGCGGTTCACCGCCCGTCGGGTGCTGCAGCTGGTCGTGGTGGTCGCCGTGCTCGCCCTGCTGCTGTTCACCTGGCTGCGGAGCTTGCCCGGCGGCCCGGACTCCGCCCTGTGCGGCGACCGCTGCACCGAGGCCTCGCGCAAGCAGCTGCGGGCCACGCTCGGGCTGGACCAGCCGGTGCTGGTCCAGTTCGGCCACTTCCTGACCCGGGTCGCCGGCGGCGACTTCGGGGTGTCCACCGGCGTGCAGCCCGGGACCCCCGCCTCGGAGATCATCAGCCAGCGCTTCCCCGCCACGGTGGAGCTGGCGTTCGTCGCGATCGTGCTGGCCGTGCTGGCGGGCATCCCGCTGGGCTACCTGGCCGCCCGGCGGCGCGGTGGCGTGCTGGACAACGCGGGGGTGGTGACCTCGCTGCTCGGGGTGGCGGTACCGGTGTTCTTCCTGGCCTTCCTGCTCAAGTACCTGTTCGCGGTGCGACTGGGTTGGCTGCCCGCGACCGGCCGGCAGACCGTCGGTATCAACGCCACCCGGGTCACCGGCTTCGCGACCCTGGACGGGGTGCTGACCGGGGAGCTCGACGCCACCGTCGACGCGCTGAAGCACCTGGTGCTGCCGGCGGTCGCGCTGGCCACGATCCCGTTCGCGGTCGTGTTCCGGATCACCCGGGCGGCGGTTCTGGAGGTGCTGGACGAGGACTACGTGCGCACGGCGGAGGCCAAGGGCCTGCTGGCGAGGACCATCCGCAGCCGCCACGTGCTCCGCAACGCCATGCTGCCGGTCGTGACCACGATCGGGCTGCAGGTGGGGGCGCTGCTCGCGGGTGCGGTGCTCACCGAGACGGTGTTCGCCTACCGCGGGCTCGGCGACGCCCTCGCGGTCGCCTTCCGGGAGCGGGACTAC
>JBDTDI010000157.1:0-4158 GCA_039923155.1 Mycobacteriaceae bacterium | reverse complement strand
GCCGACGTGCGGGTGGAGAACTTCCGGCCCGGCGTGCTCGACCGGCTGGGCTTCTCCACCACGCGCCTGCACGAGCTGAACCCGCGGCTGGTGGTGCTCTCGATCACCGGCTTCGGCCACGACGGGCCGGAAGGGCGTCGGCCGGGCTACGACCAGATCGCCCAGGGTGAGGCCGGGTTGATGTCGCTGACCGGTCCGTCCGCGGCGGAACCGACCCGGGTCGGCGTCCCCATCGGGGACCTGCTGGCCGGCATGAACGGCGCCTACGGCGTGGTCGCGGCGTTGCTCGAGCGCACCACCACGGGGCGGGGCCGGGTGGTGCGGACCAGCCTGCTCGCGTCCATCGTCGGGGTGCACGCCTTCCAGGGCACCCGGTACACGGTGGCCGGTGAGGTTCCGCAGCCCACCGGTGGTCACCACCCGTCGATCTGTCCCTACGGTCTGTTCCACGCCGCGGACGGGTTCGTGCAGATCGCCGTGGGCAGCGAAGGCCTGTGGCGGCGGTTCGCGCCCGAGTTCGGGCTCGATCGGCAGGAGTGGGCGACCAACCCGGAGCGGGTGGGTGACCGGGACGCGGTGATCGCGGCGGTCGACGCCGCCTTCCGGGCACTGCCGAGCACCGAGCTGCTGGCCCGCCTGGACACCCTCGGCGTGCCGGCGGGCAAGGTGCGCAACCTCGAGGAGGTCTACACCTGGGAGCAGACGCGCTCGCAGGGGCTGCTCATCGACGTCGAGCACGCCGCACTGGGCACCATCACCCTGCCCGGGCCACCGCTGCGCTTCGACGACACCCCGGGCACCGGGGACGGAGGTGACGGGGTACGGAGCACACACTCGGCCCCACCCACGCTCGACCAGCACGGGGCCGACATCCGCGCCTGGCTCGCGCAGCCGCGCCAGCCAGGCGACGGGGAACGGCCAACATGAGCAGGCTCGGTGCGCGGGAGCTGCTCGAGGTGGTGGTCGACACCGACAGCTTCCTGCGCTGGGACACCGACCCGCTGCCGCCGCGCGGGGTGCTCCGCGAACCGGAGCAGAGCTACCTCGACGAGCTGGCCGAGGCGCGGGAGCGCTCCGGGGTGGACGAGTCGGTGATCAGCGGCGAGGCGACGATCGAGGGCCGCCGGGTCGCGATCATCATGGGCGAGTTCCGGTTTCTCGCGGGCTCGATCGGGGTGGCCGCCGCGGAGCGGCTGACGTGCGCGATCGAGCGGGCCACCGCGCAGCGCCTGCCGCTGCTGGCGGTGCCGGCCTCGGGCGGGACCCGGATGCAGGAGGGCACCGTCGCCTTCATGCAGATGGTGAAGATCTCGGCGGCCATCGCGGCGCACAAGTCCGCCGGGTTCGCCTACGTCGTCTACCTCCGGCACCCGACAACCGGCGGCGTGCTCGCGTCCTGGGGTTCGCTGGGCCACGTCACCGCCGCCGAACCCGGTGCGCTGGTCGGGTTTCTGGGCCCCCGGGTCTACCGGGCGCTCTACGGTGCGGAGTTCCCGCCTGGCGTGCAGACGGCGGAGAACCTCGCGGCCCACGGACTGGTCGACGCCGTGGTGGCCCCCGAGCACCTGCGGGCCGTCGCGGTCGCCGTGCTGGCGGTGCTGTGCGCGCCCCGGGAACCGTCGCCACCGGTGCCGGACCTGCCGCTCGAGTCGCTGCCGGACATCCCGGCCTGGGAGTCCATCCAGCGCTCGCGCAACCCGGTTCGTCCAGGGGTGCGGGCCCTGCTGAAGGTCGCCGCGAACACGGTGACGCTGCTGCACGGCACCGGGGCCGGTGAGCACGAACCCGGACTGCTGCTGGCCCTGGCGCGCTTCGGACCCGCGGCCTGCGTCGTGCTCGGTCAGGACCGGCGCTTCGCCCACCAGCCGCTGGGACCGGCCGGTCTGCGCGAGGCGCGGCGAGGGATGCGGCTCGCGGCCGAGCTGGCGCTGCCGCTGGTCACCGTGGTGGACACCGCCGGCGCGGCGCTGAGCAAGGAGGCCGAGGAAGGTGGTCTGGCCGGCGAGATCGCCCGGTGCCTGGTGGAGCTGACCACGCTGCCGGCGCCGACGATCTGCCTGCTGCTCGGCGAGGGCGCCGGTGGGGGAGCGCTGGCCCTGCTGCCCGCCGACCGCGTCCTCTGTGCCCAGCACGCCTGGCTGTCCCCGTTGCCGCCCGAGGGGGCGTCCGCGATCAGGTTCCACACCACCGACCGGGCGGCGGAGATGGCGGACGCCCAGGGGGTGCGCAGCCTGGACCTGCTGCGCAACGGGATCGTCGACCGCATAGTGGCAGAGCACCCCGACGCGGCGGACGAACCCGCCGCGTTCCTGGGCCGTCTCGGCGGTGTGCTCGAGCACGAGCTGGCGGTGCTGCTGTCCCGCGCGCCGGCGGAGCTGCTGGCCGCACGGCTGGCCCGGTACCGGCGGCTCGGCGTCGCCATGTGATGAAGAACCGCGCCCGTTTGGGCAACCATTGCCGGTGCTCGACGTCATCGTCCGCCGCTAGCGTGGGGGGCGTGAGGGTACTGATCGCGTTGGGCGGCAACGCCATGACCGCAGCGGATGGTCGCGCCGAACCGGGCGACCAGCGGTTGGCCATCATCGGGGCCATGGCCGCGGTCGCGGACATCGTGACCGACGGCGCCGAGGTGGTGCTCACGCACGGCAACGGGCCGCAGGTCGGCAACCTCTTGGTCAAGAACGAGATGGCTGCCGCCGTGGTACCTCCGGTGCCGCTGGACTGGTGCGTAGCCCAGACACAGGCCACGATCGGCGTGCTCGTCCTGAACGCGCTCGACCAGGCGCTGGCCCAGCGCGACTGTGCGGTGCACTCGGCCGTGCTCGTCTCCCGGACCCTGGTCTCGCGCGAGGACCCCCACTTCGCCTCGCCCAGCAAGCCGATCGGGCGCTACCTGCCCGCGGAGGAGGCGAAGCTGATGATCGACCACGGCCAGATCTGGGAGGACCGCGGTGAGCGGGGCTGGCGACGGATGGTCGCCTCGCCGGAACCCCTCGCGTGCCTGGAGGCCCCCACCGTGGCGACCCTGCTCGACGCCGGTTGCGTGGTGGTCTGTGCCGGCGGGGGTGGGGTTCCCGTCGTCCGCGGCGCCGACGGCGAGCTCCTGGGGGTGGAGGCGGTGATCGACAAGGACCTGACCGCTGCGGTCCTGGCCGCTCAGCTCGGGGTGGACGTGCTCGTGATCGCCACCGACGTCGACGCCGCGATGATCGGCTGGGGCACCCCCGAGGCGCGCCCCCTCGGTGCGGTGACCGCGGTCGAGCTGCGGCAGCTCGCGGAGGAAGGCCACTTCGCGGGGGGCAGCATGGGACCGAAGGTCGACGCGGCCTGCCGCTTCGCCGAGGCGGGCGGGCGTTCCGTCATCACCTCCGTGCACCACATTGCCGATGCGCTGGCCGGCACCGCGGGAACCATCGTCACCGCGTGAACCACCCCGTCCCACGTCACATCCCCACCTACCCCGTCACCCCACCCCGTCCGTCCCAGATCAGAGGAGAGCTCAGTGCCCGAGGCTATTGAGGTTCGCAAGGTTCCGCTGCACACCGTGTCCGACGCCAGCGAGCTGGCGAAGCTCATCGACGACGGCGTGCTGGAGGCTGACCGGGTGGTCGCCGTCATCGGCAAGACCGAGGGCAACGGTGGCGTCAACGACTACACCCGCATCATCGCCGACCGCGCCTTCCGGGAGGTGCTCGCCGCCAAGGGCAGCCGCAGCGCCGACGAGGTGGGCGACATCCCCATCGTCTGGTCCGGCGGCACCGACGGGGTCATCAGCCCGCACGCCACGATCTTCGCGACCGTCCCCGCCGAGCGGGCTGAGCAGACCGACGAGCCGCGCCTGACCGTCGGCGTCGCCATGAGCGAGCAGCTGCTGCCCGAGGACATCGGGCGCACCGCCATGATCACCAAGGTCGCCGCCGCGGTGAAGGAGGCGATGGCGGCCGCCGGAATCACCGACCCGGCCGACGTGCACTACGTCCAGACCAAGACCCCGCTGCTCACGATCCACACCATCCGCGACGCCAAGGCGCGCGGCAAGTCGGTGTGGACCGAGCACACCCACGAGTCGATGGACCTCTCCAACGGCGCCACCGGCCTCGGCGTCGCCGTCGCGCTCGGCGAGATCGAACGACCGGCCGACGCCGACATCATGCGCGA
>JBDTDI010000156.1:0-14234 GCA_039923155.1 Mycobacteriaceae bacterium | reverse complement strand
TGCGACGCAGCGCCGTGAGCTCGGTCTGGCACTGCCCGCAGTCGCGGACGTGCCCGTCGAGGCCGCCGTCCACCTGCTCGCCAAGGGCGAGCAGGGTCAACGTCTCCTCCCGGGCGAGCTCGTGACGGGGGTCGTGGTGGAAGGACGAGTCAGACTCGTGCGTCGGCCTGTAGGGCACCATCCACCTCCCAACGTCGTCGCAACCGGGTCAGCCCACGCCGCAGGTGACTCTTGACGGTACCCACGGGGATGGAAGTGGCTGCCGCGATCTGGACGTGGGTCAGCCCGTCGTAGAACGCCAGCTCCAGCACCCTGCGTTGCGCCTCGGGCAGCCGGGACAGCTCGTCGGCCACCAGCATGCGCTCCACCACCCCGTCCGCACCCGCGGGTGGGCTGACGAGCGAGGGCGTCACGGCCACCGCCGCAAGGGTGCGCTGCTCCCGGCCGATGACGCGAAGCTGGTCGATCGCCCGTCGACGCACGATGCCCACCAGCCACCCGGCCAACGAACCGGACTGCGGGTTGAACGTCGCACGGCCCCGCCACGCGGAGATGAACGTGGCCTGGGTGACGTCCTCGGCGTCGGGCACCGACCGGAGCATGGACAAGGCGATGCGGTAGACCAGCGGCCCGTGGCGGTCGTAGACCGCCCGCAGGGCGGTGTCGTCGCCGGAGACGAAGAGCGCGCTCAGGCGCTCGTCGTCCTCGCGATCCTGCCGTTCCATCGAGCTCCTCCTGACCGCATCGGATGGCTGTCCTTGGTCTACGTCCTTGCAGCCCCCGCCGGATGCACCCCCGGGGCAACGACGTACGAGCCTTGCCCGCTGCCCAGGACGGTACCGACCCGCCACTCACGGGGGTACCGGTCCGGCCCGGGCTCGGCCGTGCCCAAAACCCAGCCCGCTCAGCGCGGTCGGACCGCTGACGTCGACCTCGACGACCGCGTCCCACCCGTCGAGCTCGCACCGCACCAGCTCGGCGCCCATGCCGTCGGTCACCACGTGGGCGCGGGCGCAGGCCGCCTCGATACCGTCCAGCGCATGGGACGCCACCGCGAGCGCAGCGAGGTCGGCGGCGGCCTCGGCGCGGTGCCGGGTGCTCACCGCCGCCCCCAGCGCCAGCACCACCACGGTGAGCGTGACCAGCGCCGCGATGGCCGACACCGCCCAGATGGTGGCCGAGCCGCGGTCGTCACTCACGGTTCAACCACCGCCACCGCGCGCCCGCTCAGCTCCAGTCCCGGCAGCAGCCGGTTGCGGGCGCTGACCACCGCGGTGACCGTGTCACCGCTCGTGCTGACCTGGACGTCAGCGCCGGGCGGGGCCACCTGGTGGGCGGCGCTGACCGCGCGCTCGTCCTCCCCCCGAGCCGTCAGCCGGGCCGCTTCCCGGGCCGCGTCGAGGCACTGCACGTGCACGGCCAGGGCCAGCACGGCCCCGACCGCGAGCAGCAGCACGACGGTCAGCGAAGCCATCGCGATCGCCGCCTCCACCGTCACCGCACCCCGCTCCTCGCGCAGTCGGGCGGGGACCCGGCTGACGACGCTCATCAGATGTCCGTCGACAGCGCCCGCTGCACCAGCCCGGTGAGGGCGCTGACCACCGAGTCGCCGGTGACCACCGTGTAGAGCACCGCCCCGAACGCCGCGGCCGCAATCGTGCCGATGGCGTACTCCGCCGTCGACATCCCGTCATCAGCCGTGGCCACCTGCACCAGCTGGGTGTTCAGCCGCACGCGTAGCTGCTTCAGCTTGTCCATAACCATCTACCTCCTTCTCTCCCACCGCGGTCGGTCCGCGGTGGACGTGTGAGATCGGGGTCAGCCGACCAATCCGCCGCGGAGCACC
The DNA here is from genome assembly GCA_039923155.1 of Mycobacteriaceae bacterium. GTDB lineage: Bacteria > Actinomycetota > Actinomycetes > Mycobacteriales > Mycobacteriaceae > Rhodococcus_D. The sequence continues at coordinate 12,388 of JBDTDI010000156.1, read as the reverse complement.
GGCGCGGCCAGGCCGAGCACCACCGGCACGACCCCGAGGCAGAGGAACGCAGGCAGGAAGCACAGCCCCAGCGGTCCTGTGACGAGCACGGCGGCCCGCTCGGCGGCGGCCGCGGCGGCGTCCTCGGCGGCGGCCCGCTGCTCGGCGGCAGCACCCGCCCACGCGTCCTGCGGCTCCGCGCCCAGGGTCAACAGGTCGGCGGCCTGGCGCAGCACCGCGGCCACCGGCGTCGGGGCGGAGGCGAGCACCACGCGGGCGGCGCTGGCCACGGGCAGCCCGCCTCGCAGGCACGCGGCCAGCAGGTCGAGGGTGCCGTCCACGGCCAACGGATCCACCGGCTGCGGTCGCACAGTGCCGAGGCGTCGCATCCCCAGCCCGGCGCCCACCGCGAGCACCGCACCCGCGAGCGGGCCAGCAACCCCACCCACCCCCAGGGCTACCGCCGTCCCCAGCAGCGATGCCACGGCGATCGCCAGTACCGGAGTGCTCCGGGCACCGGCGGGCCGCGCAGGCTCCAGCAGCGCGGTGGTCCGGGCTCGGGCGGCACGCTGGCCGGGCGCGGCGAGCAGCGCCAGCGCGATCAGCACCAGGGTCGCGCTCACGACTCACCGCCCCCGGCGCTCACGACGCCACCACCCGTGCGGTGATCCGTCCGGTCCACGCGAGCCCGCTGCAGACCAGGACGGTGCCGACCAGCAGCAGCACCCCACCTGCGGTCTCGGTGAGCAGCAGCTGCACCGGTTGGGCACCGACGGCCTGGCCCAGCGCGATACCCAGCAGCGGCAGCCCGGCGAGCACCGAGGCCGTGGCCCGGGCGCCGGCCAGCCCGGCCTGCGTGCGGCGAGCGAAGCGGCTCCGCCCGGCGAGGTCGCGGCGCACCGAGTCCAGGAGACCGGCCAGGGCGATGCCGTGCTGCTCCGCCACCCGCCAGGCGGCGGCCACCCGCTCGAGCTCAGCGTCCAGCGCGGGCACACCGCTGCGCAGACCGTCGGCCGCGCTACCGCCTAGCCGGGTGCGAGCGGCGGCCTCGGTGAACACCCGGTGCACGGTGCCTTCGACCTCGCCGGCCGCGACGGTGCACGCGGCGGCCGGGTGCGCCCCGGTGCCCAGCTCGGCGACCAGCACCTCCACCGCGGCGGTCAGCGCCCCGGTGTCGCGGGCGCGGTGCCGAGCGCTCACCCGCTGCGCGAGACGGCGGTGCACACTCGCCGCGGCGAGGGCCGCGGACAGCGCGGGGGCGAGCCCGAAGACCAGCAGGGCGGGTGCGAAGGCGAGCACGGCCGTACCGAGCGCGGACCTGGGGCGCAGCCACACCCACCGTCGTCGAGCGGCCGGCGCCAGCCCCCGCAGGCGCCGTGCGCCCACCGACCTGGGGGCCACCAGCAGCGCCGTGGCCAGGGCGAGAAGCGCCGTGCTCACCGCCGGACACCGCGCTCGCGTAGCAACAGGGTCAGCGCGTTCCACCCTGGGCCCCGTCCGTCCGCTCTGGTCCACGCCGGAACGACGGTCACCGCACCCGACGCCGCGCGCTCCAGCACGCCGACCGCGGCCAGACCACGCGCCCCGGTCGGATCACGGTGCACGTGCAGCACCACCTGCACGGCGGCCGCGAGCTGGCTGTGCAGCGCTGCCGCGTCCATGCCCCCGAGGGCCGCCAACGCCTCCAGCCGGGCGGGCACCTCCCGCGGGGAGTTGGCGTGCACCGTGCCCGCTCCCCCGTCGTGACCGGTGTTCAGCGCGGTGAGCAGGTCCACGACTTCCGCGCCGCGCACCTCCCCCACCACCACTCGGTCGGGCCGCATCCGCAGCGCCTGCCGCACGAGCTGGCGGACGGTGACCTCGCCGACGCCCTCCACGTTGGGCGCCCGCGCGACCAGACGGACCACGTGCGGGTGTTGGGGCGCCAGCTCGGCGGCGTCTTCCACGCACACGATCCGTTCTCGCGGGTCGACCAGGGCCAGCAGCGCCGCCAGCAGGGTCGTCTTGCCTGCCCCCGTGCCCCCGACGACCAGGAACGCGAGCCGAGCAGTGACGACGTCGGTGAGGAGCTCCGCGGCGTCACCGGGCACGGCCCCGTTCGCGACCAGCGCGGCCAGCCCCTGGGTGGCCGGGCGCAGCACCCGCAGCGACACCGCGGTTCCGTCGGCGGCCACCGGCGGCAGCACCGCGTGCAGCCGCACCCCGGCCCCGCCGTACCCGGCCTCGGGCAGACGCCCGTCGACCCAGGGCTGCGCCTCGTCCAGTCGTCGTCCCGCGGACAGCGCGAGCCGCTGGGCCAAGCGGCGCACCGCGGCCTCGTCGGCGAAGCGGATCGTGGTGCGCTGCAGCCCGGCACCACGGTCGACCCAGACCGCATTGGGCCCGGTGACCAGCACGTCAGCGGTGTCCGGGTCGGTGAGCAGCTCCTCCAGCGGCCCCGCCCCGGTCAGCTCCGTCTGCAGCACGCGCAGCGCCGCGAGCAGGTCGGTGTCACCGAGCACACCGCCCGCCTCGGCCCGGATGGCCGTCGCGACGGCGGCCGGGCTCAGCACCCCGGCCGTCTCGGCAAGGCGGTGTCGCACCCGGTCGAGCAGCCGCTCGTGCTCCTCGGTGAGGGCCGGCGCCGCGGCACTCACGCCGCACTCCGCAACGGCCTCGACGTCGAGGCCGTGAGCGCGGCCAGCACGGCGTCGGCCAGGTTCGGCAGCGGACCCCGGTGCGGCAGCCCACCGCGCTCCAGCAGCTCGGCGAGGCGGGGGCGCGGACGGCTCGTCGCGAGCACGGGCAGACCCAGGGCCCGGGACACGTCGACGGACCGCAGGCCCCCGGGCGCGGGACCACGGACCACGATCCGGAGCCCGTCCCCGCGGGCGCCGGTCGCGGCCACCACCCGCGCAGCGGCTGCGCAGGCCCGAACCTCGGCGGGCACCACGAGGACGGTGACGTCGGCGCGGTCCAGTACGGCCAGGGCAGCCGGACCCAGGCTGCGGGGCAGGTCACAGACCACCACGTCGCCGGCGCGACGGCCGGCGTCGAGGACCGCGGCCACGGCGTCGGGCGAAGGGGCCACCTCGTCACGCCCGCACGACAGCACGGTGAGCAGGCCGCCGTCACCGGGCAGGGCCTCGTGCAGCGCTGCGGCCGTCACCCGCCCCCCGGTCAGCGCCACGCCCGACCAGCGCAGGCCGGTCGCCTCCTCGACACCGAGCACGAGGTCGAGTCCCCCGCCCAGCGGGTCGCAGTCCACGAGCAGCGCGCGTCGCCCCACCTCGGCGGCCGCACCGGCCACCGCTGCGGCCAGCACCGACGCCCCGGCCCCTCCTCTGGCTCCGAGCACGGCCAGCACACGTCCCCCCTCGTCGGCCCGCTCTGCCCGCTCCCCCAGCGCACCGACCAGGAACGCCTCACCGTCGGGCAGCTGGACCACGTGCTCGGCTCCCACGGCCACCGCCGCCCGCCACGTCTGCGCCGACGACGAGCCGTGGGCACCGGGTTGGTCGAGGACGAGGACGCCCTCGCGGCGGGGCAGTCCGGCCGCCGCGCACCGGGCGGCTGCGTCGGGGTCCAGCACCACCAGGGGTGCGCGCGCCCAGGGCACCCGGGCCTCCGTCACCGCGGTGCACAGGTCGAGCTCGCACCCCGCCGCGGCGGCCAGGCGCAGCAGCTCCTCGCGGAGGGGACCAGGCGTCAGCAGGGCCAGAGCAGGGGTAGCGGCGGCAGGGCTCACGAGGGGCTCCGAGGTGTCCAGCGAGCCAGGGGTCTGGCGCGTCGACCACCACGCTGGCCCGCCGTCGTGGGTCGGCGACCACCCAGGTCCCCGGCTGTGGAGAACTGCCCCGTCCGTCCCGGCCTGTGGACACCACGCTGGACAAGAATGAAACCGTGTGCCACGAACAGGATCCGGGCATGGGACGACCCCCGCCAGGGGGGAGGGGCGGGGGTCGTCGGAGCTCAGCCCCGGGGGGTTGGGCTGAGCTCGTCCAGAACTAGTCCGGACATCAACAACTGTACCCCGGCCTTCGGGTCCGTCGTCATTCCTTCAGCCGACCCTGGGGCCGTGAGCGCTCGCGCCGCCCGAGCGTGATCGACCTATGCTCGCCCCGTGACCACACAGGCTCCCGAGGCCAGGTCCACGGTGGCCGCGTTCTTCGACCTCGACAAGACGATCATCGCCCGCAGCTCGACGATGGCGTTCAGCAGGCCGTTCTTCCACGAGGGCCTGATCAACCGCCGCGCGGTGCTCAAGAGCAGCTACGCCCACTTCCTCTTCCTGCTCGCCGGCGCCGACGCCGACCAGATGGAGCGGATGCGGGCGCACATCACCGCGCTGTGCACCGGTTGGGAGGTCCGGCAGGTGCGGGCCATCGTCGAGGAGACGTTGCACGACGTCGTCGATCCGCTCGTCTACGCCGAGGCCGCGGCGCTGATCGCCGACCACACCGCACGGGGCCACGACGTCGTCGTCGTCTCCGCCTCCGGCGAGGAGATGGTCGTCCCCATCGCCGCGATGGTCGGCGCCGACCACAGCGTCGGGACCCGGATGGTCGAGGTCGACGGGCTCTACACCGGTGACGTCGACTTCTACTGCTACGGCCAGGCCAAGGCCGACGAGCTGCGACGCCTGGCCGTGGAGCGGGGCTACGACCTGCAGCAGTGCTACGCCTACTCCGACTCCGTCACCGACCTGCCGATGCTGGCCGAGGTGGGCCACCCGACCGCGGTCAACCCCGACCGCGCCCTGCGCAAGGAAGCGCTCGCCCGCGACTGGCCGGTGCTCACCTTCTCCAACCCGGTCAGCCTGCGTGCTCGCATCCCGACCGCCTCCGGGTCTGCGGTCGCAGCCACCGCGATGGGTCTGAGCGCGGCCGCGGCGGGGGCCACCTGGTACACCGTCGCTCGGCGACGCCGCCGGGGCTGATCAACCGAGGCGAAGCAGGAGCTCAACGGTTGTCCACAGCCGGGTACGGCATCCGGGTGAACCTCCACGAAGCCCTTGCTGTGACTCACGTCACCAGGTAGACATGGGCCTACGGAACTGCGAGAGGCCAAGGTCGAACCAGAAGAGAAGGTCCGCCCTCCCGATCGTCGTTCCCAGCACGAGTACCCGGCACCCACGCCTCGCGCGCCTGGTCATCCAGACGCCGTGGGCCTGCGCACGTCGACGACCCCCGCCGACCTGTCGCCGAGGCCACGCACACGGCGCCCAATGCACGCATTGGTCACCTGGTGCTCGTGCTCGAGGACCCCGGAGCCCCAGCGGCCCGGGGTCCTCGTGTTGGGCTGGCCTTGCGCCTGCCCTCGCTCCGTCAGCCACCCGACAGCTTCCGGAAGTCCCAGCTGACCTCGTACTCCGGTACCAGCCGCAGCCATCCGTGCCGCCCGTCGGAGGCGAAGCTCTCCGACCCGAGGTACTTCCGGGCGAACTGACGCTCAGCGGCCACCAGCTCCGGCACCGGCTTGCCGGTGCGGGGCACCTCGCCCACCACCTCGACCCGCCCGGTGAGCTCGATCCCCCGCAGCGCCTGGTACTCGGTTCCCGCGTCCACCACGACGGAGACGCGTGGGTCCGCGGCCAGCTCCGCCCAGCGGCGGCTGCGCGACAGGCTGTGCAGCCAGAGCGCGGTGCCGTCCCAGACGAACCACAGCGGTGTGACGTGGGGCCCCGACGCTCCGACGCTCGCCACCCGGCAGGTGCGCTCCACCTCGAGAAAGGCGTCCCGCTCGGCGGCCGACATGGCGATCCGGCGGCCCCGCTTCTGTCCGCCCGCCCCGACTTCCTGCGTCGCCCCGTCTTCGCGAGTCACAGCTGTGGCGCCACGGCAGCAGCCACGAACTCCAGCTGGTCGAGGTCGTGGAGGTCCATCACCTGCAGGTACACCCGGCTGACCCCCGCCGTGGCGAAGCGGCCCAGCGTGTCCACGACCTGTGCCGGTGAGCCGGCGAGGGCGTGGGCCGCCAGCTCGTCGACCTCGCGGTTCAGGACGGCAGCCCGACGGTTCACCTCCACATCGTCGGCACCCACGCACAAGGCCTGCGCGACGGAGTACACCAGGTCGTCCCGACCCGCCCCGTCGGCCACGTGCCGCACCCGCTCGATCAGCTTCCCGGTCGCCTCGACGGTCTGGAACGGGGCGTTGAACTCGGCGGCGTGGGCCACGGCCAGCGCCGGGGTCTTCCTCGCCCCACCACCGCCGATGATGATCGGCAGCCGTGGCTGCACCGGGCGGGCCAGCACGGGGCAGTCGGTGACGGGGTAGTGCCGACCCGCGTGCGAGAAGCGCTGCCCCGGCGGGGTGGCCCACATCCCGGAGATGACCTCCAGCTGCTCGGTGAGCCGGTCGAAGCGCTCGCCGAGCGGGGGAAAAGGGATCCCGTACGCGGAGTGCTCGGCGGCGAACCAGCCGGCTCCGAGCCCGAGCTCCACCCGACCGCCGCTCATGGCGTCGACCTGGGCAACCGTGACGGCCAGCGGGCCGGGCAGCCGGAAGGTGGCCGAGGTGACGAGGGTGCCGAGACGGATCCGGGACGTCTCCCGCGCCAGCCCGGCGAGGGTGGTCCAGGCGTCGGTGGGCCCGGGTGCTCCGTCACCGCTCATGGCCAGGTAGTGGTCGGACCGGAAGAACGCGTCGAAGCCGAGCTCCTCGCTCGCCTGCGCCACCCGCAGCAGCTCGTCGTAGGTGGCGCCCTGCTGGGGCTCGGTGAAGATCCGGAGGTCCATGAGGGCAACTTATCCGCGGAGGGTCAGCGCCGATGGGCGCGCACCCACTCGCTGATGCCGTCGGCGGTGATCGGCAGGGCGTCGGAGAGCACCCGGTTGCCGCTGCCCGTGACCACCAGGTCGTCCTCGATGCGCACCCCGATGCCCCGTAGCTCGGGCGGCACGGTGAGGTCGTTGGGGTGGAAGTACAGGCCGGGCTCGACGGTGAGCGCCATGCCCACCTCCAGGGTGCCTTCGTGGTAGGCCTCGGCGGAGCTTTGCGCACAGTCGTGCACGTCCAGGCCCAGGTAGTGGCCCACCCCGCAGACGATGTAGCGGCGGTGGTGCTGGCCCTTGGGGTCCAGCGACTCCTCGACGCCCACCGGCAGCAGCCCCCAGCTGTCCAGGCCCTCCGCCAGCACCCGCATCGCGGTCTGCTGGAACGTGCGGTACTCGGCACCGGGGCGAACCTCGGCCATCGCGGCCACGTGGCTGGAGTGCACCAGGTCGTAGACCTGGCGCTGGGCGTGGCTCATCTCGCCGGCGACCGGGAACGTGCGGGTGACGTCCGCGGTGTAGAAGGTGTGCGCCTCGACCCCGGCGTCCATCAGCACCAAGGCGTCCTCACCCACGACGCCATCGTTGCGGACCCAGTGCAGCACCGGGGCGTGCGGCCCGGCAGCAATGATCGAGGAGTAGCCCACGCCGTTGCCCGACGTGCGGGCGCGGCGGTCGAAGGTGCCCTGCAGCCACCGCTCCCCCCCACCGGCCACGGCCTCTGAAAGCGCTGCCGCCACCTCGCCGAAGCCCTGCACCGAGGCGTCGACGGCGGCCTGCAGCTGGGTGATCTCCCACTCGTCCTTGATGCGACGCAGCTCGGCGAGCACCTGGCGCAGCTCTCCACCGTCGCCGGTGACCAGCGCGTCCAAGACCGGTTCCACCCCGCGGGCGGCGAGCATCGCCGGGTAGCTGCCCCGCAGCGCGGTGGGTAGCGCCTCCAGCGGCGCGCAGGTGATCCCCAGCGCCTCGGACCACTCGTCGAGCCCGGGGACCGGCCCGATCCACAGCTCGCCGTCCCGGGCGCTGGCGAAGAAGTCGGACTCGCTGGGCCCGGCGGGCGCCCGCAGGTGCAGGACGGCGTCGTGGGTGTCACCGGTGGGGAGCATGACCAGCACCGCACCCTCGGCCTGACAGCCCGTCAGCCACAGAAAGTCCGAATCAGGGCGGAACTCGTAGTCGGAGTCGTTGGCGCGCACCGGTGCCCGACCGGCGGCCACCGCGATCCGCCGCCCGGGGAGAGCCTGGGACAGCTTCTGGCGGTGCTCGGCCGCGGCGAGCGCCGCCCCCTCGGTGACGTGCGCCGCTCGATCCGCCGGGCCCCACCCGTCGCGGACGAACTCCCGGAACCCGGGGGCGTCGGTCAGCTTGCTGGGGTCACGGCGCGCAGGACGGCTCATGGGTTCGAGGCTAGCGCCGCGCACGGACAGCCAAGTACCGGAGATCAACTACTTTGTGTTGGACGGCATGCACCGTCCGTATCCAAACCAGCGCTGCGTTCCGGCCCTGACCCCCGCACCCGACGACAGGAGGAAGCGCTGTGCTGCTCCAGCCCACGCCCCGAATCGACCGCCTCGAGCGCAGCTCGCGCGGCCACCGCTCCGCGACGACGCTCTGCATCTCCGTGAGCGCTGGGACCGGGTCGGCCGCGACCCCGCTCGCCGCGTTCGACGCCGCCCTGCGCGACGTCGGTGCGGGTGACGTCAACCTCGTCCGACTGTCGTCGGTCATCCCCACCGGGGCGACGCTGGTCCACACCCCCACGCTGATCCAGCAGCCCGGGTGGGGCGACAAGCTCTACTGCGTCTACGCCGAGCAGCACGCCGAGAACAGGGGCGAGCAGGCGGCCGCCGGCGTGGGATGGGTGCACAAGCACGACGGCTCCGGGGCGGGGTTGTTCGTCGAGCACGCCGGCACCACCGAGGACGAGGTGGCGAACCAGATCCACGCCAGCCTGGAATCCATGACCACCGGACGCGGAGGCGGCTTCACCGCACCGGAGATGACCCTGGTCTCGGCGCAGTGCACCGGTGATCCGCTGTGCGTGCTGGTGCTGGCCTCGTACGCCGCTGAGTCGTGGGCGTCGTGGGCGTCGTGAGCGCCGTGAGCGGTCCCGAGCTCGCGCTGCGTCGCACCTCCGGCTCCAGCCCCAGCACCCGCGTCACCGTCGAGAGCCAGGTCGGCGAGACCGACACGACGGCCTTCTGGGCGCTGTACCTGCGGGCCTTCGAACCCCTGCGAACTCGCGCAGCGGCCCGCAACGTGCTGCACCACGAGGAGTTCGTCGAGGAGATGAACGACGCGCGCGTGCAGAAGTACGTGGCGTGGGACCACGAGGGGCATGCGGTGGGACTGACCACCCTGACCGACGACCTGGCGGCGGTGCCCTGGGTCAGTCCCGAGTACTACGCCGCCCAGTTTCCCGAGCACGCCGCACGCGGTGCGCTGTACTACCTCGGCTTCACCCTGGTGCATCCCCGGGCGCGCCGCGGGAGCGCGTTCACCGACATGATGCAGCCGCTGCTCTCCCGGCTCGTGCGCGAGCGTGCCGTGGTCTGCAGCGACGTCTGCGCGTTCAACAACGCCGCGCACGGGTTCGAGGGAAACGTGATCGCCATGCTCACCAACGCCGCCGAGGTCGACGTCGAGGTGCTGGACACGCAGACCTACTACAGCGCCCGCTTCCAGGCTCCCCGCCGTCGATGACCCACCCCACGGCGCGCCCGTGACGACCGTCCCCGCATCCCTCGCCCGGTCCGGCCGGGGCTTCACCTGGGCGGCGTGGTCGGTGCTCGCAGCGTCCGTGCTGGCGTGCACCGTCTACGTGACCTTCAGCTCCGCCGTGGTGGGCCTGGTGGTGTTCGGCCTCGTCGCCGGGGTGACCATCGTCTCGATCGTCGTCGGGTTGGCCGCGCACCGGCCCGCGGCGGTGCTGCCGTGGCGGCTGGTGCTGACCGCGAGCGTGCTGTTCCTCGTCGGGGGGCTGTCTCGGGCGGTGGCCCGCGATCTCCCCGACGAGGCGCTCCCGGTCGTGGCCGTGCTGGCCACCGTGGGCGGGTACCTCGCCGTGGGTGGTGCGGCCACCGTGTGGCTGCGTGCACGCGCAGCCGGGACCGGTGTCGCCACCGCACTGGACGCGGTGCTGGTGGGGACGGCCGCCGCCCTGGTCGGGTGGGTGGTCCTCGTCGCCCCGCCGGCCAGCCGGGCCACCGACGTAGGACTGCTGATCAACGCCAGCTACCCGATCGTCGACGCCGTCCTGCTCACCCTGCTCGTGCAGCTGGTGTTCACCAGCGCGCCCGGGGACCGCGCGTTCGCGCTGCTGACCACGTGCGTGGTCGCGATCCTCGTCGGTGACCTCGGCTACGCCGCCACCACCGCGAACCTCCTGACCCTGCCCGAGCGGCTGCTCGACACGCCCTACCTGGTGGGCTACTGCGCCCTCGCCGCGGCCGCGCTGCACCCGTCCATGGCCGAGCTCGCCCGCCCCCAGCCCCCGCTGGAGTACCGCGGGCGTCGCCGGCTGCCGGGCCTCGTCGCGGGCCTCGTCGCGGCCGCGGTGATCCTCGCGCTCGACCCGACGACGGGTTCGATCGACCGAATCGTCCGCGCGGTGCTGTTCGGCCTGTTGCTGCTCGGGGTCCTGCTGCGCAGCGAGCGGGCCGTGCGTCGTCACGCCGAGGGTGAGCGCGTCGCCCGGCACCGCTCGACCCACGACGAGCTCACCGGCCTGCCCAACCGCGTCCTGCTGAACCAGCGCGTGCAGGCCGAGCTGGACACCTCCACAGGAGCCGAGCGGGTCAGCCTGCTGTTCATCGACCTCGACGGGTTCAAGTTCGTCAACGACGTCTACGGCCACAGCGTGGGCGACGAGCTGCTGGTGCAGGCCGCCCAGCGGTTGAGCGAGTCGGTGCGGCCGCAGGACCTGGTGAGCCGGTACGGGGGCGACGAGTTCGTCCTCGCCGTCCAGCTCGGTCGGGCGGGCACCGACGGTCTCGCCGACCGTCTCGTGACCGTCCTCAGCGAGCCGTTCGGCCTGTCGGTGGGCAGCGTCTTCGTCTCGGCCAGCGTCGGGATCGCCCGCGCGTCCGGGCGGGACGGGGGGGACGAGGCGAACGCCCGCGACGAGGTGGAGAACCTGATCCGCCAGGCCGACACCGCCATGTACCACGCCAAGGCGCAGGGCCGTGGTGGCTACGCCCGCTACGACGACAGCCTTCGGGAGAGCGCCCGCCTGCAGGTCGAGACGTCGACCGCCCTGCGTGACGCCCTCGCCCGCGGGGAGTTCGACGTGCACTACCAGCCGATCGTCGACCTGCGGGACGGCCGCACCCTGGGGTGGGAAGCATTGCTGCGCTGGGAGCGTGACGGTCAGCAGGTGTCGCCCGCGGTGTTCATCCCCATTGCGGAGGCCTCTGACATCATCGTCCGCATCGGCGACTGGGTGCTGCGGACCGCGTGCGAGCAGCTGGCCCGATGGCGCCACGACAGTGGTCGTCGCCTGCACGTGTCGGTCAACATCTCGGCCCGGCAGCTCCAAGACTTCTCGCTGCCGCGCACGGTTGCCGAGGTGCTCGCCACCACCGGGCTGCCGGGCGAGGCGTTGTGGCTGGAGCTCACCGAGACTGCTCTGGTCGAGGATCCCACCACCGCCCTCGGGGTGCTGGACGCGCTGCACGACCTCGGGGTGGTGATCTGTCTGGACGACTTCGGCACCGGGTACTCCGCGCTGGGTTACCTGCACCGCTTTCCGGTCTCGGTGGTCAAGATCGACGGCAGCTTCGTGCAGGTCCTCGACGAGGCGGACCCGGAGAGCACGGTGGCCGGGGCGGTGCAGTCCATGTCGGTTGCGCTGGGCCTGCGCACGGTCGCCGAGGGCGTGGAGACGCAGCTGCAGGAGGTGCAGCTGCGTCGACTGGGCTGCCACATGGCCCAGGGCTTCCGGTTCGGTCGACCTGCCCCCGCGGCCGAGATCGAGGTGGCGCACGAGGTGAGCTGACGCAGTCCTCAGCTCTGCGCGGCGTCGGCGATCGAGGTCGCCTCGCCGGCACCCGCAACCACCGCTGCGCAGCACGCCACCACCCAGGCCGCCACTCCCTCCGGCGTCCCCGAAGCAAAACCCTCTGCGCTGGAACGGTACTCACTTGCGTGACGCCACCACGAGACCTCGGGCACGGTGAGGTTGTGCACGTCGAGCCCGGTGCTGACCATCACCAGCCGCGAGGCGGCCCTGGCGACCACCCCGTCTGCGGTCCCGAAGGCTTGCAGCCCCAGCAGCTCGCCGTGCACCACCGCGGCCAGCACCGCCGCCGGCGCCCGCGTTCCGCCGACGACGAGCTGTCCCAGCAGCTCCAGGCGCTGCCCGGCCCCCACCCGGGGGCGCCCCAGCTGCTCAGGCTCGGCCAGCCCGGCCGCCGCCAGCAGGTGCAGCCGGGCCAGCACCTGCAGGGGGGCGCGCCGCCACACCGACAGCAACGCCTCGAGCGCGGCGCCGTCCAGGATGCTCGCCACCCGCAGCGAGCCCGCCGTGACCGGGTCGCTCACCGCAGCCTCGACCCCGCTGACACCATCACCCACCCCAGTTCCCACCGCAACACGGCCCACCCCGATTCCCACCCCAACACGGCCCACCCCGATTCCCACCCCAACACGGCC
>JBDTDI010000155.1:0-2840 GCA_039923155.1 Mycobacteriaceae bacterium | reverse complement strand
GAGGAGACTCCGTGCCCGAGCTGACCCGCCCCGACGTCGACCCGCCCGAGGGCCCCACCCCCGACGACCTGGTGATCGACGACCTGGTGGTCGGTGACGGCCCCGAGGCGCAGTCCGGCCAGCGCATCCGGGCCCACTACGTCGGCGTCACCCACGCCGAGGGTGAGCAGTTCGACTCCTCGTGGGACCGGGGCGACCCGCTGGCCTTCACCGTCGGCGTCGGCCAGGTCATCGCCGGCTGGGACCAGGGCATCGTCGGGATGAAGGTCGGCGGCCGCCGACAGCTGACCATCCCCGCGCACCTGGCCTACGGCGACCGCGGAGCCGGTGGGGTCATCAAGCCCGGCGCCGCGCTGGTCTTCGTGGTCGACCTCGTCGACGTCGGGTGACAGTCGACCTCACGTGAGCTCGCCGTGAGTGGGGACGGACCGCCCGCTACCCAAAACCCGATGCGGACGGTAGCCTAGGCTCGCCTTACTTCAACGCGGCGGGAGCTAGCCTGTGTCCACGGTGTCGGACCACCTCGGTCAACGAGTGATCCAGTGCTGCAAGGTGTCCGACGAAGCGGAGTACACCACTCTGGCTGACCTGCGGGCCGGGCAGAGTGGCCTGGTGCAGGACGTGTGCGGAGACATCGAGCCGTCCACCGCCCGTCGGATGGTCGACCTCGGCTTCGGGCCGGGGGCGGAGGTGCAGGTGGTGCGTCGTGCGCCGCTCGCCGACCCGGTCGTGTTCCGCGTCGCCGGCTACGAGGTGGCGCTGCGACGGGCCCAGGCCCGCTGCATCCAGGTCTCGACCCTGCGGTGAGCGGTGGGTCGACGGATGTTGCCGACCGCCGGGTGGCCCTGGTGGGCAGCCCCAACTCGGGCAAGACCACCCTGTTCAACGCCCTGACCGGGCTGCGCGCCAAGACGGGCAACTACCCCGGGGTCACCGTCGCCCGCTACGAGGGCAACGCCCGGGTGGGTGAGCGCCAGGTGCGGGTGGAGGACCTCCCCGGGACCTACAGCCTCGACCCCATCAGTCCCGACGAGCAGATCGTCAGCGACGCCCTGGAGCCCGACCACGACGGGGTCCCCACCCCGGACGGGCTGCTGGTCACCCTCGACGCGACCACCCTGCGGCGCTCGTTGGGCCTGCTCGCCCAGGTGCTGCAGACGTCCGTGCCCGTGTGCGTGGTGCTGACCTTCACCGACGAGCTGGCCCGGCGCCAGGGCGCCCTCGACGTGCCCGCGCTGCGCCGGGCCCTGGGGCTGCCCGTCGTCTCCGTGGTCGCTGGACGGGCCCGCGACCTCGGGGCGCTGCGGGAGCAGCTCGTCGAGCCCGCCGCCTGGGCGCAGCCGGTGGTGGCGCCGCCCACCGCCATTGCCGACGTCGCCGCCTGGATCACCTCGGTGCTCGACTCCGCCGGCTACGTGGTGCCCCACCTCGACGAGCGCACCCGGCGCATCGACAACGTCCTGCTGCACCCGCTGTGGGGCACGGTCATCTTCTTCGCCACCATGTTCGGCTTCTTCCAGGTGGTGTTCACCGTGGCCGCGCCCCTGCAGGGCTGGGTGGAGAGCTTCTTCTCCTTCCTCGGGGGGCTGGTCAGCGCGCACGTCTCCAACCCCCTGCTCGCCGGCTTCCTCGCCAACGCGCTGCTTGGTGGCGTCGGCGGGGTCCTCGTCTTCGTGCCTCAGATCGCGCTGCTGTTCCTGATGGTCTCGCTGCTGGAGGGCGTGGGCTACATGTCCCGGGCGGCGTTCCTGATGGACCGGGTGATGGCCAAGGCCGGGCTCGAGGGCCGCGCGTTCGTGGCGCTGCTGTCGTCGTTGGCCTGTGCCGTGCCCGGGATCATGGCCACCCGCACCCTGCCCTCGGCGCGCGACCGGATCGCCACGATGATGGGCGCACCGCTGATGACGTGCTCGGCGCGGCTGCCCGTGTACGTGCTGCTCATCGGCCTGCTGGTCAGCCCGGACACCCGGTTCGGGCCGATCGGGGCGCAGGGTGCGGTGATGTTCGTGCTGTACCTGGTGGGGGCCCTGTCGGCGATGACTTCGGCGTGGGTGTTCTCCCGGATCGGGCGCAGCTCCGGGCCGCTGCTGCCGTTCTACATGGAGATGCCGCCCTACCGGATCCCGTCGCTGCGCTCGGTGGCCCTGTCGGTGTGGGGTCCGTCGAAGATGTTCCTGCGCAAGGTCGGCAAGATCATCCTGGTCACCACCGTCCTGCTGTGGGTGCTGCTGAACCTGCCCAACCGCAGCACCTCGGAGATGCGGGCCGCCGGGGTCGACACCAGCAACCCCGCCGCCGTCACCTCCTACACCCTCGACCACAGCTGGGCTGCGGACGCCGGGCGCTTCGTGGAGCCGGTCTTCGCCCCGCTGGGCTTCGACTGGCGGATCAACATCGGGGTGCTGGCGTCGTTGTCGGCGCGTGAGGTGTTCGTCTCCACCCTGGGTCAGGTTGCCGCTGCGGAGGACTCGGAGAACCCCTCGGCGGCGCTGCAGTCGATGACCGTCGACTCCGGGCCCCGCACGGGGGAGAAGCTGTTCACCGCCCCCGTCGTGGCCGCCCTGATGGTCTTCTTCCTCTACGCCCTGCAGTGCATGTCGACGGTGGGGGTGATGCGCCGGGAGTCCGGCTCGTGGCGCTGGCCCGCGATCGCCTTCGGCTACATGTTCGTCCTGGCCTGGGTGATGGCACTGCTCACCCGGGTCGTGGTGGGGGCGATCACGTGAGCACGCCGATCCCCCTGCACCCGGAAGCCGTCGTCGACGACGAGATGTCGCTGCGCTGGGTGGTACCCGCGGGCACGCTCGGCTTCGTCGGCGAGGTCGCCCGGGCACCGCAGT
>JBDTDI010000154.1:0-8292 GCA_039923155.1 Mycobacteriaceae bacterium | reverse complement strand
ACCGGCCCACGTCACCATTGGTGGCAACGACCTCGCGGTGTCGGCGTTCTCCCCGCACAAGGATCTGGCGTTCAAGGCGATCGAGTGCCTCCGCGGACCGAAGAACCAGGTTGCGAACGCGGTGAAGGGGGGCCTGCCGCCGGTCCTGACCGACCTCTACAAGAACCCCACCGCCGACTTCAAGACCAAGTACCCCTTCTACAAGGACATCTTCACCTCGCTGGAACAGGCCAGCGTCAGGCCGTTGACGCCGGCGTACCAGAACCTGTCCATCCTCATCTCCACCACGTTGTCACCCGCCGACCAGATCCAGCCCCAGCAGAACCTGGACGCGCTGAAGAGCGGAATCAGTGACGCGTTGCAGTCGAAGGGGTTGATCCCGTGAGCCACGCCGTGCAGACGCCCACCCACACCGGCGCGGAGGAGACGGCTCCGAAAAAGACTCACGGACTGTCCGAGCGTGCCCGTGCCGAGCGCAAGCTGGGTTGGACGCTGTGCGCCCCCGCGGCGATCGTGATGATCCTGGTGACCGCCTACCCCATCGGGTACGCGATCTACCTCTCCCTGCAGCGCTACGACCTCCGCTTCCCGGACCAGGCCAAGTTCGTCTGGTTCAGCAACTACGTGACCGTGCTGACCTCAGGGATCTGGTGGCACGCGATCCTGGTCACCGTCGTGATCACGGTGGTGTCGGTGACGATCGAGTTCGTCCTCGGCTTCGCCGTGGCCATGCTGATGCACCGCACCATCTTTGCCCGCGGAATCCTGCGCACCTCGGTGCTGGTGCCGTACGGGATCGTCACCGTGGTCGCGGCCTACTCCTGGAGCTACGCGTGGACCCCCGGCACCGGGTACCTGGCCAACCTGCTGCCCGAGGGAACGGCGCCCCTGACCCAGACCTGGCCGTCGCTGGCGCTCATCGTGCTGGCCGAGGTGTGGAAGACCACCCCGTTCATGGCGCTGCTGCTGCTGGCCGGCCTGGCCCTGGTCGACGACTCGCTGCTGAACGCGGCGAAGGTCGACGGTGCCACGCCCTGGCAGCGGTTCGTCAAGATCACCGTGCCCATGATGAAGCCCGCCATCCTAGTGGCGCTGCTCTTCCGGACGCTCGACGCGTTCCGCATCTTCGACAACATCTACATCCTGACCAACGGCAGCCACAACACCGGGTCGGTGTCGATCGTGGCCTACGACAACCTGACCGTGGCGCTGAACCTCGGTATCGGGTCGGCCATCTCGATCCTGATCTTCATCGCGGTGGCCATCATCGCGTTCTTGTTCATCAAGGGGTTCGGCGCCGCCGCACCCGGGCAGGAGGTCAAGTAGTGGCCACGACCCGCGCCACCGCGACCGGACGGCAGAAGCTGGGTTACGGCAGCGGCAACCTGCTGGTGATCCTGGTCGCCGCCGTACCCGTGTGGTGGCTGATCTCGTTGTCGTTCAAGGATCCCTCCACGATCAGCGAGGGCACCTTCATCCCGCGCAAGTGGACCCTGGTGAACTACAAGGGCATCTTCACCACGTCCGAGTTCATCCGACCGCTCATCAACTCGATCGGGATCGGGCTGATCTCGACCTTCATCGCAGTGGCGCTGGCCTCCAGCGCCGCCTACGCCGTGGCGCGCCTGAACTTCCCCGGCAAGAGCGTGCTCATCGGCGCCTCGCTGCTGATCGCGATCTTCCCCCAGATCGCCCTCGCCACCCCTCTGTTCAACCTGTGGCGGGTCATCGGGCTGTTCGACACCTGGCCCGGGCTCATCATCCCCTACGTGTCCTTCGCCCTGCCGCTGGCGATCTACACGCTGTCGGCGTTCTTCCGCGAGATCCCCTGGGACCTGGAACGGGCCGCGCAGGTGGACGGCGCGACGCCCTACCAGGCCTTCCGGCGGATCATCATCCCGCTGGCCGCACCCGGCGTCGTGACCACCGCGATCCTGGTCTTCGTGATGGCCTGGAACGACTTCATCTTCGCGATCACCCTCACCTCGACGACGAGCTCACGGACGGTGCCAGCCGCCATCGCCTTCTTCACCGGATCGTCGCAGTTCTCCACCCCGATCGGTTCGATCGCGGCCGCCGCCGTGGTCATCACGATTCCCATCATCATCTTCGTGGCCATCTTCCAGCGTCGTATCGTGTCCGGGCTGACGTCCGGCGCGGTGAAGGGTTAGGAGAACCCCCGTGGCAGAGATCGTGCTCGACAAGGTCACCAAGAAGTTTCCGGACGGGTCGGTGGCGGTCTCGGAGGCCAACCTCACCATCGCCGACGGGGAGTTCATGATCCTGGTCGGCCCGTCGGGGTGCGGAAAGTCGACCACCCTGAACATGATCGCCGGCCTGGAGGACATCACCTCGGGCGAGCTGCGGATCGGCGGGAAGGTCGTCAACGACCTCACCCCGAAGGCCCGTGACATCGCTATGGTGTTCCAGTCCTACGCCCTCTACCCGCACATGACGGTGCGGGAGAACATGGCCTTCGCCCTGAAGCTGGCGAAGACCCCGCAGCAGGAGATCGACAAGAAGGTGCAGGAGGCGGCCGAGGTGCTCGACCTCGTCCCCCACCTCGACCGCAAGCCCGCAAATCTCTCCGGCGGCCAGCGGCAACGGGTGGCGATGGGTCGGGCCATCGTCCGGGACCCGGCGGCTTTTCTCATGGACGAGCCGCTGTCCAACCTCGACGCCAAGCTGCGTGGGCAGATGCGCACCGAGGTCTCCCGCCTGCAGGCACGCCTCGGCACCACCACCGTCTACGTGACCCACGACCAGGTGGAGGCCATGACCCTCGGAGACCGGGTTGCGGTGATGCGGGGCGGAGTCATCCAGCAGGTCGACACCCCGGAGGAGCTCTACCAGCGGCCGGTGAACCTGTTCGTCGCGGGGTTCATCGGCTCACCGTCGATGAACTTCCTGCCGGCCACCGTCGACGGCAGGACGCTGCGCAGCCCGCTGGGCGACGTCACCCTGCCGGCCGAGATGCTCAGCAAGCTGGAGGCCTCGGGCGACGGTGGGAAGGAGGTCGTCGTCGGGCTCCGTCCGGAGAACTTCGAGGACGCAAAGCTGGTGGGCGACAAGAAGGAGCACGGCTCCACCTTGACCGTGACGGTCGACGTGCTCGAGTCCCTGGGGGCGGACAAGTTCGTCTACTTCAACGTCGAGGGTGGGCAGGCCCAGGCCGAGGAGCTGGAGGAGATCGCCAAGGACACCGGCGCCGAGATGGGCACCGGACAGGTCACCGCGCGCCTGGACGCCGCGAGCCGCGCCAAGGAGGGTCAGGACCTCGAGGTGTGGTTCGACGCCCGCGAGGTGCACCTGTTCGACCTGCACACGGGGAAGAACCTGACCCTGTAGCGGGCTCGCGGGAGGCCGGGAGAAATCAGGTCCGCATCTGCGGACCACCCATGGACAGCCGGGAGAGCAGGTCGCGGGCCTGCTCGGCGCTGCGCGGCTCGCAGAGCACGTCGTAGCGTCCGGCCACCATCTGCATGGTGGAGGAGAAGTCCCGCTGCCCCCGCGTCGCTCCGTAGCTCAAGGCCGCGGAGATCAGGCCGAAGACCACCCCGGTGACGATGCCCAGCAGCAGCGGGCCGGCGAGGCCCCCGTTGTTGTTGAACAGGCTCAGCAGGAAACCGATGAACAGCCCCAGCCAGGCTCCGGATGCCGCACCCGCAGCAAGCACCCGGCCCCAGCTCAACCGCCCGGTGACCCGTTCCACCTGCATGAGGTCCACCCCCACGATCGTGACGTCCTGCACCGAGAACTCGCTGTCGGAGAGGTAGTCGACGGCACGCTGCGCCTCGGCGTAGGTGGGGTAGGACCCGATCGGCCACCCGGTCGGTGGGGTCGGCATGGCCAGAGGCTTGCGCTGCCCGCCCATGCCACCCTGAAGTGGACTGCTCATCTCGCTGCTCCTCGTTGCTCGGCTGCGGTGTCGTCGTCTCGTTGCCTACAACGCACAGACGTCTCCCATCGTGCCCCATCGACGATGTGGGCCCTCTGGACGGCGCTCGCGGGCCGCCGGGGTTCACCGCCGCAGCGCGTACTCCTTCAACAAGCCGCGGCTGATGATCGTCTTCTGGATCTCCGAGGTGCCCTCCCCGATGAGCAGGAACGGGGCCTCGCGCATCAGTCGCTCGATCTCGTACTCCTTGGAGTAGCCGTAGCCACCGTGGATGCGGAAGGACTGGGTGGTCACCTCGGCGCAGTACTCGCTGGCCAGCAGCTTCGCCATCCCGGCCTCAACGTCGTTGCGCTTGCCGGAGTCCTTCAGCCGCGCGGCGTTGACCATCATCAGGTGGGCAGCCTCGACCTTGGTCGCCATCTCCGCGAGGGCGAAGGCGATCGCCTGGTGCGCCGCAATCGGCTTGCCGAACGTCTCCCGCTGCTGGGCGTAGGACACCGCCAGCTCGAAGGCCCGGATGGAGATGCCGCACGCCCGGGCGGCAACGTTCACCCGGCCGACCTCGACACCGTCCATCATCTGGGCGAAGCCCTTGCCGGGCGCACCACCGAGGATGTCGTCGGCCTCGGCGTGGTAGCCGTCGAACACCATCTCGGTGGTGTCGACCCCCTTGTAGCCCATCTTCTCGATCTTGCCGGGGATCGTGAGTCCCGGCTTCACCTCGCCGAAGCCCGCGGGCTTCTCGACCAGGAAGGCGGTCAGGTTGTCGTGAGCCCGCTCGGCACCCTCGTCGGTCCGGACCAGGGCGGCCACCAAGGTGGAGCTTCCGCCGTTGGTGAGCCACATCTTGGCGCCGTCGATGGTGTAGCTGCCGTCACCTTGACGCTTGGCCCGGGTACGGATGGCGGCCACGTCCGAACCCAGACCCGGCTCTGACATCGAGAACGCGCCGCGCACCTCGCCGGTGGCCATCCGCGGGAGGTAGCGCTGCTGCTGCTCGGCCGTGCCGTGCTGGATGAGCATGTAGGCGACGATGAAGTGGGTGTTGATGACACCGGACACGCTCATCCAGCCCCTGGCGATCTCCTCGACCACCAGCGCGTAGGTCAACAGGCTCTCCCCGAGACCACCGAACTCCTCGGGAATCATGAGCCCGAACAGGCCCATCTCCTTCATCGCCTCGACGATGTCGGTGGGGTAGGTGTCGGTGTGCTCGAGCTCCTGGGCCCGCGGGATGATCTCCTTGTCGACGAAGATGCGCACCGCGGCGAGAATCTCGCGCTGAACGTCGGTGAGATCGGCGGTCTGGGCGAGGCGGGCCACGGCACACACTCCTAGTTCGAGGACGACGCGCCGGAGCACCCCCGGCGCTGGGTTACCGACCAGTATGACCCGCTGACGTCAGCGCGCCGCGTTGGCCGCCTTCTTCTCGCTGACGGCGTCACCGGTGCTCAACGAGCCACCCGCGTTCTCCAGGTGCGCACGGATGAACCAGTGGAACAGCTCGAGCTGGGCCGACTGGCCGATGAGCATGTCCTCGGTGATGGGGTCGATCTCACCCACCTTCGCGATGACGTCCCGGACGCTGGAGATGACACCCTGGTAGACGACGTCGAGTGCACCGAGGTGCGCGTTGGCCGTGTCACGGCCCAGGGTGTAGTCCTCCCAGCCCCGCTCGGCGACGATCGAGCCGGGGGTGCCCTTCGGCGAGCCGCCGAGGGTCGCGATCCGCTCGGCGACGTCGTCGGCGAATCCGCGCACGGCGTCGACCTGCGGGTCGATCATCTCGTGCACCGCGATGAAGTTGGGACCCACCACGTTCCAGTGGGCATGCTTCAGCGTCAGGTGCAGGTCGTTGTAGGCGTGCAACCGGTCCTGCAGCAGGGCCGCGACGGTGGCTCCCTGCTCGTTCGACATCCCGGGCACGGTGTACTTCGGGTTCGTAGGCATGCACCCACGGTAGGGCGCCCGGCTCGCCCCTGCAGAACTGTCCCGGCCTCGGGCAGAGTGCACGGGATGAGCAGCACGAGTGCCGCACAGCTGACGGCGGCGCTGGAGGTGGCCCTGCGCAAGTCCGCTGTCGTCTGGCTGACGCCCCAGGGTGAGGACACGGCCCACCCGACCTGCCTCGTGTGGGCGGTGTTCTCCCCCCGCGGTGGACCGCCAGGGACGTTGTTCGTCGCGTGCGGGGGCACCGAGCAGCGGATCGACGGTCTCGTCGACGGGGTGGTGGTCGACGTGGTGGTGGCCCGCCCGGGCGCCCGGTCGGCCCTGACCACGTTGCGGTGCACCGCCACCCTGGTCGAACCAGACGGGGCCGTCACCGCAGCCCTGGTGGCGGCCCGCCGCAACGCCCACCCGGGCTGGACCGAGGTCTTCGCGCTGGACCTGTTCGCGGCGGCGGCGGCCGGGGGTGAGGCCGGGCGATAACCTCACCCCCGTGGTGGCGATGAGCAGAGTCTTCGTGGCCCGCCTGAGCGGTCTGGTGGTACTTGGTCCCGACGGCGAGTCGGTCGGTCGCGTCCGCGACGTCGTCATGGTCGTCCGCGCGGATCGCCAGCAACCGCGGGTGCTCGGGCTGGTGGTGGAGCTCGCCACCCGTCGACGGATCTTCGTGCCCATGCTGCGGGTGACGGCGATCGAGCCGGACGCGGTGACGCTGACCACCGGGAACGTCAGCCTGCGACGCTTCGCCCAGCGCGCCGGCGAGGTGCTGGTGCTCGGTCAGGTGCTCGACGCCCGGGTCACCGTCACCGATCCCGACCATCCTGGCCCCGGCGTGGTGACCGACGTCGCCATCGAGCCCACCCGCACCCGTGACTGGGTGGTGAGCCGCGTCGCCGTTCGCGCGCCCCGGGCCCGGATCACCCGGCGGGGTGCGGTGACGGTGGTCGACTGGTCGGACGTGAGTGGTCTGACCCCCACCTCGATCTCCTTGCCCGGGCAGGGTGCTCAGCACCTGCTCAGCCAGTTCCACGGGATGAGGGCGGCCGACGTCGCCCAGGCTCTGCACGAGCTGCCGCTCAAGCGTCGCCACGAGGTGGCGGAGGCGCTCGATGACGAGCGCCTGGCCGACGTGGTCCAGGAGCTGTCTGAGGAGGACCAGACCAACCTGCTCATGCACCTCGCGCTCGAGCGTGCTGCCGACGTGCTGGAGGCGATGGATCCCGACGACGCCGCGGACCTGCTCGGGGAGCTGCCTGACGCCGAGGCCGAGGCCCTGCTGGGGCTCATGGACCCCGAGGAGTCGGAGCCGGTTCGCCGCCTGCTCAAGCACTCCCCCGACACTGCCGGCGGCATGATGACCCCGCAACCGGTGGTGCTGACCCCGTCAGCCACCGTGGCCGAGGCCCTGGCTCGGGCCCGCAACCCCGACCTGACTCCGGCGCTGTCGAGCCTGGTGTTCGTGGCCCGACCCCCGACCGCCACCCCGACAGGGCGCTACCTGGGCTGCGTGCACCTGCAACGGCTGCTCCGCGAGCCCCCGTCGGACCTGGTCGGTGGAGTGCTGGACAACGATCTGGCGCAGCTCTCGCCGGACACCCCCCTCGCGGAGGTGACGCGCTACTTCGCCACCTACAACCTCGTGTGCGGTCCGGTGGTCGACGCCGAGGGGCACCTGCTGGGGGCCGTCACGGTCGACGACCTGCTCGATCACCTGCTGCCTGACAACTGGCGGGCGCCGGGGTACGACGAGGTGACCCGTGGCTGAGTCGTCCAGCGGGCGCCAGCGCCTGGACACCCCGCGCTCGGCTCGTCGCTTCGGGCCGCAGATCAACATGGACGCGGTCGGGCAGTACAGCGAGCGGGTGGCCCGCTTCCTCGGCACGGGCAGCTACCTGGCCATCCAGACGATCATCGTGATCGTCTGGATCCTGCTCAACGTGTTCGCCGTGGCCCTGCGCTGGGACCCGTACCCGTTCATCCTGCTGAACCTCGCGTTCTCCACCCAGGCCGCCTACGCGGCGCCCCTGATCCTGCTGGCCCAGAACCGACAGGAGAACCGCGACAAGGTGTCGTTGGAGGAGGACCGTTCCCGTGCCGAGCGGACCAAGGCCGACACCGAGTTCCTGGCCCGGGAGATCGCCTCGTTGCGCATCGCCGTCGGTGAGGTCGCCACCCGCGACTACCTGCGACGCGAGCTCGAAGAGCTGCGCGAGCTCTTGGTGAGCCAGCAGCAACCGGTCCACGAGACCGACGGCCAACGCCCCTGACGCCTCCGGCCGTAGTCGGAAGCGGTGCGGGTGGTCCACACCTGGCTTCTGGATCTGGTTCTTGTCGGGGTGGGCGCCTAAAATCAACCGCATGATCGAGACTCCGGTGGTGGGTGATGTTGGGGGCGGTGCTGCTGACCTTGAGATCCTCGCTGTGTCGGTGCGGGCCGAGGGGGCAGC
>JBDTDI010000153.1:0-13758 GCA_039923155.1 Mycobacteriaceae bacterium | reverse complement strand
CGACGCCAACGCCCGGGTGGCCGAGCTGCTGAGCACCTACGTCTCCGCGATGCGCCTGGTGGGCAACGTGACGCTGGTGATCGTGCTGGGGTACGGCGCCACCCGGGTGAGCGGCGGCGCACTGCAGATCGGGGTGCTCACCGCGTTCGTGCTCTACCTGCGGCGGGTGTACGGCCCGCTGGACCAGCTGGCGATGTTCCTCAACTCCTACCAGTCGGCCTCGGCCGCCCTGGAGAAGATCTCCGGGGTGCTCCAGGAGGAGCTGGAGGTCGCCGAGCCCACCGATCCCACGCCGCTTCCGACGCCGACCGCCGGCGCGGTGCACTTCGACGGCGTCACCTTCGCCTACTCCTCGGCACCGGAGCGAACGGTGCTGCACCACCTCGACCTGCAGGTCCCTCCCGGACAGGTGGTTGCCGTCGTCGGGCAGACCGGGGCGGGCAAGTCGACCGTGGCCAAGCTGGCCTCCCGCTTCTACGACCCGGTCCGCGGTGCGATCACCCTGGACGGGGTGGACCTACGAGCCCTGTCGGATGCGGACCTGCGGCGCGCGGTCGTGCTGGTCACCCAGGAGTCGTTCCTGTTCGGCGGCAGCGTCGCCGACAACATCGCGCTCGGGAACCCGGGCGCCACGCGCGAGCAGGTCCAGGCTGCGGTGGACGCGGTGGGGGCGGCCGAGCTCGTCGCGGCGCTGCCCGAGGGCCTGGACACCGACGTGCGCAAGCGCGGTGGACGGCTCTCCGCGGGGCAGCGCCAGCTGGTCGCCTTCGCCCGGGCGTTCCTGGCCGACCCCGCCGTGCTGCTGCTCGACGAGGCGACCTCCAGCATGGACGTGCCCGGCGAGCGAGCCGTGCAGGCTGCGCTGGAGACGGTGCTGCGCGACCGCACGGCGGTGATCATCGCCCACCGCCTGTCCACCGTGCTGATCGCCGACCGGGTCCTGGTCGTGGACGCCGGACGGGTGGTGGAGGACGGCACCCCGGACGAGCTGATCGCGGCGGGCGGGGCGTTCGCGCAGCTGCACGCCCAGTGGGAGGAATCGCTGCGGTGAACCGTCGCGCGTGACGCTAGCCCCGGCCGCCGTAGGGCATTCCCGTGGCGAGAATGGTCATCGAGGGCACGGACACCCCGAGCGGCAACCGGGCCAGGGCGAGCACGGCGTCGGCCACGTGCACGACGTCGAAGGTCGGCTCGACCGTCCCGCCCACCCCCGCCTCGACGTCGAGGGTCATCTCGGTCCGGGCGTTGCCGACGTCGATCTGCCCGCAGGTGATGCCGTGCTCACGCCCGTCCAGCGCGGTCGCCCGGGTGAGCCCGGTCATGGCGTGCTTGCTGGCGGTGTAAGCGACGCTGCGCGGACGGGGCACGTGCGCCGAGATCGAGCCGTTGTTGATGATGCGCCCGCCCCGCGGCTCCTGGACCTTCATGGCCCGTACCGCGTGGTGGGTGCACAGGAATGCGCCGGTCAGGTTCACCTCCAGGGTCCGCCGGAACTCGTCCGGGGAGATCTCGTCGACCGCACCACGCGGCCCGAAGGTGCCCGCGTTGTTGACCAGCACGTCCAGACGACCCCAGCTGCGCACCACTGCCTCGACCGCAGCGGCCACCTCGGTGTCGACGGTGATGTCCGCGGGCAGCACCAGGCTCGTGCGGTGACCGGCCGCGGTCGCCTCCAGGGTGTCGCGGTGGCGGCCGAGCAGTGCGACCCGGAACTCGGCGCGCAGCAGGGCGGTGGCGATCGCCCGGCCGATCCCCGAACCCGCCCCGGTGACCACTGCCACCGGCCCGCCGAGGCTGGCGTCGGGGCTCACGCCCCGCCCCCGTCCGCAGGGGTGCTCGGCTGCGCCGGCAGGTACGTCCTGGCGATCTGCTCGCCCACGGACTCGAGCAGGGCGGCAGCGCCGCTGATGCACCGGGACACATCGGGCTCGAGGTCGGTCAGGCGAAAGGTTTCCTGGATCCCGTTCTCCCGCAGCAGCTCCTCGGGCAGAGTCGAGGAGCCGCAGACTGCGACCACGGGTGCACCGACGGCTCGGGCGGCCCGGGTGACCCCGATGGGCGCCTTGCCGTGCAGCGTCTGCTCGTCCAGCGAACCCTCCCCGGTGATGACCAGATCGGCCCCGTCGAGCAGCGCGTCGAAGCCGATCAGCTCGAGCACGAGCTCAACTCCGGAACGCATCGTCGCCCCGAGCAGGGCCACGGCCCCGAAACCGACCCCGCCGGCCGCCCCGGCGCCGGCATGGTCGCGCTCGTCGCAACCGGTGACCGTCGCCACGACGTCCGCCCACCGGCCCAGCGCGGCGTCGAGGGCAGCGACCTGTGCCGGATCGGCTCCCTTCTGCGGGCCGTATACCGCGGCCGCGCCGAGCGGCCCGGTCAAGGGGTTGGTGACGTCGCTGGCCACCGCCACCTCGACCCCGGACATCTTGGCGCGCAGGGTGTCCAGCACCAAGCCGGTGACCTGCGCGAGCCCCCCGCCCCCATCGGTGACCTCCCGACCGGCGTCGTCGAGCAGCCTGGCGCCCAGGGCGGCGACCATGCCCGCCCCGCCGTCGGTGCTGGCACTGCCTCCGATCCCGAGCACGATGCGCCGACATCCTTGGTCGACGGCCGCGGCGATGACCTCCCCCACCCCGCGGCTGGTAGCGGTCATCGGCGCCAGGCGGTCGGGGGCGAGCAGCCCGAGCCCGCAGACCTCGGCAAGCTCGACGACCGCCAGGTCCCCCGAGCGGGCGTAGCGGGTGCGGCCCGGCGCACCGGTGGGCCCGCTGGCCGTCAGACGCACCTCGGTGTAGCCGGCAGCCAGCGCCGCCACCAACGTGCCGTCCCCCCCGTCGGCCACGGGGGCTGCGGCGACCGTGGTCCCCGGGCGCACGCGGTGGATGCCCGTCATCAGCGCATCGGCGACCTGCGCCGCGGTCAACGAACCCTTGAACTTGTCGGAGGCGATAAGCACGCGTGTCACGGGACGTTCAGCCCCGATCTGTCGTCGAAGCCGCCCGCGGGACGGTCCAGGACGTCGAGCTCTCGGGCGCGACGGCGAACATCATCGCGTCACGTTAGCCGTTGTCGCCGGGCACTCCGCGCGCAGCCCCAGCGCCGTCGGCACCGCGGCCACCCTCTGCAACGCCGGGCCGCGGCCCAGCACCCCGGGCGAACGGCGTCGGCTCAGGCGGAGCGGTCCCGGTTCAGGTAGTTGTAGACCGTGAACCGGGTCACGCCGAGGACCTCCGCGACGGTCTCCACCGACTTGCGGTAGTTGAAGGCCCCCCGAGCCTCCAGCAGGCGGACCGCGTTCTGGCGTCCCGCCCGGTCCAGGGCCTGCAGATCTCCCCCCAGCTCGTCGGTGAGCCGGGTGAGGATCAGGGTCAGGTCGCTCGCGCGCTCCAGCGGGGTGAGCCGGACCCCGGCGAGCACGGCTCCGTCCCACACCAGGGGGACGTCGTCGCCCACCAGCGCGTCCGGCTCCACCAGCTCACCGCCGACCCGCTCGAGCAGGGGCCGCACCGCGACAAGCAGCGGGTGTTCCTGCGGATCAACGTTATTCACGCCCCGTCCCCGCTCCGGGCGCCGCCGTGCCCGCGTCCGTGCCCGCTTCGTCGTCCTTCTCCAGCAGCAGCGTCACCCGACTCGCGCCGTGCGCCAGGGCGGCCCGCTGCACGTCGGCCAGGGCCTGCACGACGGCGTCCGCCTCACCCGCGACCGCGGTCCCCAGGGGCCCGAAGTCGTGGTCCAGGCCCGCCTCTCGCACCACCTCGAACGCAGCCAGGGCGTGCGCCGGCGGATCGTCCCCACCGCGGAACGGCTCGGTCGTGAATTCAGCGTGCACCCACATGGCGCGAGGGTACGCAGGCGCCGGACAGTGGGCCGCCGGACTCACGTCAGCGCGGTCAGCACCAGCCAGAGCCAGGCCAGCCCGACCCCGACCGCCGCACCCAGACCGACCCACCGCCACACCGGCCTCTCCCGCGCCAGCCACACCGACGGCGCCAGACCTCCCACCACCACCACGTTGACCGCGAGAGCAAGCACCCCGCTCAGGGCCGCCAGCCCCCGGGTGAGCACCAGCAGGACCACGACGACAAGTGCCGCGACGAACGCCGCCAGGACGCACCCGGTGACCCACGGCGTCGGTTCTTCCGGCTCCACCCGACGGACCTGCGCGCCGTCGACCACGCGGACCGCCTCACCGCGCTGCGCCGCCAGCTCCCTCGCGAGCTGCACGGCCCGCCGCACCACGATGGCCCGGGCCTCACCCTGACCGGCGCCCACGGTGCGGCTCACCGCCTCCCAGTCGGCCAGCGCCGGGCTCAACGTCTCCAGGCCCACCACGCCGGCGCCGACCTGCAGCTCCACGGTCACCGGGCGCGCTCGTAGAACGCCATCGCTGCCGCCGTGGACACGTTCAGCGAGTCGGTCCCCGGCGCCATGGGTATCCGGGCCCGCACGTCGGTGGCGCGCATCGCGTGCTCGGTCAGGCCAGGCCCCTCCGCCCCGAGCAGCACCGCGACCCTCTCCCCCGCCATGGCCCTGGACAGCGGTACGGCATCAGGGGCCGGGGTCAGGGCGATCGTCTGCCAACCCGCCGCCCTCAGCTCGTCAAGTCCCCGGGGCCACACCGGCATCGTCGCGAACGGGACCCGCAGCACGTGCCCCATGCTGACGCGCACCGCCCGCCGGTACAACGGATCGGCGCAACGCGCCCCGAACAGCACCCCGTCGACGCCCAGTCCAGCCGCGTTGCGGAACATCGAACCGAGGTTCTCCGGGTCGTTGACCCCCTCCAGGATCGCCAGGGTCCGCGCCCCGGAGACCACGGCGTCCACCTCGAGCGCAGGCGCGCGGTCGGCGGCGGCGAGCACACCGCGGTTGAGGTGGAAGCCGACCACGTCGTGCATCACCTGCGCGTCGAGCAGGTAGAACGGGACGTCGAGGCCGCTCAGCTCCTCGGCCAGCTCGTCCAGCTTCTTGGCCACCCCCAGCAGCCCGCGGACACCGAAGCGCGAACCCAGCAGCCGTCGCACCACGAGCACCCCCTCCGCGATGACGAGACCGCGGCCGCTGGGCAGGTCGGGGCGGCGGTCGGAGGAGTTGAGGTCACGGAAGTCCGCGACGCGGGGATCAGCCGGGTCGTCGACCTCGATGATGTGCACCACCGCACCATCATCCCCGCCGGTGTGGCACCGTCTGCGCATGGGCACCGAGGTGGAGCAGCGCGAGTTCACCCGCGCAGACCGGGCGCGCTTCCGCAGCAAGGTGGGCGCAGGCACCCAGGCGCTGGCCCGGATGCTCGCCGAGGGCGGCTTCGCCGTGGAGGAGCCCCGGGTGGGCCTGGAGGTGGAGCTCAACCTGATCGGTGCGGACAACGCCCCGTCGATGGCCAACGCCGAGGTGCTCGCCGCGTTGGAGGACCCTGACTTCCAGACCGAGCTGGGCCAGTTCAACATCGAGATCAACGTGGCGCCCCGCCCGCTGGCCGGCGACCAGCTGCTCATGCTGGAGGACGACCTGCGGGCCTCCTTGAACGCGGCCGACGCCCGAGCGGCGAGCCGCGGCAGCCGCATCGTCATGGTCGGCATGCTGCCCACCCTCACCGCGGAGCACTTCCACGCGCAGTGGCTCTCGGTCAGCCCGCGGTACGACCTGCTGAACCAGCAGATCTTCGCCGCGCGGGGTGAGGACCTGGACCTGGACATCACCGGGGCGCCGATGCCGGGGGCGGAGCGCGGGGAACGGTTGCGGCTGACGTCGGACACGATCCTGCCCGAGGCGGCGTGCACGTCGGTCCAGCTGCACCTGCAGGTCGCCCCGGAGGAGTTTGCGGCGCACTGGAACGCCGCCCAGTGCCTCACCGGGGTGCAGGTCGCCCTGGCCGGTAACTCCCCGTTCCTGGCGGGGGCGGCGCTGTGGCACGAGAGCCGGGTACCAGTGTTCGAGCAGGCCACCGACACCCGCCCGCTGGAGCTGAAGAACCAGGGGGTGCGGCCCCGGGTGTGGTTCGGGGAGCGGTGGATCACCAGCATCTTCGACCTGTTCGAGGAGAACTCCAGCTTCTTCCCTGCCCTGCTGCCGGTGTGCTCCGACGAGGACCCGATCGCGGTCCTCGAAGCCGGGCGCACCCCCGAGCTGGCCGAGCTGCGGATGCACAACGGCACCATCTACCGCTGGAACCGCCCCATCTACGACATCGTCGACGGCACCCCACACCTGCGCATCGAGAACCGGGTGCTGCCGGCCGGCCCGACCGTGCTCGACACCCTGGCCAACGCCGTCTTCTACTACGGGGCGCTGCGGGCCCTGGTGGACGCCGACCGGCCGGTGTGGACGCGGATGAGCTTCTCCGCCGCCGCGGAGAACCTGCACGCCGGGGCACGCGACGGCTTCGATGGTCAGCTGTACTGGCCCGAGCTGGGCTGGGTGCGTCCCGACGAGCTCGTGCTGCGCCGGCTGTTGCCGCTGGCCCACGCGGGGCTGCGCACCCTGGGCGTCTCCGACGCCGCCCGCGAGCGCTACCTCGGGGTGATCGAGGGACGCTGCCTCACCCGACGCACCGGCTCGGTGTGGCAGCGGGAGATGGTCGCCGCGCTGCAGGACGCCGGCGCCGACCGAGCCACCGCACTGGCGCAGATGCTGGGCCGCTACACCGAGCTGATGCACTCGAACGCCCCCGTGCACGAGTGGCCTGTGGACAGCTCCTGACGAGCAGCGACGGGCTCTGGCACTGTCTGACGCTGTGACCAGCACCGACACCGCACCTGAGCGCGCCATCGAGATCCGCCGCGGCACCGCAGCCGACGTCCCGGCCATCCAGGCCGTGAACGCCCGGGCCTTCGGCGAGGAGATGGGCCCCGAGGGGCGCGCCGAGGGTGCGCGGCTCACCCCCGGCGAACGTCACGTGCTCGCCCTCCAGGGCAGCACCGTCATCGGCGTGACCGCGCTGATGCCGCTGCGGATGACCGTGCCCGGGGGGGCGCAGGTGGACGCGGCGGGCATCTCCAACGTGTCCGTGGCCGCCACCCACCGCCGCCGCGGTGTGCTGCGCCAGATCCTGGGCGCCCAGCACCGTGACCTGCTCGCCCAGGGCTACCCGCTGGCCGCGCTGACCGCGAGCGAAGGCACCATCTACGGCCGCTTCGGCTACGGACCGGCCACCGTGCGCCGGCGGGTGGAGATCGACCGCCGCGGGGTCGAGGTCGCCCGCAGCGCCCCCGACCCCGGCGGGGTGGCGCTGGTGGGCGCCGAGACCGCGCGCGGGCTGCTTCCTGCCCTGCACGAGCGGTGGGCCACCCGCACCCCCGGTGCGCTGCGCCGCGACGAGACCTGGTGGGACTGGCAGCTCGCGGACCGCCCCGAGGACCGTCCCGGCTCCACCAGCCTGTGCTTCCTGCTCCACCCCGACGGCTACGCCAGCTACCGGGCGCACGGCAGCCGGGCCGAGGTGGTCGAGGTCATCAGCACCACCGACGCCGCCCACGCCGCCCTGTGGCGGGTGCTGCTCGGGCTGGACTTCGCTGACGTGCTCGCCGCACCCCTGAGCCCGGACGACCCGCTGCCGTTCCTGCTCACCGACACCCGCGCGGTGCGGGTGGTAGGGGTCAGGGACGGGATGTGGGTGCGACCGCTCGACGTCGCCGCGGCGCTGGCGCTGCGCCGCTGGGCCGTCGAGATCGACGTGGTGCTGGGCATCACCGACCCGTTCCTCGACCGCGGCGGGCGCTTCCGCCTGCGCGGCGGCCCCGAGGGCAGCGAGTGTGTGCGCACCGACGACGCGGCAGCGGTGAACCTGGACGTGGCCACCCTCGGCGCGCTGTACCTGGGTGGGCACCGGGTCAGCACCCTGGCGCGGGCCGGGCTGCTCACCGGTGCCGCTCCCGCCGTGCTGGCCCGCCTGGAGCTGGCCCTGCTCACCGACCGGGCGCCCGAGAACGGGACCGACTTCTGAGCACCGCCCTGGCCCTGGGGGCCATGCTGGGCGGGGCGGTGATGGCACCCGGCCTCGATGCGGTGGCCCGGCGCAGCGTCGACGCACCCGCGGCCACCGGGGCGGCCCGGTTCACGGTCGTCATGCTCACCGGGGCCGGGGCCGGTCTGGTGGGGCTGCGCGGGGGCCCGTTGCTCGCGGCCGAGCTGTGGCTGCTGGCGCTGGTGGTGGTGCTCAGCATCACCGACCTGACCACCCGACGGCTGCCGAACGTGCTGCTCGGCCCCGGCGGTGCGGTCCTGGCGGCCCTGCTCGCCACCGGGGCCCTGTCCGAGGGGCGGGCTGGCGACGTGGTCGGGGCGCTGCTGGGCGCCGGCGTGCTGTTCTTGATCTTCCTGCTCGTGGCGGTGGCGGCCCCGGGCGGGCTGGGCATGGGCGACGTCAAGCTGGTCGGCGTGCTCGGGCTGGTGCTGGGGCTCACCGGACTCGACGCCGTCCTCGCCGCCCTGGTGCTCGCCGTGCTGTTGCACGCCGCGGGGTCGGTGACCCTGCTGCTCGCCCGACGCGTCGGACGACGCACCCCGCTGCCGCTGGGCCCGGCCCTGCTGCTCGGCACCGTCGCCGGCCTCGGCTGGTTCAGCCCGCTGCTGGGCTGAGCGTCGCGGTCTCGGCGTCGCGCTCGGCACCGCCGTCGTGGTACCCGCCGTCCTCGCCGTCCGGGCCGTGCTGGTCCTCGTCGTCCTCGTAGTGGAACTTGCCGCCCCGCAGGTAGGACGCCACCGCGGCGACGAGACACGCGGCGATCGCGAACACGAACGCGATCTGCAGGCCGTGCTCGAACGGACCCGCGATCAGGTGCGGGAAGAAGCTGCGGCTGGTCAGCGTGGCCGAGCTGCCCGCGGGCAACGACCCCAGGACGTTCGCCCCGAGCAGCGACTGGATGGGGTTGTACCCGAGCAGGGCGGCGAACAGCGTCCCGACCGGCGGCAGCGCGGCGACCTGGCTCGCCGCGGCCACCGGAACTCCCTGGCTGATGAGACCGTGGTAGAGGTTCGAGGGCAGCGTGGAGGACAGGCCCAGGATCAGCAAGGAGAAGAAGATGCCGATGGACAGCACCGTTGCGGAGTTCTGGAACGTCGCGGTCATGCCCGCACCGACCCCGCGCTGACCCGCGGGCAGGCTGTTCATGATCCCGGCGCGGTTCGGCGAGGCGAACAAGCCCATCCCGACCCCGTTCACCAGCAGGATCAGGGCGAACCACACGTAGGAGAAGTCGACCGGCAGGAGCAGGAACAACGCGAAGCTGCCGGCCGCGACGATCATCCCGCCGGTGGCGAACGGTCGAGCCCCGTACCGGTCGGAGAGGATGCCGGAGATGGGTGCCGCGGCGAGGAAGCCGATCGTCAGCGGCAGCATGTAGATCCCCGCCCACAACGGGGTCTGGGCGAAGTCGTACCCGTGCAGCGGCAGCCAGATGCCCTGCAGCCAGATGATCAGGATGAACATCAGGCCGCCGCGGCCCAGGGCCGACAGCAGGCTGGCCACGTTGCCCGCGGTGAAGGCCCGGATCCGGAACAGCGACAGCTGGAACATCGGAGCCTCGACCTTGGTCTCGATCACCGCGAAGACCACGAGCACGGCGGCGCCGCCCAGGATCTCGGCGAGCACGGTCGGGCTGGTCCAGCCCATGCTGTGTCCACCGTAGGGCTGGATGCCGTAGGTGATGCCGACGAGCACGGCCACCAGTCCGACGGCGAAGGTGATGTTGCCCCACCAGTCGATCTTCGACTGCTGGCGGATGCCGGTGTCCTGCAGCTTGAGGTATGCCCAGACGGTCCCGAACAGCCCGAAGGGCACCGACACCACGAAGACCAGGTGCCAGTCGATCGGACCGAGCACCCCGCCGATCACCAGACCGAGGAACGAGCCCGCGATGGCGGCGACGCTGTTGATGCCCAGAGCCAGGCCGCGCTGGTCCCTCGGGAACGCGTCGGTGAGGATCGCGCTGGAGTTGGCGAACAGGAACGCCCCACCGACGCCCTGCAGGATCCGCATGATGATCAGGTACATCGCCCCGGCACTGCCGTGCATCCAGGACACCGAGAGCAGGATCGAGAAGACCGTGAAGATGGCGAAGCCGAGGTTGTACATCTTCACCCGGCCGAACATGTCCCCGACCCGGCCCAGGCTCACCACGAGCACGGCGGTGACGACCAGGAAGCCCAGGATGAGCCAGAGCAGGTAGCTGACGTTGGCGGGCTTGAGCGGGTCGAGCGCGATGCCGTCGAAGATGTTCGGCAGCGCGATCAGCAGGATCGAGGAGTTGATCGTCACCATCAGCACGCCGAGCGTGGTGTTCGACAGCGCGATCCACTTGTAGTGCGGGTCGTTGCGGAGCCGCTCCCGCCGCGCCTCCGCCTTCGCCTGCCGGGCGCTGGGGGCAGCGGTCGAGCTGCGTGAGGACGCCTGATCGGTTACCGCCACCGGAGCTCCCTGGTCGAGACCTGCCAACTAGTTACTTGACTAACGGTAACTAATCAGTGGCCACCCGGCAACCCGGTCGGGCGCACGCCGAGGGGCCACCCGCGCGAGTCCCGGTGCTCGCGGCGGTCTGCGCCGTCACGTTCCCGCGCGCGCCGGCGTCACTCGGCCGAACCGACCATGCGGTCGATGATCGTGGTCGCCGCCCGCAGGGTCGTCATCTCGTCCGGAGTCAGCTCCGCCATCCGCTCGTCCATCCACGCCTCCCGGGCGTGCACCTCGTCGTTGACGTACTGCAGACCCGCAGCGGACACCGACACGATGAACTGGCGGCCGTCGGTCGGGTGCGCGACCCGGTCGAGAAAGCCCAGCTGCTCCAGGCCCGCGATGATGCGCGTCATCGACGGAGGCTGCACCCGCTCGCGCTGGGCGAGCGCGCCCGGGGTCATCGGCCCGTGCATGTGCAGGGTCGACAGCGCCGACACCTGAGTGAGGGTGACCCGGGCGTCGACCCGCTGAGCGCGCAGCCGCCGGTTCAGGCGCAGGACGGCGAGCCGGAGGTCACTGGCCAGCTCGTGGTCAACCATGTGATTAGCGTAACTCACGATGGATTGGTGGTGGAAGGTTGAACCATCACGGTTCTGACACGGTTCTCACACCGAACCGGGCGACGAGGTGCGTACCGTCACCGTGGTGAGCGAGCCCGCCGACCCCGCTGCCCCGGACACGGAGAACCTTCCCACCGACCAACCGACAGTCCCCGACCTGCCCCGCTCCCTGGCCGACCCACGCCCGGTGATGGCGCTGGGGACCCTGGGCTTCCTCGTGGCCGTCGTCGTCGTCGTGGTCCTGGGGCTCACCGGGCGCACCGGGCTCGGCACCGCGCTGAGCACCTGCCTGGTGGGGGTGGCTCTGGGCGCGATCGGCTACGGCATCTTCAGCTGGCAGCGACGCACCGTGCGGAGCGGCAGCGGACGCGGCCAGCAGGGCATCAGCTGAGCGAGACGGCGTGCAGCAGGGCCGGGAGCAGTCCCGCCTCGGTGCAGTGCACCGTGGCGTCCTCGCTCGCCCACCACGCCAGGCCCGCCAGCTCGTCGTGGTGGCGGGAGGTCCCGGTGGGCACCGCCACCCCCAGCTGGGCGCACACCAGAACCACCTGGGGGTGCTGCGCCCACGCGCGGGGTGCCCCGGCGGGCAGGATGGGTTGCGGGTAGCGCTCCGAGGCGAGCTCAACGTCGAGGAGGTCAGCCAGGGCCAGCACCAGAGCAGGCTCGAGGGCACCCAGGATGGCGCACCCGGTGGGTACGAGCTGCGACCAGCAGGCGCCGTCGAGGATGACGGCGTCCTCGGCGTCGATGACCGCGCCGTCGCGGGTGCGCACCTGGACGGGCACGTCGACGTCCTCGGGGTCCAGCCGGCCCTCGAGCACGGCGCGGGCGAGGGCGGACCAGGTCCGGGCGACCCCGTCCGCCGACGGGTGACGGCCGTCCTCCGCCAGTCGGTCCAGCAGCACGGCGGCGAGATCCGGGCCGTCGACGGTGGACCCGGCCAGCAGCGCCGCATCCAACCCGGGCAGTGGCGCCGGGTCGAGCAGGTCGGCGAAGGTGTCGTCGTCAGGGCGGCGGAAGTGCCCGAGGGGGTCGCCGTCAAGCTCGGCGTGGCGGCGCAGCCACCAGGCGGTGTAGCCACCGGGCGCCCGGATCGCGGCCAGGGTCGCCGGCTCGGAGTGCAGCAGGGTGAGGGCCTGCGGCCAGCGCCGGGGGTCGACCAGCTCCAGGTCGCGGACCGCCACCAGCTCGGGTTGCTCGTGGTTGCGCTCCGTCCCCCCCGCACCGGTCCCCCCCGTGTCGGACCACCACGCGTCCTCGTCGTCGAGGTCGTGGTCGGCCCCGGTGGGGTGGGGGTCGACGAGCACCGCGAAGCCCCGCCCGACCCCGGCCGCGGCCAGCACGTCGGGACCGTGCTCGGCCACCAGCGCGGCGTCCACCGTCCCGAAGGGGGCGTCCTCGGCGAGCACCGCCGCCAGCGGTGAGCCGGGCAGCAGCAGCTCGTCGGCGGCCCGCAGCTCGCCCGCGGTGTCCGGCAGCAACATCGCGCCCACCCAGCTGTGCTCGCCGGGGCGCGCCCCCGCTGCGGCCACCAGACGGAGGACCGCGGCCGCCAGCTGGCGGGCCGCCGGGACGTCGTCGGGGTCGGCGTGCGCCACCGCCTCGGCCAGGGCCGGGTCGGCCAGCAGCTCGCTGGGCCCGCTCGCCGCGGCACCGAGGCGCACCAGCAGCGGGTGCGCCGCCCCGGGGTGCACGACCCGCAGCCCGGGCAGATCACCCAGCGCCACGTCCGTGACCGTCACCGTCCGCGGCCCGAGCACGGTGCGACCGTCGGTGAGCGGGACGGGCAGCGCGGCGAGCTCGGCCAGCGCAGCGCGGTCGTGGGCCAGCGGCTCCAGCGCGGCGTACAGCCCGCGCCACCAGGCCGGGTCGCGCCGCAGACCGGCGACCGCCTCGGCCACCCCGGCCAGGCCGAGCCGCGCGACGTCCAGGGCCGCCAGCGCCGGGGTGTGCACCGGCGCCGACAGCTCAGCGTCGATCAGCCCGGGCACGACGTCGGCCAGGACGGCGACCAGCTCGGGGCTGTGGGCGTCCAGAACCACCGCCTGCCGGGGCTCGACGGTGCCCCCGAGGGCGCTGGGCAACCAGGGGTGCACCCGCAGCGCGGCGAGCACCTGCCTGCGCAGCTCCTCGTCGACCGCGCCACGGGGGAAGCCGGGACGGGGAACGAGCGCGGTCCGCTGCTCGGGTGCCAGCGCGGCGACGAGGTGCGGGTAGCCCTGGGCGACGCCGTCGAGCGGGGTCCCCGGCAGCAGCCGGCGGCGGTCGGGGGCCAGCGCCAGGTCCGCGACCAGCAGCGCGGGCAGCGAGAGCTCCTCGTCGGTGCGGGTGGGGGCGTGCAGCACGTCGGGGCCCTGGGGGTGCACCCCGCCGTCGGTGCGGACCAGCCAGCGGGCTCGGGCGGAGGTGTGCTGGGTCCATCTCTGCAGGCCCACGTGCACCACGGCCAGCCCGGGGCCGGCGGGGCGCTGGGTGCGGCGCAGCGTGCGCCCGTCGACGGTGATCTCGGTGAGACCGGTCAGCTCCAGCAGCAGCTCGCCTGCCTGCCCGGCCATCGCGGCGCGCAGCGCGGCGCCGTCGACCCCGGCCCGCAGCGGCAGCACCACCTCGGTGTCGGCGCCGGGTGCCGGCGGCTCGTCCAGCGGCCAGACCAGGCGCAGAGTGGGAACCGGACCGTCGGTGCCCAGCTCGCGCGCGGTGCGTGCGCGGGAGAAGGCCACCGACCCGGAGCGGGACAGGACGCGGGGC
>JBDTDI010000152.1:0-4700 GCA_039923155.1 Mycobacteriaceae bacterium | reverse complement strand
CCCCTGACGGTGACCACCGCGGCGTCGTCCCCGTCGTCGAGGCCGACGACGAGCTCGCCCGCCGGGTTGGCGGGCCGTGCCCCGCGCAGCCCCGCGACGACGGCCTCGAGCTCGCCGGGCGGGATCTTGCAGGCACAGCCCCCGCCGTGGGCGTAGGACGTGAGGGGGCGGAGCTCGGTCGCGTCGTTCCGGGTCACGCTCACCCCTCTCACGGTAGTCGTTGTGCGGGACCCGGGCGGAGTGTCGTACCGTTCTGGATGGAGGCGTGAGGGTGCCTGGTGGCCCCCACGGTCTTCAAAACCGATGTGGCCGAGCATCTCGGTCAGGCGGGTTCGATTCCCGTCCGCCTCCGCCACGACCCACCAGCTGCGGGAGACGACGTGAGCACCGACCCCCGCCGGCGCGTCCCCCGCACCGACGCCGTTCTCGCCCACCCCGTGCTGGCCGAACCGCTGCAGCGGCTGGGGCACGAGGAGGTCAAGCGCACCGTGGTCGCGGTGCAGCAGCAGGTGCGGGTGGGCGAGCTGGATCCCGGGGACGTGGTCGCGGCCGTGGTGGCCGCGCTGCCTGGCGTTCCCGCCCAGCTGGTCGGCGTCCTGAACGCCACCGGCATCCTGCTGCACACCAACCTGGGTCGTGCGGTGCTCTCCAGCGCCGCCGTGGACGCCCTGGGCTTGGCCGCGGGGGCCACCGACGTCGAGCTCGACCTCGCCACCGGGGCGCGCGGGAGGCGTGGGCGGGGTGCGATGGCCGCGCTCGCCGCCGCCGTGCCCGCCGCCGGCGGGGTCCACGTGGTCAACAACGGGGCGGCCGCCCTCGTGCTGGCGGCGACCGCGCTGGCCGGCGAGGGCCGGGAGATGGTCATCGCCCGCGGGGAGATGGTCGAGATCGGGGACGGGTTCCGGCTGCCGGACCTGTTGGAGTCCACCGGGGCGCGGCTGCGCGAGGTCGGCACCACCAACCGCGTCACCCGGGCGGACTACGCCCGTGCCGTGGGGCCGCAGACCGGGATGATCCTCAAGGTCCACCCCTCGAACTTCGTGGTGCAGGGTTTCACGTCCTCCGTGGAGGCAGGCGGGCTGCGCGGGCTCGGTGCGCCGGTGGTCTGCGACATCGGCTCCGGCCTGCTCGCCCCACATCCCCGGCTGCCCGACGAGCCGGACGCCGCCACCACCCTCGCTGCCGGTGCCGACCTCGTGCTGTGCAGCGGCGACAAGCTGCTCGGTGGGCCGCAGGCCGGGCTGCTGCTGGGCGAGGCGGACCTGGTGCACCGGCTGCGCCGACACCCGCTGGCGCGGGCGCTGCGCGTGGACAAGCTGACCCTTGCCGCCCTCGAGGCGACGCTGCGCGGCCCACAGACCCCCACGGCCCGCGGTCTCCTCACCACCGCCGACGCTCTGCACGCGCGGGCGCACCGCCTCGCCGACCGGCTGACCGAGCACGACGTGGACGCGGCCGCGGTACCCAGCGACGCGCAGGTCGGCGGCGGCGGAGCCCCAGGGGTGATGCTGCCCAGCGCCGCGGTGTCGCTGCCCGAGCCGCTCGCGCTCGCGCTGCGCACCGGGCGGCCCGCCGTGCTCGGGCGGGTGGAGCGCGGTCGGTGCCTGCTCGACCTGCTCGCCGTCGACCCCGTCGACGACGAGGCCCTGCTCGCCGCCGTCCTCGCCGCCGTCCGTGCTCACCCAGCCGCCCGCCCCCAGACCTGCTGATGCACGTCTGATGCACGTCCTAGCGACCGCCGGGCACGTCGTCCACGGCAAGTCCACGCTGGTCCGCGCACTCACCGGGATGGAGCCCGACCGGTGGGCGGAGGAGCGCCGTCGGGGCATGACCCTCGACCTCGGGTTCGCCTGGACCCAGCTGGACGACGGCGCGACGGTCGCCTTCGTCGACGTCCCTGGCCACGAGCGCTTCGTCCCGACGATGCTCGCCGGGGTCGGCCCCGTGCCCGCGGCGCTGGTGGTGGTGGCCGCCGACGAGGGGTGGATGCCCCAGTCCGCCGAGCACCTCGACGCCCTGGCCGCGCTCGGGGTCTCCCACGGCCTGCTGGTCATCACCCGCAGCGACCTGATGGACCCCGAGCTGGCCCTGTCCGACGCCCGCGACCACCTCGCCGGGACGGCGCTGGCCGACGTCCCCGGGGTAGCCGTCTCGGCGGTGACCGGTACCGGCATGACCGAGCTGCGCACCGCGATCGGTGCGCTCGTGGCCGGCCTGCCCGAGCCCGACGCGGCGGCGGATGTGCGGCTGTGGGTGGACCGGGCGTTCACCGTCCGCGGGGCGGGCACGGTGGTCACCGGCACGCTGGCCGCGGGCACGCTGCGGGTGGGTGACGAGCTCGAGCTGGCCGGGGGCAGTCGGCGGGCGGTGGTGCGGGGCCTGCAGTCCCTGGGCCGCACCGAGACCGAGGTCACCGCCGTGGCCCGGGTCGCGGTGAACCTGCGCGGCGTGGGGGTGGCGGAGGTGGCCCGCGGCACCGCACTGCTGAGCCCCGGGCGGTGGCGCCTGACCACCACCCTCGACGTCCGTGTCCGCCCGGTGCGCACCGACGAGGACACCGTCGAGCTACCCACCCACGGCGTGCTCCACGTCGGCGCCGCCGCGGTCCCCGCCCAGATCCGGCCGTTGCGCGCCGAGGGCCAGGCCACCGCCACCGACACCGACACCGCCAGGCTGACGCTCGACGTCGCGCTGCCGCTGCGCATCGGGGACCGCGCGGTGCTGCGCGACGCCGGGGCCCGTCGGGTGGTTGGCGGGGTGGTGGTGCTGGACCCTGCGCCGCCCTCGCTGCGCCGCCGCGGCGCGCCGGCCGCCCGCGCGGTCGTCCTGGCCGAGGTCGACGGTCGCCCCGACGGTGCGAACGAGCTGGCCCGGCGCGGGGTGGTGCGCGCTGCGGATCTCGTGGCCCTCGGGGCCGACGTGCCCGAAGGGACGCCGGGTGAGGCGGGCTGGCTGGTCGATCCCACCCTGGTGGCGCCGCTGCGAGCGCGGCTGCGCGAGGCCGTCCGCGCCCACGCCCGGGAGAGCCCCCTCGACCCCGGGCTGCCCGTCGAGGCCGCCCGGCGCGCGCTGGACCTGCCGGACACCCGCCTGCTCGCACTCGTCTCGCAGGGCTTCGACCTCCGGGAGGGGCGGGTGCACGCCGCCGGAACCTCGGCCGGGCTACCCGCCGCAGTGGAGGCGGCCGTGGTGGCCCTGACCGCCGGGCTCGTCGAGCAGCCCTTCGCGGCCCCCGGCGCGCCGCGACTGGTGGAGCTGGGTCTGGGGCCACGCGAGCTGGCGGCGGCCGCGCGCGCGGGCCGGCTGCTCAAGGTGGCCGACGGGGTGTGGCTCGGGCCCGACGCGATCGAGCGGGCGCACGAGGCGCTCACGCTCCTGCCGCAGCCGTTCACCCCCGCCGACGCCCGGGAGGCGCTCGGGTCCAGTCGACGCGTCGTCGTGCCCCTGCTCGAGCTGCTCGCCGCCCGAGGCCTGACCCGACGTGACGACGACGGAACCCACCACGTCACCTGATCCAGCGCCGGCCCGGCTCTGGCGCGGCCCGGCGGCCACGGTGGGCGGGGCAGTCGTCGCTGCGGTCAGCGGGCGGGCTGCTTCGCGGCGCCGTCGGAGCGCACCGGGCGGCCGGCGTCGAGCCGGGCCCGTTGCGGAACCACCGTGTACTTGGGGTCGCGCGCCGAGGCCTGCCCACCGTAGAAGATGCCCAACCGGGTCAGCGCGGAGCCGGCCAGCAGCGACACTCCGGCCAGCGCGGAGACCGACCGGCTGCGCCGACCCAGCACCGACGCCACGGCGCCGGCGCCGGTCAGCACCTTTGCGGCCTTCATCATGGTGCCGGGTCGGCCGGTGTGCAGCGGCTCGGCCGAGAGACCCATCCGCTTCTCCATGTACTCCGACACGGCCAGTTAGACCACGGCCCCACCCACGGCGAGGCGGCGTGCGGCGCCCGCGGAGTCGGTCGGTGCCAGCAGCATCCCTGCCCCGCCCGCGGCGGCACAGGCGCTGCCCACGAACACGAACGGCAGCTGGAGGTGAGCGTCGTGCCACGTCGGGGTCGCGGTGTCGGAGAGCAGGACCGCGGTGTACGAGGCCAACGCGGTGCCGGTGGCCGCCGCACCGACCCCGGCCAGGCGCCCCAGCGTCGGTGCGGCGCGGCCGATCGCGCTGCGCCGCAGCGATCTCGGCAGCACCGGCAGCAGCTCGGCGGCCGCCGCGACCCCGGCCAGCGGACCGTAGAGCGACAGGATCCAGGTGCCCACGCTCATCGGCGAGGTCACCTTGGCCACCCGGAGCATGTGGTGGAAGCGCTCGGGCCGGCCCAGGTCGTGCACCAGGGCGACGAAGCTGGCCGCGGTGGCCGCGATCGCGGTCCACCGCATGGGGACCCGCAGCGCCTGGTTGGCCTGCAGGTCCGCTCCGGCCGCGAGCACCGACGAGCCACCCGCGAGCCCACCCAGGAACAGGTAGATCGGAATGTCCACCTGCCACGGGGAGGCCTTGACGATCGGGCGGCCGTAGTAGGAGGTGAACTCCGCCGGCGGCACCATCAGCTGCTCGCCGCGGCCACGACCCCGCCCGCGCCGA
Organism: Mycobacteriaceae bacterium; assembly: GCA_039923155.1. Lineage (GTDB taxonomy): Bacteria > Actinomycetota > Actinomycetes > Mycobacteriales > Mycobacteriaceae > Rhodococcus_D. The sequence goes on along the minus strand of JBDTDI010000152.1, from coordinate 116 downwards.
CGCTGCCCGTCGCGGGCGGGGACGGCCCCGGTCACCTGCGGCTCCCCAGGAACGCCACGACCGCACCGGCGAGCATGGTGCCCGCGGCCATAGCCGCCCGCCCCCACATCGCGGGC
>JBDTDI010000151.1:0-3135 GCA_039923155.1 Mycobacteriaceae bacterium | reverse complement strand
GAGCTCGGCGCCTTCCTCGCCCGCGAGACCGCGGCCGCCACCAGCCTCGTCCCGAACACCGCCCCGGCGGCGGCAGCCACACCAGCCATCGGCCTCGTCAAACCAGTGACGAACGGAGCCTCCTCGGGCTGAGTCCTGCCCCGCAGCCGACCGCCGAACCCGAACCAGTCCCAGGAGCACCTCATGACTAATCTCGACGCTGCCCCAGCCGACACCACGCCCCCGGCGGGGCCGGGGTCCGGACCCCCACCGCCGCGAGCCAAGCCAGTCGCGGAGCGCGGGATGGGTCTGACCCAGTCGACGGCGCTGATCATCGGCAGCATCATCGGCGTCGGAATCTTCAGCCTCCCCTACTCGCTGGCCTCCTACGGTCCGATCAGCCTCGTCGCGCTCGGCGTGGCGACGGTAGGGGCGCTCGCATTCGCCGTCCTGTTCGCGGCGCTGACCCGTCGGATGCCGGCCGACGGTGGGCCCTACGCCTACGCCCGGGCCGCGTTCGGGAACGTCATCGGCTTCGGCAACGCCTGGACCTACTGGATCACCGCCTGGGCCGGCAACGCGGCCATCGCCGTGGGCTGGGTCTACTACGTCGAGAAGTTCATAAACCCGGGTGGCACGAAGGTGTGGACCATCCTCATCGCCCTGTCGGCGCTGTGGATCCCAGCGGTGGTGAACCTGACCGGCCTGCGCAACGTGGGCAGCGTGCAGGTCGTCACCACCGTGCTCAAGTTCATCCCGCTGCTGCTCATGGCCACCGTGGGGCTGTTCTTCATCCACGGCGCCAACTTCACGCCCTTCAACACCAGCGGCGGCACCAACCTGTCCGCGATCGGTGGTGCGATGGCGATCTGCCTGTTCAGCTACCTCGGCGTCGAGACCGCCGCGGTCGCCGCCGCTCGGGTCCGCAACCCGGAGCGCAACGTGCCGCGCGCCACGGTGTACGGCACCCTGGCCAGCGCCGCGGTGTACCTGCTGTCGATGATCGCCGTCTTCGGCATCCTGCCCACCAGCGCGTTGGCGCTGGACGCGAACAAGGCCTCCTACTCGGTGGCGGCCGACACCATCGTCGGTGGCTCGTGGGCCGGGAACCTGGTCGCCCTCGCCGTGATCATCTCGGGAATCGGCGCCCTGAACGGGTGGACGATGATCTGCGCGCAGATGCCGCTCGCCGCGGCCAAAGACGGCCTGTTCCCCCGACGCTTCGCCGGCCTCAACTCTCGAGGGGCGCCCGCGTTCGGCATCATCTCCTCGACCGCGCTCGCCTCGGTGGCGGCGGTGATCTCCTACCTCGGCACCAGTGGTTCCACGGTGTTCACCACCCTGGTCCTGATGACCGGGATCACCGCAGCGGTCCCCTTCGGCTTCTCCGCCCTCGCCCAGATCGTGTGGCGCCTGCAGGACCGGCGCCGCTCGCTGGCCACGCCGCGGTTCGTCCGCGACGTCGTCGTCGGCGGGGTGTCGCTGCTGTTCGCCGTCGCCTTCATCTACTTCTCCCGCAACACCGGCAACAACTGGTACGTCGTGTGGGGTCCCTTCCTGATGACCGGTGGCGCCCTGCTGATCGGGGTTCCCGTCTACCTCGTGCAGCGCTCACACATGTCGCCGCCCGAGCCCGTGCCCGCCTACCGCTGAGCCGGCCGCGCAACCACACCCCAGAAAGGCAACATCATGAAATTCTCCGTGGACTCCGAGGTCGGCACCCTGCGCCAAGCCATCGTCCACCGGCCCGGTCTCGAGCTGGACCGGCTCACCCCCGGCAACGTCGAGGAGCTCCTGTTCGACGACGTGATGTGGGCCTCGCGGGCGAAGGAGGAACACGACCTGTTCGCCGCCCAGCTCCGCTCGCACGGCGTCGTCGTCCACGAGTTCTCCCAGCTGCTGGCCGAGGCCCTGGACGCACCGGGCGCCCGGGAGTTCCTGCAGGAGCGGCTGACCACCGCAACCCGGTTCGGCCCGGCGCTGGACAAGCCGCTGGACCTGCTGGTCGCCTCCACCCCGGCGGCCGAGCTGGCCGAGATCCTCGTGGGCGGGCTGCTCAAGCGTGAGATCATGCCCCTGCTGCACACCTCGAGCCTGCTCATCGACCACCTGCGCGACAACGACTTCCTGCTCGCGCCACTGCCCAACCACCTGTTCCAGCGCGACAACTCGGCCTGGATGTACGACGGGCTCTCGATCAACCCGATGACCATGCAGGCCCGCAAGCGGGAGACGATCAACTCCCAGGTGGTCTACAACTTCCACCCCATGTTCGCCGGGACGATCGAGACGTTCCTCTACGGCAACGACGGCCTGAGCCACGAACCGGCCACCATCGAGGGTGGGGACGTCACCGTCATCGGCAACGGCGCGGTGATGATCGGCATGGGACAACGAACCACCCCGCAAGGCCTCGAGTTCCTCACCCGGCGCCTGTTCGAGACCGGCACCGCCACCTCGGTGATCGTCGTCGAGCTCCCCCAATCGCGTGCCTTCATGCACCTGGACACGGTGATGACGATGATCGACCGGGACACGTTCTGCGTCTACCCGTACCTGCCCGAGGCACTGCGCTCGTTCCTGCTCACCCCCGTGGGGCACGGCGGCGACTACAAGGTCGAGGAGAGCTCGAAGCTGTTCCCCGTCATCGCCGACGCGCTCGGGATGGACAAGGTCCGGGTGCTGCGCACCCCGATCGACCAGATGGGCGCCGAGCGCGAGCAGTGGAACGACGGCAACAACTATCTGGCCCTGTCCCCCGGGGTGATCATGGGCTACGACCGCAACACCACCACCAACACCTACCTCACCGACCAGGGCATCACCATCGTCCCGGTCGTCGGGTCCGAGCTCGGCCGCGGCCGCGGCGGGCCACGCTGCATGACGTGCCCCATCGCCCGCGACGCGGTACCCGCATGAGCGCCGGCACTGTGCGACCGGCGAGCACGTCCGTGCCGTGGGCGTCGCTGTCGGGCCGGAGCTTCGTCAAGGAGCTCGACCTCACCGTGGAGCAGTGGTTGTCCCTGCTCGACCTGGCCCGGGAGCTCAAGGCGGCCAAGCAGTCCGGACAGGAGCACCAGCACCTGGTCGGGATGAACATCGCCCTGATCTTCGAAAAGGCCTCCACCCGTACCCGGTGCGCCTTCGAGGTCGCCG
>JBDTDI010000150.1:0-5564 GCA_039923155.1 Mycobacteriaceae bacterium | reverse complement strand
GGAGTTCGCCGACCTGGCCCGCATCGAGTCCGCCGACGAGACCGAGCTGGCCGCGGTCGACGGCGTGGGCCCGACGATCGCAGCGGCGCTCACCGCGTGGTTCAGCGTCGACTGGCACCGCGAGGTGGTGGCGAAGTGGCGCGCTGCGGGCGTGCGCATGGCCGACGAGCGCGACGCCTCGGTGCCCCGCTTCCTGGAGGGGCTGTCCATCGTCGTCACCGGGTCGCTCTCCACGCTGAGCCGGGACGAGGCCAAGGAGGCGATCCTCGAGCGCGGCGGCAAGGCGGCCGGGTCGGTGTCGAAGAAGACCGCGTTCGTGGTGGTGGGCGAGGCGCCCGGGTCCAAGTACGACAAGGCGATCGAGCTCAAGGTGCCGGTGCTCGACGCGGACGGCTTCACGGTGCTGCTGGAGCAGGGTCCCGACGCGGCGCGTCCGCTCGCCCAGGTGCCGCAGGACCCGTCGTGATCGAGGTGCGCCCCGCCCGCCCCGGCGAGCTCGCTGCGGTGGGGAACCTGACAATGGCCGCCTACGACAGCGACGGTCACCTGCACGCCGACGACGACTACGCCGGGGAGCTGCTCGACGCCGCCCGCCGGGCTCGGGACGCAGAGCTGCTGGTTGCGGTCGAGGGGCCCGAGCTGCTGGGCACCGTGACGGTGGCCGAGCACGGCAGCCCGTACGCCGAGGTGTCCCACCCGGACGAGCTCGAGTTCCGGATGCTCGGCGTGGACCCAGCCGCGAGGGGTCGCGGAGCCGGGCGGGCTCTGGTGCAGGCGGTGCTGGAGCGTGCCGAGGTCCTTGGTTGTGCGGGGGTGGTGATCAGCACCCAGGAGCGGATGGTGGCGGCCCGGTCGATCTACACCCGACTGGGCTTCGCGCGCGTCCCGGAGCGCGACTGGGAACCCGTGCCCGGGCTGGTTCTGCAGGTGATGCTCCGTCCCCGCCCGTAGGCCCCTGCTAGCCCAGCTCTGCCCGGCGCAGCACGGTGGCGACGATGCCGGCCATGTGCCCGAGGCGGGCCACCTCCGACGGGCGGAACTCGGGGCCCCCGGGGCGCCCGATCACCAGGGCCTGGTCGGGGCCACCGAGGGGGGCCAGCGCGACGGTGGTGTCCATGTCCTGCCAAGCCTGCGGCACCCAGCTGTCCCCGCCGTCCAGGGCCGCCGGGGCGCGCAACGGCCACCAGGGCACGTCACCGAGCTGGGTCTCGGGCGCGGATGGACTGCCCACCACCCGGTAGGTGCCCGATTCGACCCCCCGCCCCGCCGACCGCGCACCACTGTGCAGGACCGTGGCCCAGCCCACCCGCAGCACCCGGGGAATCCCGTCGACCAGGACCTGCAGCCGGTCACCGATGGTTGCGGCCACGTGGTCGATGAGCTCGAGCTCGCGGTGGGTGTCCAGCACCCCGGTGTACGGGCGCACCGAGTCCACGTGCACCCCGTCGACGAGCTCGGCCGCGGTGATCAGCGAGTCCGGCAGGGCACCGCGCGGGAGGTCGACCACCAGGTCGTCAACCGCGACACCGTCGCCCCGCTCCACCACGTCCACGCTGAGGATGTCCGCACCCGCGAAGCCCAGGGCCGTCGCCAGCGCCCCCAGGGCCCCGGGGCGGTCGGGTACCCGGACGCGGAGCAGGAACGACATGGTCTCGATCTTCGCACCCGGTCGCCGTCGCGGTCGCGGCGGTGCGAGCGTCGTCACGATCGTGCGGTGGAGCAGCGGGCGTGCGGAGGCACCCCGCTGGGGCGCACTAGTCTAGGTGCTACCCCCGCCGTCGATCCGTGGAGCCACCTGTGCCTGCCATCTCCCGCGACGAGGTCCGCCACCTCGCGCGGCTAGCCCGTCTCGCGGTGACCGACTCCGAGCTCGACGCGCTGCCCGCCCAGCTGGAGGCCATCCTGAGCCACGTCGCCACCGTCTCCTCCGTGGCCACCGACGACGTCGCGCCGACTTCGCACGCCGCCGACCTGACCAACGTCACCCGGGAAGACGTCATCGTCCCCGGTCTGACCCATGCGCAGGCCCTGGCGGGGGCCCCGGCCGCGGAGGACGGCCGCTTTCGCGTGCCGCAGATCCTCGGGGAGCAGCAGTGACCCCGGCCGGTGGTGACCTCACCCGTGCGTCCGCCGCGGAGCTGGCCCGCATGGTGCACGCCCGGGAGGTGTCCTCCACCGAGGTGACGACGGCGTTCCTGGACCGGATCGCGGCCGTGGACCCCAGCGTGCACGCATTCCTGCACGTCGACGCCGAGTCGGCCCTGGGCACGGCCCGGGCGGTGGACGCCGCGTTGGCCGCGGGCGGTCCGCCGGCCTCGCCGCTGGCCGGGGTGCCGTTGGCGCTCAAGGACAACTTCACCACCACCGACATGCCCACCACCTGTGCGTCGAGGATGCTGGCCGGCTGGGTGCCGCCCTACGACTCCACCGTCACCTCGCGACTGCGCGCGGCGGGGATCCCGTTGCTGGGCAAGACGAACATGGACGAGTTCGCCATGGGCGGCTCCACGGAGAGCTCGGCCTTCGGGCCCACCCGCAACCCGCGGGACACCACCCGGGTGCCCGGCGGCTCCGGGGGCGGGTCCGCCGCCGCGCTCGCCGCGTTCGAAGCCCCCCTCGCGGTGGGTACCGACACGGGTGGCTCCATCCGCCAGCCCGCCTCGTTCACCGGCACGGTGGGGGTGCGACCGACGTACGGCACGGTGTCCCGCTACGGCCTGGTCGCCATGGCGTCGTCGTTGGACCAGCCCGGACCGGCTGCGCGCAGCGTCTCCGACGCCGCCCTGCTGCACGAGGTGATCGCCGGGCACGACCCACGGGACTCCACCTCCATCGACACGCCGGTCCGACCGGTGGTGCAGGCGGCCCGCGAGGGCGCTCATGGTGATCTGAGCGGGGTGCGCGTGGGGGTGGTGCGCGAGCTGCTCAGCGCGGACAACAGCGGTTACGCCCCCGGCGTGGTCGCCTCGTTCGAGGCCGCCGTCCGCCAGCTGGCGGACCTCGGCGCGGAGGTGGTCGAGGTCAGCTGCCCCAGCTTCCACCACGCCATCGCGGCCTACTACCTGATCATGCCCAGCGAGGTCAGCTCCAACCTCGCTCGCTTCGACGCCATGCGTTACGGACTGCGGGTGGGCGACGACGGCAGCCGCAGCGCCGAGGAGGTCATGGCCGCGTCTCGGGAGGCGGGTTTCGGCGCGGAGGTCAAGCGTCGCATCATGATCGGCACCTATGCACTGTCGGCCGGGTACTACGACGCCTTCTACGGCCAGGCCCAGAAGGTCCGCACCCTGATCCGCCGGGACTTCGCGGCCGCCTACGAGAAGGCGGACGTGCTGGTCTCACCCACCACACCAGGCACCGCGTGGGCCCTGGGGGAGAAGGTGGACGACCCGCTGGCGATGTACCTGCAGGACCTGTGCACGATCCCCACCAACCTCGATGGCGGGTGCGGCATGAGCGTCCCGTCGGGCCTGTCCGCCGATGACGGACTGCCCGTGGGGCTGCAGATCATGGCGCCGGCGCTGGCCGACGAGCGGTTGTACCGGGTGGGGGCCGCCTACGAGGCGGCGCGGGGCGCACTACCCACCGGGGTCGAGCTGTAGTGCGCATCGGAGTGCTGACCGGCGGTGGAGACTGCCCGGGGCTGAACGCCGTCATCCGCTCCATCGTGAAGACGGTCGCGAACCGGACCTCGCCGGGCGGGGCCGGTGGTCCTCGTGACGACGTCATCGGCTTCCGGGACGGCTGGCGGGGCCTGCTCGAGGACCGCTCCATCGAGCTCGACCCGGTGCGGGTGGACCAGATCCTCACCCGCGGTGGCACGATCCTCGGCTCGGCACGGGTCAACCCCGACACGCTGCGCGCTGGTCTCGGCGAGATCCGGCGGGTGCTGGCCGACTCCGGGGTCGACGTGCTCATCCCCATCGGTGGGGAGGGCACGCTGACTGCGGCGCACTGGCTCTCGGAGGAGGGGGTGCCCGTCGTCGGGGTGCCCAAGACGATCGACAACGACATCGACGGCACCGACTACACGTTCGGCTTCGACACGGCCGTGTCCATCGCCACCGACGCGATCGACCGGCTGCACACCACTGCGGAGAGCCACCAGCGGGTGCTCATGGTGGAGGTGATGGGCCGCCACGCCGGGTGGATCGCGCTGCACTCGGGGCTGGCGTCGGGGGCGCACCTGACCTTGGTTCCGGAGCATCCCTTCGACGTGGAGGAGGTCGTCCAGCTCGTGCGGGACCGCTTTGCGCGCGGTGACTCCCACGTCATTGCCGTGGTCGCGGAGGGGGCCACACCGCGGGCGGGATCGATGGCCTTCCGCGTGGGCGGGGTCGACGAGTACGGGCACCGACGGTTCACCGGGGTCGCCCAGCAGCTGGGTGAGGAGGTCGAGCGGCGCATCGGCAAGGAGGTCCGCACCACGGTGCTCGGGCACGTGCAGCGTGGCGGCACCCCCACCCCGTTCGACCGCGTGCTGGCGACTCGCTTCGGCCTGCACGCGGTGGCGGCGGCCCAGGCCGGGCACTTCGGCCAGATGGTGGCCCTGCACGGCACCACCATCGAGCTGGTGCCGCTGGCCGATGCGGTGCGCCGGTTGAAGACGGTGCCCGACGACCGCTACGCGGAGGCCCGTTCCTTCTTCGGCTGAGCGTTTGCCTTCCCGTTCCCCTCCTGCCCCCGCGGACGCTCAGCCGTGCTCGGCGCGGCGCTTGCGCACCTGCCAGACGACGATCACGACGACGACGACGACCGTCACGACGACGGCCACGCCGGTCCCGACCTTGGACGCCACCGCCTGGTAGGAGCTGCCGGCGAAGTAGCCCAGCAGCACGAACGCGGCGCCCCAGACCAGTCCGCCGACGGCGTTCCAGGGCAGGAACCGGCGGTAGGGCATCTTCGCGATCCCCGCGAGTGCGGGCATCACGGCTCGGAAGAAGGCCACGAACCGGCCCAGGAACACCGCCGAGCCCCCGCGGCGGGCCAGGAAGTCCTGGGCCTCGGAGAGCTTTTCGCGGCGTTGGTCGAGGAACTTCATCGACAGCAGTCGCGGACCGAACTTCTTGCCCACCTCGTAGCCCACGCTGTCACCCACGATGGCCGCGAGGACGACGACGACGCACATCTCCACCACGTTCGCGCGGCCCTGGCTGGCGTAGACCCCGCCGACCACGGCAGCGGTCTCCCCAGGCACGACGAAGCCGACGAACAGCGCGTCCTCGATGAAGACGAGCAGCCCGACGAACAGGAATACGTAGATCGGCGCGACACCGAGGAGACGCTCGACCAGGCTGCTCATGGTCCCAAGTTAGCGGTCGGGGCCGGGCGCGACAGTGCGCCCGGCCCCAACCCTCAGCGCGTCCTCAGCGGTCGGCGTCGGTGTAGATCACCATTCCGCGGATGTTCTTGCCGTCACGCATGTCCTGGTAGCCGTCGTTGATGTCCTCGAGGGAGTACTTCGTGGTCACCAGGCCGTCAAGCTTGAGCTGGCCCTCCTGGTAGAGCGAGAGCAAGGCGGGAATCTCCGCACGCGGGTTGGAGCCACCGAAGATGGCCCCCTG
>JBDTDI010000149.1:0-4506 GCA_039923155.1 Mycobacteriaceae bacterium | reverse complement strand
GGCATGATCCAGGCTGGGTAGTGCAGGCTGCGGAGTCCAGGTTACTTCTCGCGGTGGCGATCCCCGAGGCGGAGCAGCCGGGCGGCGGCACGACCCCCGGCCCGGGCCCGGTGCTGCAGGGCCTGGTTCACCGCCGCCGTGGCCCGCACCGTGGGTCGGTGGGCCTCCGCCGTCGCCGAGCGGCGCGGTGGCTCGGCTAGCGGGCCACCGCCCCACACCCCGAGCTCGAAGCACAGCGCGGGCAGCAGCAACGACGTCGCAGCCTCGTACCCGGCCGCCGAGGGGTGGAACTGGTCAGCGGAGAACAGCGCCTCGGGTCGGGTCAGGAACTCCGGGGAGAGCAGGTCGGCGACGGCGACCGGGTGCCCACCGGCGGCAAGCACCGCGTGTCGCTGTTCCTGGGCCAGGCGCAGGCTCCAGCTGCGGACCACGCTGCGCAGCGGTTGCGGGATCGGCCGGATGGCCCCGAGGTCGGGGCAGGTCGCGACCACGACGGCGCACCCCAGCCCGCGCAGCCTGGCCACGGCCGCGCCGAGCAGCTGGGCTGCGGTACGGGGTGAGAGCTTCCCGGACACGTCGTTGGCCCCGATGATGATCACCACCGCGTCGGGCGGACGGGGGCCACCCTCCCGCTCACCCAGGTCCGTGTCGTGCAGGGCCAGCTCGACCTGGTCGGCCAGTGCCCGCGAGTTGGCCCCCACCACCGCGTGGGTCAGCAGGTGCACCGCGCGGTCGGTCTCCTCGGCCAGGCCCCGGGCCAGCAGCACCCCGGGCAGCTCCTCGACCAGCTCACAGCCGAGCCCGGCGGCGGTGGAGTCCCCGAGCAGGAGCAGGGTGAGCTCGGTGCCGTCACCGTGCGGCGCCGGTTGACCGCCGCTCGGGTGGTAGACGCCGTCGGCCCTGGGCGGAAGGGTGCTCGTCGGCCCGATGACCACGCGCGCACTCTTGGACTGCTCGATCAGCAGCTTGTAGGCGGCCCCGGCCGCGCTGCCCGCCGAGCCCGCACCGATGGCGGCTGCGATCGACAACGTCCGTGCGCGCCCCACCCGTGACCTCACCCTCCGCCTGCTGTGCCCGGCTCCCCGCCGCTGCCCTCGTACCCGGCTCGTGGCCCGACTGCTCCGTGGCTCGGCCCCGGCTGGTCTCCGGTCCCGACGCTAGTCCTGCCCCGTCCGGGAGGACCTGCCCCGTCTGCAACGATGAGGTAATGCGCATTGCGGAGCACGTCGTCGATCTTGTCGGGAACACCCCCCTGGTGCGGCTGGGGTCGGTGGCGGCGGGGTTGTCGGCCGACGTCGTGGCCAAGGTCGAGTACCTGAACCCCGGCGGCAGCGTCAAGGACCGGATCGCGGTGCGGATGATCGACGCCGCGGAGGCCTCCGGCGAGCTGCGCCCGGGCGGCACGATCGTCGAGCCCACCTCCGGCAACACCGGGGTGGGCCTGGCGCTGGTCGCCCAGCGCCGCGGCTACCACTGCATCTTCGTGTGCCCCGACAAGGTCAGCGAGGACAAGCGCAACGTGCTGCGCGCCTACGGGGCGGACGTCGTCGTCTGCCCGACCGCCGTGCCCCCGGAGCATCCGGACAGCTACTACAGCGTCTCCGACCGGCTCACCCGCGAGGTGGACGGCGCCTGGAAGCCCAACCAGTACGCCAACCCGATGGGCCCGCAGAGCCACTACGAGACCACCGGTCCGGAGATCTGGGCCGACACCGACGGCACGATCACCCACTTCGTCTGCGGGGTGGGCACCGGCGGCACCATCACCGGCACCGGCCGCTACCTCAAGGAGGTCAGCGGCGGCACGGTGACCGTCATCGGCGTCGACCCCGAGGGCTCGGTCTACTCCGGGGGGACCGGCCGGCCGTACCTCATCGAGGGTGTGGGCGAGGACTTCTGGCCCGCCGCCTACGACCCCTCGGTGCCCGACTCGATCGAGGCGGTCTCCGACGCCGATGCCTTCGAGATGACCCGTCGCCTCGCCCGGGAGGAGGGCCTGCTGGTCGGCGGGTCCTGCGGGATGGCCGCGGTGGCCGCCCTGCGCATCGCCGCCGACCTGGGCCCGGACGCCCTGGTGGTGGTCCTGCTGCCCGACGGTGGCCGCGGGTACCTGTCCAAGATCTTCAACGACGGCTGGATGAGCTCGTACGGGTTCCTGCGCTCGCCGCTGGACGGCCACGAGGCGCAGACGCGGGTGGGTGACGTGCTCCGCGGCAAGACCGGTGGACTGCCGGACCTGGTGCACACCCACCCGAACGAGACCGTGCGCGACGCCATCGAGATCCTGCGGGAGTACGGCGTCAGCCAGATGCCGGTGGTCGGGGCGGAGCCGCCGGTGGTGGCCGGTGAGGTTGCCGGCAGCGTCAGCGAGCGAGACCTGCTCGACGCGGTGTTCGCCGGCCGGGCGCACCTGGCCGACTCCGTCGCCCAGCACATGAGCGCTCCGCTGCCGCTGCTCGGGGCCGGCGAGCCGGTCTCCGCCGCCACCGAGGCCCTGGGCAAGATCGACGCAGTGATGGTCGTGGAGGACGGCAAGCCGGTCGGGGTGCTGACCCGCCACGACCTGCTGGGCTTTCTCAGCGCGTACTCCGGCGCCGGGGCCTGAACGCCGCAGCACGGCGGGCTGAACGCCGCAGCACGGCGGGCTGAACGCCGCAGCACGGCGGCTGAACGCCGTCCGCCAGCGGTGCCTACCCTGGTCCCATGACCGACTCGTCTTTCGCTGCTGACCCCCTGTCCTCGCGGGGCTTCACCACCCGCGCCATCCACGCCGGCCAGGCTCCCGACCCCGTGACGGGCTCGGTGATCGTGCCCATCCACGCCACGTCCACCTACGCCCAGGACGGGGTGGGCGGGATGCGCGGCGGTGACGGCACGCACGGCGGGTACGAGTACTCGCGGACCGGCAACCCCACCCGGACGGCGTTGGAGCAGTGCCTGGCCGCGCTCGAGGGCGGCCGGCACGGGCTCGCGTTCGCCTCGGGGATGGCAGCCACCGACGCGCTGCTGCGGGCGAGCCTGCGCCCCGGCGACCACCTGGTCATCCCCGACGACGCCTACGGCGGCACGTTCCGGCTGATCGACAAGGTGTTCACCCAGTGGGGGATCGAGCACACCCCGGTGCCGCTGACCGACGTCGACGCGGTCCGCGCGGCGTTCCGCCCGAACACGAAGCTGCTCTGGGTGGAGACCCCGACCAACCCGCTGCTGAACATCGCCGACATCGCTGCGCTCGCGGACGTGGCGCACACGGGGGGTGCGAAGCTGGTGGTGGACAACACGTTCGCCTCGCCCTACCTGCAGAACCCGTTGCGCCACGGAGCCGACGTGGTGCTGCACTCCACCACCAAGTACGTCGGCGGTCACTCCGACGTGGTCGGCGGCGCCCTCGTCACCGACGACGACGAGCTGCGCGACGCCCTGGCGTTCCTGCAGAACGGGGCCGGCGCCGTGCCGGGGCCGTTCGACGCGTTCCTGACCCTGCGCGGGGCCAAGACCCTGGCCCTGCGCATGGAGCGCCACAGCGACAACGCCGAGCGGGTCGTCGAGCTGCTCACCGAGCACGCGGGCGTGTCCAGCGTCATCTATCCCGGCCTGGACACCCACCCGGGTCACGCGGTCGCGGCCCGGCAGATGCGCCGCTTCGGCGGCATGGTGTCGGTGCGGCTGGCGGGCGGGCGCGACGCCGCCCTGAAGCTGTGCGCGGCCACCGAGCTGTTCACCCTCGCCGAGAGCCTGGGCGGCGTGGAGTCGCTGATCGAGCACCCCGCCGCCATGACCCACGCCTCCACCGTCGGATCCGTGCTGGAGGTCCCCGACGACCTGGTCCGGCTCAGCGTCGGCATCGAGGACAGCGCCGACCTGGTCGCGGACCTGGAGCAGGCCCTGTCCCGCTGATCGAGGCGGCCCCGGTCAGGGCCGGTCGTTGGACGGCAGGACGTGCGGCGCGGTGGACAGCGGCGTGCCGGGCACCACGAGGTCACCGGCCGCGATGCACCCGCCGTGCACCTGCACCACTCCGTCGCGGCCGGCAACCAGGCGGCCCGGGTCGTCACACCCCGCGCTGCGCACGGTCAGGATCGCGACGGCGACCAGGGCGACGACCACGACGATGGTGGCGGCCAGCGAGACGGGGGAGCGCCACCCGCCGCCGTGCAGCCACCGGCTCACCACTGACCCGCCCGCCTGGTGGTAAGGGCCCACTTCACGCTGAACACACCGGCAACGGTACGTGCGGCAGGCGGCACGCGCACACCGAGAACGTCACCGCACAGCCGGCTGGCAGGATCGTCGGCATGGATCCTGCGCTGGAAGTGCCGCCGTCCCTGGTGACCCTGGAGGAGATCCGGGCGGCCGCCGAGCTGCTGGCTCCGGTGATCCGCTCGACCCCGATGGTCGCCTCCCGGGTGCTGTCCGAGCGCGTCGGCGTCGAGGTTCACCTCAAGTGCGAGAACATGCAGCGCGCGGGCTCGTTCAAGATTCGCGGCGCCTACAACCGCATCCACG
>JBDTDI010000148.1:0-7543 GCA_039923155.1 Mycobacteriaceae bacterium | reverse complement strand
GGACGCTCCAGCTCGTCAAGCCCCCGGCCCTGCTCCACGTGCAGCTCCACGAAGGTGCCGACGCGGCGCAGCGTCTCGTCGTCCCGCCCGAAGCCGTCGACGTCGAGCCCCGCCGCCGCCGCCGCCTCGGCCATGGAGATCCCGTCCGCGTCGGTCAGTCCCCGGGCCCGGTCGGCGCTCATCGCCCCGGTGATGATCCGCGACCCGGCACAGGCCACCCCGAACCGGGCGCCCTCCTCGTCACCGAAACACACCACCCCCAGCGGCCGGCCGGGTACCACCCCCCGCTCGCGGAGCACGTCGATCGCGGCCAGCGCCGACACCACCCCCAGCGGGCCGTCGAACGCCCCACCGTCGGGCACGGAGTCCAGGTGCGAGCCGGTGACCACCCCCGGGCGGCCGGCGGCGACGCCTGCGTCCGGGTCACCCCACCAGGCCCACTGGTTCCCGGCCCGGTCGGTGGTGACCTCCAGCCCGCGTGTCGTGCACTCCGCGGCGAACCACTCCCGCAGCTCGGCGTCGGTCCGGGTCAGCGCGAAGCGGCGGTACCCCCCGGTGCGCCCGTGACGCCCGATCGGCTCGAGCGCTGTCCACATGCTCTGGAAGGACACGGTTCACCCCTCCCGCATGGGGATCCGCACCCCGTGCTGGGCGGCGACGGTCTCGGCGATGTCGTAGCCGGCGTCGACGTGGCGGATCACACCGGTGGCGGGGTCGTTGGTCAGCACGCGTTCTATCTTGGCCCGGGCGAGGGCGGTGCCGTCGGCCACGCACACCTGCCCGGCGTGCAGGGAGCGTCCGATGCCGACCCCGCCGCCGTGGTGGATGGACACCCAGGTCGCCCCGGAGGCGGTGTTGACCAGGGCGTTGAGCAGGGGCCAGTCGGCGATCGCGTCCGAGCCGTCGGCCATCGACTCGGTCTCCCGGTAGGGCGAGGCCACCGAGCCGGCGTCGAGGTGGTCACGCCCGATGACCAGCGGGGCGGTGAGCTCCCCGCTGGTGACCATGTCGTTGAACTTCACCCCGGCCTTGTCCCGCTCCCCCAGTCCGAGCCAGCAGATGCGGGCCGGCAGGCCCTCGAACGCGACCCTCTCCCGCGCGCCGCGGATCCACTTGTGCAACCGGTCGTCGTCGGGAAACAGCTCGAGCACCGCGGCGTCGGTGGCGTGGATGTCGGCGGGGTCGCCCGAGAGCGCAGCCCAGCGGAACGGGCCGCGACCGGCGCAGAACAGGGGCCGGATGTAGGCGGGCACGAAGCCCGGGAAGTCGAAGGCCCTGCCGTACCCGCCCTGGCGGGCCTCGTCGCGGATGCTGTTGCCGTAGTCGAAGACCTCTGCACCGGCATCCATGAAGCCGACCATCGCCTCCACGTGGGTGGCCATCGACTCCCGCGCCCGGTCGGTGAACTCGTCGGGCTTGCGCTCGGCGTAGTCGTGCCAGTCGTCGAGGTCAACGCCCAGCGGCAGGTACGAGAGCGGGTCGTGGGCGCTGGTCTGGTCGGTGACGATGTCGATCTCGACCCCGCGGCGCAGCAGCTCCGGGAACACCTGCGCGGTGTTGCCGACCACGCCCACCGACAACGCCCGACGGTCGGCCTTCGCGGCCAGGCACCGGGCGACGGCGTCGTCGAGATCCTCGGCGACCTCGTTGAGGTAGCGCCGCTGCACCCGGCGAGCGAGGCGGGCGGGGTCGGCGTCGACGATGAGGCAGACGCCGCCGTTGAGGGTGACCGCCAGCGGCTGCGCCCCGCCCATCCCGCCGCAGCCCCCGGTGAGGGTCAACGTGCCGGCCAGGGTGTCGCCGAAGCGCTTGGCGGCCACCGCCGCGAAGGTCTCGTAGGTGCCCTGCAGGATCCCCTGGGTGCCGATGTAGATCCACGACCCGGCCGTCATCTGCCCGTACATGGTCAGCCCGAGGTGTTCCAGGCGCCGGAACTCCGGCCAGGTCGCCCAGTCCCCCACCAGGTTCGAGTTTGCGATCAGCACCCGCGGCGCCCACTCGTGGGTGCGCACCACCCCCACCGGGCGCCCGGACTGCACCAGCATCGTCTCGTCGTCGGCCAGGGTGGTCAGGGTGCGGATGATGGCGTCGAAGCTGGCCCAGTCCCGCGCCGCGCGCCCGGTGCCGCCGTAGACGACCAGGTCGTCCGGGCGTTCGGCCACCTCCGGGTCGAGGTTGTTCATCAGCATCCGCATCGGCGCCTCGGTCTGCCAGGAGCGGGCGGTGAGCGTGGTGCCGCGGGCGGCACGGACGGGGCGGGCGCCAATCATGGTGGTTCCTTTCCGAGTTCGGAGCTGGGGCGTTCAGAGCTGGGGGCGTTCAGCGCAGCGGGCCGGTGACGGTTTCGGCGGCCGTGAGTGCGCGTCCGGAGACGACGAGCTCGAGCGCGGCGGCGATCTCCGGGGCCAGGTGGCGGTCCGGTCCGGGGCCGTCGACGTCGCGGCGCAGGGCGTCACGCACCGCGGCCGTCGCGGGGGCGGGGGCCAGCGGGGCCCGCAGGTCCAGGGCGCGGGCCGCGGTCAACAGCTCGATGGCGATCACCCGGGCGAGCCCGTCGACGCTGCGCCGCAGCTTGCGGGCCGCCGACCAGCCCATCGACACGTGGTCCTCCTGCATGGCGGAGGAGGGGATGGAGTCCACCGAGGCCGGGACGGCCAGGCGCTTGAGCTCGGAGACGATGGCGGCCTGGGTGTACTGGGCGATCATGTGCCCGGAGTCGACCCCGGGGTCGTGGGCCAGGAACGGGGGTAGCCCACGGCTGCGCGCCGCATCCAGGAAGCGGTCGGTGCGCCGCTCGGCGATGGACGCGGTGTCCGCGGCGACGATGGCCAGGAAGTCGAGCACGTAGGCCACCGGGGCGCCGTGGAAGTTGCCGTTGCTCTCCACCCGCCCGTCAACGGTCACGACGGGGTTGTCGACGGCGCTGGCCCGCTCCCGCTCGGCGACCCCCTCGGCGTGGGCCAGGGTGTCGCGCACGGCGCCGTGCACCTGCGGGGTGCAGCGCAACGAGTAGGCGTCCTGCACCCGCGTGCACTCCGGGCCGCGGTGACTCGCCATCACCCCGGACCCGGCCAGCAGGGCAACCAGGTTGGCGGCGCTGTCGGCTTGGCCGGGGTGCGGGCGCAGGGCCTGCAGGTCGGGCGCGAACACGGCGTCGGTGCCCAGCTGGGCTTCCACGCTCATCGCCGCGGCGACGTCGGCGGTGCGCAGCAGCAGGCGCAGGTCCACGCACGCCAGGGTCAGCATGCCGAGCATGCCGTCGGTGCCGTTGATCAGCGCCAGGCCCTCCTTCTCGGCCAGCACCACCGGGGCGATCCCGGCCGCGGCCAGGGCCTGCGCCGCCGACTGCAGCACCCCGGCACGGTCACGGACGTCGCCCTCGCCCATGAGGGCCAGCGCGCAGTGCGCGAGCGGGGCCAGGTCGCCGGAGCAGCCCAGCGACCCGTACTCACCGACCACGGGGGTGATCCCGGCGTTGAGCAGCGCGGCGTAGGCGCGCACCGTGTCCAGGCGCACCCCGGTGCGACCGGTGGCCAGCGTGGACAGGCGCAGCAGCATCAACGCGCGCACCACCTCACGCTCCACCTCCGCGCCGGAGCCGGCCGCGTGCGAACGAACCAGGCTGCGCTGCAGCTGGGCTCGCATCGCGGTGGGGATGTGCCGGGTGGCCAGCGCCCCGAAACCGGTCGACACCCCGTAGTGCGGCTCGGCGTCGTCGGCGAGGGCCTCGATGATCTCCCGGCTGCGGGTGATCTCCGCGGCGGCGGCGTCGTCGAGACGGACCTGTGTGCCCCGGCGGGCCACCGCGAGCACGTCCTCGGCACTCACCGGCCCCGTCCCGACGGCCACGGGGTTCAGAGCTGAGTCCATGGGGTCCATCGCACCGCGTCCGGGAGCGGCAGCGCCAGCGCCGGCGAGCAGATTGAGTCTCGGGTCCGAGACTGTTGCGGTCTAGCCTGGTGAACCGTGGCCCAGGTCCCGGCGGCAGCAAAGGTGCTCGCCGTGCTCCGCTACCTCGGTCGTCAGGCCGGCCCGGTGGCCGCGGCCAGCATCAGTCGCGACCTCGGGCTGGCCCGCTCCAGCACCTACCACCTGCTCGACACGCTCGTCGCGGACGGTTTCGTGGTCCACCTGGCGGCCGAGCGCCGCTACGGGCTGGGACTCAGCGCCTACGAGCTGGCCTCGGGCTACATCCGCCAGGCCCCGCTGCAGCGCCTCGCCCGGGTGCCGCTGGCCGGGTTGGTCGACCGCACCGGGTTGAACGCGCACCTGTCGGTGCTGCACGGCCGCGAGGTGGTGTACCTGGTGGAGGAGCGCGCGGTGGGGCGGGCGCGGTTGATCACCGACGTGGGGGTCCGGCTGCCGGCGCACCTGACGGCCAGCGGCCGCGCCATGCTCGCGGCCCTGCCGGGGGCGCAGGTGCGCGCGCTGTTTCCCGACGCCTCGGCCCTGGCCCAGCGCAACGGCCGTGGCCCGGCCTCGCTGGCGGCGCTGCGCCGCTGCCTGGTGGCGACGCGACGCGACGGCTACGCCACCGAGGACGGGGAGGTCACCCCAGGGTTCGCGTCGCTGGCCGTGGCGGTGCTGGACCACACGGCGCACCCGGTGGCGTCGGTCGCCCTGACCTGGCCCAGCGGTGCGATCGACGAGCACCAGCTTGGCGAGCTGCACACCCAGACCGTCGGCGTGGTCGCGCAGTTGCGTCGGCTCGTCGGTGGGCCGGAGTGAGGGACCAGGCGGCTCAGGTGCGGATGGTGGCCGCCTCGCGCGCGTACTGGCGTCGGCCGATCAGGCGGTACGCGACGCGGGCCGGGGGCGGGACCTGCCGCAGGAAGCTCGCCCGTTCGGCGGGGTCGGTCTCGTCGAGGATGTGTCCGAGGATCACCATCCGGCGCCGGCCCGGCACCGCACCCATGCCGTGGCGGCCCAGGGCGTCCCACTCGTGCTGGGTGAAGTGCTCGGCCACGAGGGGAAGGATGCGTTCCTCCTCCTCGGCCAGGTGTGCGAGCAGGACCTGGTGGGCGGACTCCAGGCGCTCGGCCATCCGCTCGCCGACGGCCCGGTCCGCGGTGCGCTCCCACCCCGGCAGCTGCTGCTGCACGTCCTCGATCGCCACCGCGAGCTCGGCGTGCTGGGCCTCCATCCGGTCGATCAGCGCGTCGTCGAGGCGGACGCGGGGGCGCAGCACCGGCCAGAGCAGCTGGTCCTCGCCGGAGTGGTGGGTGTGCAGGAACTCCAGCATCTCCCGGGCGTGGGCCGCCACCACCCGGGCCCGGGCCGGGCTGCCACCGGCGTGGCGGAACAGCCCCGGCAGCCGGCCGATCTCGCGGCGGATGACCCGGTGGATGAGCAGCATGTCGTGGGTGTCCACGCGGTGCTGGACGGTCATGGTCTTCTTCTTTCTTCTCTGGGGTGGTGGACCGGCTCGGGTGGGACGGGGATCAGCAGCTGGACGAGCAGGCTCCGGCGCAGCCAGTCGCGGTAGCGGGTGTGGCTCCAGCCGCGGGCGGAGCGCAGCATCATGTACGTCTCGGGGCTCGACAACGCCCACAACGTGTCGACGCTCTCGGCGGGGCTCTCCCGCAGCCGGTCTTCGGGCAGCAGACTCACGGCGACCTCGAGGGAGGCGGCCCGGCGCTGCAGCGCGGTCGTCATCGCGGCGGCGGCAGTGGCGTCGACGCCCGCCGCGTCGCGCAGCACCGACCACAGCGGCGCCACCCGGTCCAGGACCTCGGCGATGCGGTCGGTGATCATCCGCACCTGCTGCTGCGGGTCGGGTTCGGCCGCGATCGGTGGGTACGCCGGGTGCGCCAGCGGGGACGAGCTCAGCTGCTGCGCCGGGTCGTCGCCGGTGGTGGCCCGCTGCAGGACCATCTCGATCAGCTCGGCCTTGCTGCGCGCGGCTCGGTAGACCGACGCGATCGCGACCCCGGCCTCGTCGGCGATGTCGATCATCTTCGTCGCGGCGTAGCCGTGAGCGAGGAAGCGCTGTCGGGCGGCGTCGAGGACCCGGTCGCGGGTGTCGGCGCGTTCCTGCTCGGCCCGTTCACGGCGGCTGCGGGCGTCGTAGGTCCGCTTCGCCGGTGGCGTCCCAGGGCTGGTCAACATCAGAACCTCATTATCGTCAGATTACCGACTCTAGCGCAGGATTGCGTCCGGGCAAGGGGCTCTTTTCGGCCGCCAACGCGGAAGGCTCGGCCACCGACGGTGTCTGCGCTCGCGCCCGCCGTCCCTGCGCGGCCGGCCGGCCCCGCCTCGATGCGACTGCCCCGGCGACTCGTGGTGATCCTGGTGCGCTGGGTGCGCTGGGTGCGCTGGGTGCGCTGGGCGTGCGGGCGACGGTCCTCGCGGTGACCCGGGGTCAGGGGCCCGTCGGGTGCGTCCGCGCCCCCTCGGCGCGCACCCGGAGCCCGGTGCGCAGCAGCTGGGCGGCCAGCGCGGCCCCGACCCCCTCCCCGGCGCGGATCCGCAGGTCCAGCAACGGTTCCAGCCCCAGCGCGTCGAGGACCAGGGGGTGGGCCTGCTCCCGGCTGCGTTGTCCGGCCACCAGGTGCGCGGCCGCCCCCGGCGCGAGCTCCACCGCGAGCAGCGCCGCGACGCTGGTCGCCAACCCGTCGAGCACCACCAGTCCGCCGGACCGGCACGCACCGAGCACCACCCCGGTGAGCAGCGCCAGCTCCGGACCGCCGAGCGCGCACAGCCGCCCCTGAGGTGACTCCTCACCCCCGGACCGCCAGCGCGCCAACGCCGCCCGGACCACGGCAACCTTGCGCTCGACGATGGCGGCGTCCGACCCGGCGCCGAGGCCCACCACCCGCTCCGGGGCGAGATCGAGCGTCGCCGCCGCCAGCGCCGCCGCCACCGTCGTGTTGCCCACCCCGACCTCGCCGAGCGCGACCAGCCCGCCGCGTGAGCCCAGCGCTTCGCCCTCGGCCATCAGCCGATCCACCGCGTCAGGGTCGAGCGGGTCCGTGGTCTCCAGATCACCCACCGCGCTGCCCGTGTCCACCGTCAGCAGCTCGAGCCCCGCGGCCGCGGCGGCCACCGCCCCGAGCGAACGTCCGGCCCGCGACGCCGAGAGCACGTCGTCGGTGACCGAGGGCGCGAACGCGCTGACCCCGAGCGACGCCACCGGGTGACGGCCCACGGCCAGCACCAGCATCCCGGGTGTCCCGGCGCCCACCCCCAGCGCGACGGCCCGGTCCACCGCCCGGTCGAGCACCCCGAGCGAGCCGAGCGGGGTGAGCAGCGTGTCGGCGTCGTCCCGAGCGGCGACCACCTCCGCGGGCGCCGGCCCGCGCAGGTGTGAGGGCGGTGACGCCAGGTCGGCGGTGGGCCAGCGGTTGCGCACCACCACCTGCTCCAGCGGCAGGCGCTGTGACCAACCGGCCCGCTCCAGCCCGGGAGCCGGCGGACGTTCGTCGGGCCAGCCCAGGCACAACCAGCCCAGCGTCACCACACCGTCGGGCAGCTGCAGCAGCGCGGCGAGGGAGTCGGGGTCGAACAGCGTCACCCAACCGACGCCGAGGCCCTCGGCGCGGGC
>JBDTDI010000147.1:0-2934 GCA_039923155.1 Mycobacteriaceae bacterium | reverse complement strand
CGCAGCTGCTCCACCCGCCCGACGTCATCGCCCGGCACCGGGCCCAGCAGGTCCACCAGCAGCTGGTCCGCCGACACCGACGGTGCCGCCGAGACGGGAGCTGCTGTGGTCATGGCCACACAGTACTCGAACACACGTACGAATACAAGAGCCATTCCGGGGTGTCCGCGACTGGTCCGTGTCCTGCCGCAGGTGGATAAAAGTGCACCCCACAGTGCGCGCTGCTCCACTGTGGCCGGACTCGTGGAACGGCAGCCTCGGTGGTGAGAAACCCACCACGGCAGGACGTCTCATGACAGCACGCACAAACCTCCGTCCGTTCGCACCGACCCGGCGCCGCGGTGCACCGGGTGGCTTCTGGACCGCGATCGTCGTCTTCGGGCTGGGAACCATCCTGGGCTCCATCGCGCTGCGGGCGCTCCAGCCTGTACTCGGAATCAGCCCCGCCCTGCTCGTGCTCCCCCAGCTCGGACCCAGCGTCGGCGTGCTGGGGGTCGTGCTGGTCTGCAAGCCGGTAGCGGGTGTGACGGGTGGGGGATCGTGGTGGCCCGACGTGAGGGTGCTGCGCCGAGTCGGCTGCGGCGCAGCAGTCCTCGCCGCAGTGCTGGCGCTGAGCGTCGTCGTCCTTGCCGGCACCGGACGTGCGGTGGGACCGCCAGGGCTCGGGCAGCTCGGCGTCTCGCTGTGGTTCTTCGTACCGCTGCAGCTGCTCGGGGTCTGCGGCGAGGAGCTGGGTTGGCGCGTGTTTCTCCAGCAGCACCTGCAGACCCGCTGGCCGATGACGGCCGCCGCGCTGGCCGTGGGCACGGTGTGGGCCGGCTGGCACGTCGAGTACTACCGGTTCGGCCCCTTGTTCTTCGGTGCGTTCTGGTTGGCTTGTGTGGCCCTGTCGGTGATCCTCGCCCACCTGGTTCACAGGACGGGGCGAGGCGCCCTGCTCATCGCCGGGGCGTTTCACTGCCTGCTCAACCTGGGCACCCTGGTGGTGCTCGACTTCTCGGGAGGGGAGCTGCCGCACATGCTCGTGCTGGCCGGCACCACGGGTGGAGCCGCCGTTGTTCTCGCCCCAGTTGGGAGGGTGCGCCGTGAGCGTTGACGCGGCAGGACTTCGTCCGCCTCGCTCGATCGGGCGCGATGCCTGGCTGGCGCCGGGCCGCGGGTTGGCGCTGACCGGGCTGTCGCTGGTCGCTGGGGTGATGGCGTGCCTGGTTGCCATCGCCGGCTGTCTGCTCGTCGTCGGTGTAGGGGTGTACCTGCTGCCGGCGAGCATCGCGATGCTGCGTGGCGTCGCCGAGCTGACCCGTGGAGCCGTCCGGCGCTGGGGCGGTGTGTCGATCGAGGCCCCCTACCGTCCCGAGCCGGACCTCCGCACGGACTTCACCGGTCGCCTCGATCGCAGCCGGGTCCTGCTGAGCGAGACGGCCACCTGGCGCGACCTGCTGTGGTCCTGCGTGGACTGGCTGATCGGCGGCCTGCTGGGCCTGGTTCCCGCGTCGCTCATCCTCTACGGCGTGTTCGGGGTGGCGGTGCAACCCTTCGTCTGGGGCCTCATCGAGGGGGCGGGCGGCAGCAGCTGGTACACCGCGATCCACGTCAGCTCCACGGCCACGGCCGTGCTGGCCATCCCGGTAGGGGTCGGGCTGATCGTGCTGGGCCTGCTCCTCGGGCCGGCCGTGCTCCGGCTGCACGGACGATGGACGGCGGTGCTGCTGGCACCGACCCGCGCCGCGCTGCTGGAGCGTCGCGTCGACCGGCTCACCGGGACCCGGACCGACGCCACCGACGCCCAGGCCGCCGAGCTGCGACGGATCGAGCGCGACCTGCACGACGGAGCCCAGGCCCGCCTCGTCGCGATGGGGATGAGCCTGAGCCGGGCCGAGCGCCTGCTGGACGACGACCCGGAGGCCGCCCGCGGCCTCGTGGTCGCCGCGCGCGAGACCTCCTCGAAGGCCCTGGAGGAGCTGCGTGCCCTGGTCCGCGGCATCCATCCGCCGGTGCTCGCCGACCGTGGCCTCACCGACGCGGTGCTCGCCCTGTCGTTGGACAGTGCTCTGGACGTCACCGTCGCGTCACAGCTCGAGGCTCGGCTGGTGCCCTCGATCGAGTCGGCGGTGTACTTCGCGGTCAGCGAGCTGTTGACCAACGCGGCCAAGCACGGCGCGAGGGGCGCACAGGTGGTGATCGAGCACCAGGGCGGGCTGCTGAGCGCCTCGGTGGTCGACGACGGACCCGGCGGTGCCGACCCCGGCCGCGGCACCGGTCTCCGGGGGGTCGCTCGACGTCTGGCCAGCTTCGACGGCACGATGATCATCACCAGCCCTGCGGGCGGTCCCACCACCGTGCTCCTGGAGGTGCCATGCGTGTCGTCCTCGCCGAAGACCTCTTCCTGCTGAGGGACGGCTTGGTTCGCACGCTCACCGAGGCCGGCTTCGACGTCGTGGCCGCCGTGGACAACGGGCCCTCCCTGCGCGCGGCCCTTCACACCCACCAGCCCGACATCGCCGTCGTCGACGTGCGCCTACCTCCGTCGTTCACCGACGAGGGTCTGCAGGAGACACTGGCGGTGCGTCGTCGGACTCCCGGGTTTCCCGTCCTGGTGCTCTCGGCCCACGTTGAACAGCTCTACGCCCGCGAGCTGCTGGCCGACGGGGCGGGTGCGGTCGGCTACCTGCTCAAGGACAGGGTCGTCAACACCGAGCAGTTCATCGACGCCGTCACCCGTGTGGCCCACGGCGGCACCGTGATGGACCCCCACGTCATAGCCAGGTTGCTCACCCGTGGGGAGAGTCGCGGCCGGACCGCGGACCTGAGCGACCGCGAGCGGGAGGTGTTGACGCTGATGGCCGAGGGCCGCTCCAACGCCGCCATCTCGCAGCGGCTGCACCTGAGCATCAGCGCCGTCACCAAGCACACGGCATCGATCTTCACCAAGCT
>JBDTDI010000146.1:0-18824 GCA_039923155.1 Mycobacteriaceae bacterium | reverse complement strand
GCGCCGCGGTCCGGCGATGTCGCCGAAACGAACCGAGGAGGTGGCGGTCACGGTGCCGCCCAGGGCGGTGCTGCCGGCCCCGGAGTCACCGAGGGCGTCGGTCAGCCAGCTCCAGGCCACCTCGGGGAGCAGCGCGTCGGCGGCGAGGGTCTCCTCGACCTCGGCCTGCACGTAGGCCACCAGTCGCAGGGTCCCGCTCCAGGCCTCGTGCCCGTCCGGGTCGTGCAGCAGCACCAGACGTCCGAAGCACTCCGGATCGGCGTCACCCTGGCCGCCGGGGCCAGGGACGACCGTCACCTCGGCGCCGAGGGCGTAGGTGTGCGGGGCAAGCTGTTGGGGTGGCCGGATCGGGCCCAGCGTGATCTCGCGCCGGGGGGTCACGGCGCGCAACCCGTCGACCGCCCGGCGGAACTCCTCGGGCTTGGTAGGGGTCTGCGTCACGGTCACAGTGGCGGACGCTAGACGCGCCCGGTGAACGAGCCACGCAGGCGCGCCGCGTCGCGCAGGCGGAGTGCGGCAGGATGGTGGGGAGATGACCCACGACCCGAGCGCCCCGCCAACCCCGTCGGCCAGCGCGCCTCGACGGAACCCGCCGCGAAGAGACCTGCCCGACGCGCCGCTGCTCGCCGCCGTCGCCGGCCGCGCCCCCCAGCACCCCCCCGTGTGGTTCATGCGCCAGGCGGGACGGTCGCTGCCGGAGTACCGCAAGCTGCGCGCCGGGACGGCCATGCTGGCGGCGTGCTTCGACCCGGACCTGGTGACCGAGGTGACCCTGCAGCCGGTGCGTCGACACGGGGTGGACGCCGCGATCCTGTTCAGCGACATCGTGGTCCCGCTGAAGGCCGCGGGAATCGACCTGGAGATCGTGCCCGGTACCGGCCCGGTCATCGCGCACCCCGTCCGCACCCCCGCCGACGTCGCGGCGCTGCCCCTGTTGCACGCCGAGCAGCTGGAACCCATCGCCACCGCGGTGCGCAGGCTCGTCGGTGAGCTGGGCCAGACCCCGCTCATCGGCTTCGCGGGGGCGCCGTTCACGCTGGCCTCCTACCTGGTGGAGGGCGGACCCAGCCGCAACCACGAGAAGACCAAGGCGTTGATGCGCTCGGACCCGGACACCTGGCACGCGCTGCTGGCGCACCTGGCCGAGAGCACCGAGACCTTCCTGCAGGTCCAGGTGCAGGCCGGGGTCGACGCGGTGCAGCTGTTCGACTCCTGGGCGGGTGCGCTGAGCGTGGCGGACTACCGCGCCCTGGTCATGCCGCACTCGGCACGGGTGCTCGAGGGACTCGCCGGCGCGGGCGTGCCCCGCATCCACTTCGGGGTGGGAACCGGTGAGCTGCTGGGGGCGATGGGGGAAGCCGGCGCCGACGTGGTGGGGGTCGACTGGCGCGTGCCCGTGGACGTCGCGGCGCAGCGGGTCGGCCCCGGGCGCGCGCTGCAGGGCAACCTCGACCCGGCAGTGCTGTTCGCAGGGTGGGACGCGGTGGCCGACGACGTCCGCCGCATCGTGGCCCAGGGCCGCGTCGCGGTCGCCGAGCACGGCAGCACCGGCCACGTGATGAACCTCGGTCACGGGGTGCTGCCGGACACCGATCCCGATGTGCTGACCCGGGTGGTGGAGCTGGTGCACTCGTTGTGAGTCCGGTGTCCGTCGCGGTCGTCGGTGGTGGCGTCTCCGGCCTGGCCGCCGCGCACCGGCTGCGCACCCTGCTCGGCGCTGGTGCACGGATCACGGTGCTGGAGTCCGGTTCCCGAGTCGGTGGGGTGCTGCGCACCGTGGAGCTGGCCGGCGTTGCCTACGACGTCGGCGCCGAGGCGTTCCTGGCCCGCCGACCCGAGGTTCCCGCCCTGCTCGACGAGCTCGGGCTTGGCGGTGAGCTGGTCCACCCCGGGCCGGCAGCGCCCGCGGTGCTGGCCGGGGGGCAGGTGCGGGCGCTGGCGGTGCGAACGATGATGGGGGTGCCGTCCTCGACCAGCTCGGTGCGCGGGCTGGTCTCCGCCGCCGCCCTGGCCCAGGTGGCGGCCGAACCTCAGCTCCCGTGGCGCTGGCGAGCTGGCGCGGACCCCACGGTGGGGGAGCTGGTGCGGGAACGGCTGGGCCCGGAGGTGGTGGCCCGCTCGGTGGACCCCCTGCTCGGCGGGGTCTACTCCGGTTCCGCCGACACCCTGGGCGTGCGGGCCGCGGTGCCCGCGCTGGCCGCGGCGCTGGACGCCGGCGCCCCCGGGCTGCTGGCCGGGGTGTCCGCCGCGCTGCCCGCCCCGCGCCCGGGCGTACCGGTGTTCGCGGCGTTGCGGGGCGGTTACCAGGTGCTTCTCGACGCGTTGGCGGCGACCGCCGAGGTCCGCACGCGGGCGGCGGTGACGGCGGTGGCACGCACCACCGCGGGGTGGGAGCTGGTGGTCGGCGGGCGGGGCGAGACCTACGACGCCGTCGTGCTCGCCGTGCCCGCTCCGGCGCTGGAGCGGCTGTTGCGCCGCCAGGTGGCGGTCGAGCTCGCGTCGGTGGCGGTGGTCGGGCTCGCCTACGCGGCGCTGCCGCAGCTGCCGGACACGTCCGGACTTCTCGTTGCCACGGGAGAATCGCTGCACGCCAAGGCGTTCACGCACTCCTCCCGCAAGTGGCCGCACCTGGGCGGTGACGGGCCGGTGCTGCTGCGGGCATCGCTGGGCCGCTTCGGGGCGAGCGCGGTCCTCGAGCGTGACGACGACGAGATCGTCGCCCTGGTGCGCGAGGACCTGCACCGGGTGCACGGGGTCACCGCGACACCGATCGACGCGGTGGTGCAGCGGTGGACCGCCGGACTGCCCCAGTACGGCCCCGGTCACGGCGCGGTCGTGGCCGAGCTGGAGGGTGCGGTGGCCGCGATGGCGGGTCTGGAGGTCGCAGGGTCGGTGCTGCACGGCGTTGGCGTGCCTGCGTGCATCGGTACCGGGCGCGGCGCGGCCGAGCGTGTCGCAGCCCACCTGGCTCCCTGCAGTGCGCGGGGAGAGACGGTGGCACCATGAGGGCATGGCTCGCCTCGACTACACCGCCCTGAACGCCGCCGTCGTCTACACCATGTTCTCGGTGTTCAAGGCCCAGCCCGGGGCGCTGACCGACCGTGCGGCGGCCGCCACCGAGGCGGGCGAGTTCATCGAGGCGCTCGAGGGCAAGGGCGTCGTCGTCCGGGGCACCTACGACCTCGCTGGGCTGCGTGCGGACGCCGACTGGCTGATCTGGACCCACGCCGAGTCCATCGAGGCGCTGCAGCTCGCCTACTCGACGTTGCGCCGCGACACCGCACTGGGTCGGGCCAGCACCCCGGTGTGGTCGAACGTGGCCGTGCACCGGCCCGCGGAGTTCAACAAGAGCCACGTGCCCGCGTTCGTGGCGGGGGAGGAGCCGGGCGCGTACCTGTGCCTGTACCCCTTCGTGCGCAGCTACGACTGGTACCTGCTGCCCGACGTCGAGCGCCGGCAGATGCTCGCCGACCACGGGAAGGCCGCCCGGGGCTACGCCGACGTGCGGGCGAACACCGTGCCGGCCTTCGCCCTCGGCGACTACGAGTGGCTGCTGGCCTTCGAGGCCCCCGAGCTGCACCGCATCGTCGACCTGATGCGTGACCTGCGGGCCACCGAGGCGCGACGGCACGTCCGTGAGGAGATCCCGTTCTTCACCGGACCTCGGGTACCGGTGTCCGAGCTGGTGCACGCACTGCCCTGAGCTGGGAGGGCCCCGCGGGTCTCGGCTGGCCAGGCTGCACCGGAATCCACGAAGCGCGCGGGAACCCGCGTCAGAGCGGGTATCGGGTGCAACCTCGCCGAGGCGTCCACGACAGCAGACCACCCCGCAACCGGTGGCTGCGGGGTGGTCACTCGCGTGCGGGCCTCAGCCTGCGGCGGGCACCAGGCGCATCGAGATCGAGTTGATGCAGTATCGCTGGTCGGTCGGCGTGTCGTAGCCCTCGCCCTCGAAGACGTGGCCGAGGTGGCTGTGGCAGCGGGTGCAGAGCACCTCGACGCGACGCATGCCCCCGGTCCGGTCCTCCTTGAGGATCACCGCGTCCCCGGCGAGGGGGGAGAAGAACGAGGGCCACCCGCAGTGCGAGGAGAACTTGGTGTCGCTGCGGAACAGCTCGGCACCGCAGGCCCGGCACTCGTACACGCCCTCGGTCGTGGAGTCGGTGTACTCACCGACGAACGCGGGCTCGGTGCTGGCCTGGCGCAGCACGGCGTACTCCTTCGGGGTCAGCTGGTCGCGCCACTGCGCCTCGGACTTCACGACGGCGGGGGTCGTACCGGTCACTGGAGTCATGGGACCAGGCTAGTACCGCGCGAACGTGACGTCATGCGGAGACCGTTCGCCGTCAGCGGAAGGTCAGAACAGGGTCGCCAACATGAAGCCGACCGCGTTCCAGACGGTGACTCCGACCCCCACCAGGAGCAGGCCGACCACCACGACAGCGAGAGCCCGCCGCATCCCGGCGGCCCGGTTGGCCGAGTCGGCGAAGTCGCCGACGTCGGCGAGGTAACCCTCCACGGTGCAGCCGGCCCGGAAGCGCTGCACCCGGTCCAGGTGGGCGGCGAACGCCTGCGCCTCGGGGTCGTCGGGGTCCAGGCCCACCAGGTCGTCGGCGAACCGACCCGACGGCGCACGGGGGTCCTTTGACGCGTCGTTCAGGCGTGGGGACACGTCCACCACGGTAGCCCGCCGGGCGGGTCCTCCGCTGGTCATCGGACTAGCAGCGCACCCACCGGGTGAGCAGTGAACCGTCGGCGTCGACCAGCACGTGCGCGGCCCGCATCCGGACGCCGACGGGCACCGGTGATCGGGCGATGCGCCCGGCCCCGCCGGCGACCAGCAGCCCCGCGGTGGTCAGGCACACCTCGTCCACCAGGTCGGCGGCCGCCAGGTCGCCGAACAGTCCCGGGCCGCCCTCGCACAGCACCCGGCGCAGCCCACGCCGGGCCAGCGCGGCCAGGGCCTGTACCGGATCGACGCGGTCCTCACCCACGACCAGAACCTCCGCCCCAGCGTCGGCCAGACGGGCCGTGCGCCCCGGGTCGGCGTCCTCGGTGGTGAGCACGATCGGCGCAACCACGGTGTCGGTGAACAGCCGGGACGTCGGGTCCAGGCGGGCCCGCGCGGTCACCACCGCCACCGGAGGCACGTCGGACTGGCCGCGCCCCTGCCGCGCGGCCCGGCGACGCTCCGAGGTCCGCACGCCCCGGTAGTCCTCCTCGCGGACGGTGCCCGCCCCCACCACCACCACGTCGCACAGCTCCCGCAACAGCCCGAACACCTGCTTGTCACCGGGGGAGGACAGACCCTCCGACGTACCCGAGATGCTGACCGCACCGTCCAGGCTGGCCACGAAGCCGACCCGCACGCACGAGCCGTCACCGGTGTCGGGGTAGGCGTAGAGACGACGCAGGTCGTCGTCGGTGAGCTCTGTCGGATTGCTCTCACGTCCCAGCTGCAGCACGGCAAGCACCCTTGCACGTCACTACCGTCACCCGCATGCCCGACCGATTCCCGGACCGTCTCGTCGATCGCAGTCCCAAGCTCACGCCCGACGAGATCGTCGCCCAGCTGGTGCCGCCGTCGATGTTCGACGACGTGGGCTTCTCCACCTACCGCCCCGACCCCGACGAGCCCACCCAGGCCGCGGCCGTCGCCGCCGGTGAGGAGTTCCGCGACCGGGTCCGTGCTTCGGCGGACCCACCCACCGGCCTGTTCGGTCGGCGCAAGCCCCGCCCGGCCGGCGCCGGGCTGTACTTCGACGGCGGCTTCGGGGTGGGCAAGACCCACCTGCTGGCCTCGCTGTGGCACGAGGTCGGCGAACCCCGCTCCTACGGCACCTTCGTGGAGCTGACCAACCTGGTCGGGGCTCTCGGTTATCGCACCGCGATCGAGCGTCTCTCGGCCCACCGGCTGCTGTGCATCGACGAGTTCGAGCTGGACGACCCCGGTGACACGACCGTGATCAGCCGTCTGCTCTCCGAGCTGATGGACGCCGGGGTGAACGTGGCCGCCACGTCGAACACGTTGCCCGGCAAGCTGGGTGAGGGTCGTTTCGCGGCTGAGGACTTCCTGCGCGAGATCCAGGCGCTCTCGGCCCGCTTCGAGGTGGTCCGGGTGGACGGGCCCGACTACCGCCACCGGGGACTGCCCGACGCGCCGGTACCGGTCAGCGACGCCGAGCTCGAGTCGCACGCCGGCGCCACCGACGGCGCCACGCTCGACGACTTCGACGCCCTGTGCGCGCACCTGGCCACGCTGCACCCCTCCCGCTTCGGCGCGATGGTCCGCGGGGTGACCGCCGTGCACCTGGCCGGCGTGCACCCAGCCGCAGACCAGAGCGTGGCGCTGAGGCTGGTGGTGCTCTCCGACCGCCTGTACGACAACAACATTCCGGTGCTGGTGTCCGGGCGGCCGCTGGACGAGCTGTTCA
Organism: Mycobacteriaceae bacterium; assembly: GCA_039923155.1. Lineage (GTDB taxonomy): Bacteria > Actinomycetota > Actinomycetes > Mycobacteriales > Mycobacteriaceae > Rhodococcus_D. The sequence goes on along the minus strand of JBDTDI010000146.1, from coordinate 12,390 downwards.
CCGCGGAGATGCTCGCCGGGGGGTACCGCAAGAAGTACCTGCGGGCGACGTCGCGGCTGGTGGCGCTGTCCCGGATGGCCGGTGCGGTGACCTGAGCGGGAACCGGCTTGACCCGGCCTGGACCATGGTGACGTGGGATTTCTGGAGGCCGGAGGCCTGGCGCACGTGCTGCCCGACGGACGCGAGCTCTACCGCGAGGTGTCGCTGAAGGTTGCCGACGGTGCGGTGGTCGCGCTCGTGGGGGAGAACGGGGTGGGCAAGTCCACGTTGCTGCGCACCCTGGCCGGGGAGCTGACCCCGACCGCAGGCTCGGTGCGGGTGGTGGGCGGGCTCGCCGCCATGCCGCAGCTGGTCGGCTCGGCCGCCGACGGGCGCACCGTGTCCGACCTGCTGCTGGACGTCAGCGCACCCGCCGTGCAGGCTGCGGCGGCCGCGCTCGCCGCCGCCGAGCTGGCGATGATGGAGACCGACGACGAACCCACCCAGCTGCGCTACGCCACCGCGCTCGCGGACTGGGCGGAGGCCGGCGGCTACGAGGCCGAGGTCGCCTGGGACGTGGTGTGCACCGCCGCGCTGGGGGTGACGTTCGACAGGGCCCGATTCCGGGACTTGGACACCCTCTCCGGCGGGGAGCAGAAGCGACTGGCCCTGGAGGCGTTGCTGCGGGGGCCCGCGCAGGTGCTGCTGCTCGACGAGCCCGACAACTACCTGGACGTGCCCGGCAAGCGGTGGCTGGAGGCCCAGCTGGCGGCCAGCACCAAGGCGATCCTGCTGATCAGCCACGACCGCGCCCTGCTCGCGGCCGCGGCCACCGCCGTGGTCACCGTCGAGGCGGGCACCGCCTGGACCCACGCCGGCCGCTTCGGCACCTGGCCCGAGGCGCGGCAGGCTCGCTGGGAGAAGGTCGCCCAGCTGCGTCGACGGTGGTCGGAGGAGCACGAGCGGTTGCGGCAGCTGGTGCTGACCCTGCGCCAGCAGGCCGCGAGCAGCCCGGACATGGCCAGCCGCTACCACGCCATGCAGACCCGGTTCGCAAAGTTCGAGGCGGTGGGCCCACCCGCCGAGCTCCCTCGCACGCAGACCCTGGCCCCCCGGCTGACGGGTGGACGGACGGCGCTGCGGGCGGTGACGTGCGAGGACCTCGAGCTGACCGGGCTGATGCACCCGTTCAGCACCGAGGTGTTCTTCGGCGACCGGGTGGCCGTGCTCGGCTCCAACGGCTCCGGCAAGAGCCACTTCCTGCGGCTGCTGGCCGGGTTGCCCCACGACGGGGAGCTCGACGCGGTGCCCACCGTGGCCCACACCGGCATCGCCCGGCTGGGTGCCCGGGTGGTGCCGGGGATGTTCGCCCAGACCCACGCGCACCCCGAGCTGGTGGGACGCACCCTGCTCGACGTGCTCTGGAACGGCGAGGGGCGCCGGGCGGGGATGGGCCGCTCGGCGGCGTCCTCGGCCCTGGACCGCTACGGGCTGGTGCCGCAGGCCGAGCAGAGCTTCGAGACCCTCTCCGGAGGCCAGCAGGCCCGGCTGCAGGTGCTGCTGCTGGAGCTGGGTGGGGCCACGCTGCTGCTGCTCGACGAGCCCACCGACAACCTCGACCTGGTCTCGGCCGAGGCCCTGCAGACGGCGTTGTCGTCCTTCAACGGCACCGTGCTCGCGGTGACCCACGACCGGTGGTTCGCGCAGAGCTTCGACCGCTTCCTCGTCTTCCGTGCGGACGGAACGGTCGTGGCCGGCGACGAGCCCGTGTGGGACGAGTCCAGGGTGGTCCGGGCCCGCTGAGTCGGGTCTAGGCCACCAGCACGTCGGCCAGGGCGTCCACCGCGGTGTCCAGCTCGGTGCGGGTGATCACCAGCGGGGGAGCCATCCGCAGCGTGGTCCCGTGGGTCTCCTTGCAGAGCACGCCGCGGGCCATCAGCGCCTCACTGGCGGCGCGACCGCCCACGCCGTCCAGGTCCACCCCGGCCCACAGCCCGCGCCCACGAACCTCCCGTACCCCGCGCCCCACCAGCTCGTCCAGGCGAGCGTGCAGGTGGGCACCGAGCTCGGTGCTGCGGGCCTGGAACTCACCGGTGCGCAGCAGTCCCACCACGGCCCGACCGACCGCGCAGGCCAGGGGGTTGCCCCCGAAGGTGGAGCCGTGCTCACCGGGGCGGAGCACCCCGAGCACGTCAGCCCGCCCGACGACGGCCGACACCGGGACGATGCCGCCGCCCAGGGCCTTGCCGAGGGTGTACAGGTCGGCCCGGACCCCGGCCGCGTCCAGCGCCAGCAGGTCACCGGTGCGAGCAAGGCCGGACTGGATCTCGTCGGCGATCAGCAGCACGCCGTGGGCGGTGCACAGCTCGCGCACCCGCCGCAGCCACGCGGCAGGCGGCACCACGACCCCGGCCTCGCCCTGCACGGGCTCCAGCAGCACGGCGGCCGTGCGGGGGGTGATGGCCGCCTCCAGGGCGTGGGCCTGCGGGTCGTCGGTCCCGTAGGGCACGGTCACGAACCCGGGAGTGAACGGACCGAAGTCGGCCCGCGCCTCGGGATCGGTGGAGAAGCTCACCACCGTGGTGGTGCGACCGTGGAAGTTGTTGCCCATCACGATGATCTCGGCGGTGCCGTCCGGCACCCCCTTGACCTTGTGGGCCCACTTGCGGGCGACCTTGACCGCCGACTCGACGGCCTCGGCGCCGGAGTTCATGGGCAGCACCATCTCGGTGGAGGTCAGCTCCGCGAGCTCGGCGCAGAACGCCCCGAGCTGGTCGTGGTGGAACGCCCTCGACGTCAGCGTCACCCGGTCCAGCTGGTCCTTGGCGGCGGCGACGAGCGCCGGGTGGCGGTGACCGAAGTTCAGCGCTGAGTACCCGGCCAGGAAGTCGAGGTAGCGGCGCCCCTCCACGTCGGTCACCCAGGCGCCCTCCGCCTGCGCGATCACGACGGGCAGCGGGTGGTAGTTGTGCGCGCTCCACCGCTCGTCCCGGGCGATGAGGTCGGCCGACAGGCTGGTGGTGGTGGTCATAGGACCAGGCTAGACGCCGCCGGGTGGTTCAATCAGCCGTTTTCGGCTCCATCCAGCGCAAGAACGTTGCGTCTCGGCGGCCCACGGCGGTGAGTCGTTAGACAGTTGCCGCGCATGGCACCCTGGTCAGTGCTGTTCCGACCGGATGATGAGAGGAACCCTCGTGCGTCGACCTGTCCGGACGATCGCCGTCACCGCCGGCGTGCTGGCGCTGCTGGCCGGGTGCAGCAGCGGCGGGGGCGGCAGCGCAGACCCGGCAACGACCCCCCCGCCCAGCTCGGCGAGCGTCACCGCCCCCGCCACCACGACCGCGAGCCCCGACCCGGCGAAGGCCGCCTGCGAGACCTACGCCGCCGCCACCGGCAACCCCCGACAGGTGGTGCTCTCGGCCTCCACCAAGCCGGTCCTCGGTCCGGCGGTGGCCCTGGTGACCATCAGCTTCCGCAACACGGTGGCGGCGTTGGCCCCGCCGTCGGACCCGCAGCTGAGCGCGGCGTTCGCCGGTGTCGTCGCTGCGCTGGACGAGCTGTCCCAGCAGTTCTCCGCGGCGCTGCCCAAGGGGGCCGACCCGGTGAGCACCCCCGTCAAGGTCGACCCGTCGCGGCTGGGAAAGGCCCTCGACGACGCCGACGCGGTGTGCAGCGCCCTCGGGGTCACCCCGAAGCCCGACACCGCGACCACGGCCTCCGCCGGGCCCACCTCGTGAGCGCCGAGACGGAGGTGGGTGCGCACTTCCGGCTGCCGGTGGGCCGAGCCGTGCACCTGAAGTCCACCGACACCCGGAACACTCCCGTCGGTCCGCAGCACAAGTCCGACGGCAAGGACGCCCTGACCGAGCTCGGTGACCCCCTCGACGACCTGCAGCAGGCGCTGTGGGCGCAGGGCAAGCTCGGCAGTGACGCACGGGTGCTGGTGGTGCTGCAGGGGATGGACACCTCCGGCAAGGGCGGTCTCGTCCGTCACGTCGGTGGGCTGCTGGAACCCCAGGGGATGCGCCTGGCCACCTTCGGCGCGCCCACCGCCGAGGAGCTCTCGCACGACTTCCTCTGGCGGGTGCGGGCCGCACTGCCAGGTCCCGGGGTCATCGGGTTCTTCGACCGCTCGCACTACGAGGACGTCGTCATCGCCCGGGTCGAGGCCCTGGCCGAACCACCCGAGCTGGAACGTCGGATCGAGGCGATCAACACCTTCGAGGCCGAGCTGGTGGACGAGGGGTTCCACCTGGTCAAGGTGTTCCTGCACATCTCACCCGAAGAACAGCTCGAGCGGCTGACCAGCCGCCTCGGCGACCCCGACAAGCAGTGGAAGTACACCCCCGACGACCGGGAGGCGCGCAGCCGGTGGGGCGCCTACCAGCGCACCTACGACGACGTGCTCACCCGGTGCGCCAGCGATGAAGCGCCCTGGCACGTGGTCCCCGGCGACCGCAAGTGGTACGCCCGCTGGGTCGTGGCCGCCATGGTGCACGAGACGCTGCAGGCCATCGACCCGCAGTTCCCGCCACCGGACTACGACGTCGAGGCCGAGCGGACAGCGCTGCGCGAGTCCGACCCGGTCGGCTAGCTTCCTGCCCGCACGAAGTCCAGCACCACCCGGGCGACGTCCTCGCCGGCGTCCTCCTGCACGAAGTGTCCGGCGTTGGCGATCGTCGGGTGGGTGAGCCCGGCCGCACCGGCCATGCTGCGGGCCAGGATCGGGCCCATCGCGGCGGTGATCGGGTCGGAGTCGGCGAACGCGCACAGGAACGGCAGGGTCAGCGTGCTCAGCGTGGTCCAGGCCGCCCGGTTGGCCTCGGTGGCCGGGTCGTCGGGGCGGGTGGGAACCAGGCCGGGCATGGCGCGCGGTCCCGCCTTGTAGGTCTCGTCGGGGAACGGGGCGTCGTAGGCGGCCCGGTCGGCGTCGGAGAGCCCACGCACGCACCCGCTGGCGACCAGGCGCCCCACGTCCAGGACGGGAGCCTTCTCCACCGCCCGGCGAAACTCCCACCACACCTCGGGCATGTCGTGGTCGCCGGTGGTCAGGCCGGTGTTGGAGGCGACCACGCGGGCGAAGCGTTCGGGGTTCTCCGCCACCAGCCGCAGCCCGATCAGCCCGCCCCAGTCCTGGCCGAACAGGGTCACCTCGTGCAGGTCGAGGACGTCGACCAGCAGCGAACGGACCCAGCCGACGTGACGGGCGTAGGAGTGCTCGGCGGCGTCGGTGGGCTTCTCCGAGCGTCCGAAGCCGATGAGGTCGGGCACCACCACCCGGCACCCGCCCTCGGCGAGCACGTCGATCATCGTGCGGTAGAGGTAGCCCCAGGTGGGTTCACCGTGCAGCAGCAGCACCACCGGTCCGTCCTCGGGACCGGCCTGCACCCACGCCATCTCCGCGGCCGCGCCGTCGCCGGCGGTCACCAGCGCCCGGTGCGGGGTGTGCCGGAAACCAGCCAGGTCGGCGAAGCGGTCCTCGGGCGTGCGCAGCAGGTCCATCACCCGATCATGGCACCCCGCTCAGGAGAGCAGGGCCTGGGTGGTGGCCCAGCAGCCGACCGCCCACAGCACGCTGGCGAAGGTGCCGATGATGAACTGCTCCCCGGCCCGGGCGTCGCGCAGCTCGGGGTAGCGGGCCAGGCCCTTGACCGCGAGCACCACGGCCAGCCCGGCCCCGAAGCCGGCGAGCAGGGTCGCGGTGACCGCGGCCCGCTCCAGCACCCCGATCACCGCACCCCCGTGCAGCAGCTCCTGGGCGGGAGGGTTCGGTGGGTTGCCGGTCCGTCGCGCCACCCGGAACACCGCCTGCACAACCGGGCTCGCCCCCCCGGCGGCGGCCAGGACCGCCAGCACCTGGGCCAGCCCCGTGGCGACCGAGCCCCCCGACGTCGAAACAGGCGACGCGACCGCCGCCGCCCACCCGGCGCACGCGAGGCCGAGCACCTGCAGCGTGGGCAGGCCCCAGGCGTGCACCGGGGCCCACAGCCGGATCCGCCCGGCCGCGGTGCGTGCCACCAGCACGGTGCGCACGCTCGGCGCCAACCCCACCACCGCCAGCAGGACCAGTGCGACGGCACTCACCGGGCGGTCCCGTCGGCGGCTCGGGCCAGCAGGGCCGATGCCGTGCTCCGTCCGGCCACCTCGATGCCCCAGGCGGTGGCGCGCAGTCGTTGCGACACCGCCTGCTTGGTGATGCCCAGGGCGGCGGCGGCCGCAGTCTGGGTGGCGCCGACCCGGACGAGCTCCACCGCCGCCCAGCCCTCGTCGCTGCGCCGCGCGACGACCAGGGCCAGCAGGTCCAGCACCGCGCCGGCGTGCTGCGCGCTGACCGGCTCCGCTCCGACGACGCTGACGTGGCTGGGGCTGGTCTTGGCCGCCTCCACCGCGTCCCTGGCCCGTTCGAAGGCGGGGCCCCGGCCCGCGCGGGTGCTGGCAGGCAGGGGTTGCGCCACGGTGCCCACCCCGACGCCGATGGACCAGCAGGCGCTCCGCACGAGGGCCAGCACGGTGTTCACGACCGCTCCCGGGTCATCAAGAACCCCCTGCACCTCGTCGCCGGCCGTCCGCTCGAAGCCCCGCACCACCGGTGTCGACGCGAGCAGTGCGAGCAGCTCGGGCACCCGGTCGGCGTCGCGACGGCTGCGCCGCTGGTCGACGGTCAGGACGAACACTGCGGCACCGGTCGTCACCCCGACGAGTCAATCAGTGAACCTTGATTCAATCAAGTAAATCCATCAGGATTGACTGGCCGAAGGGGAGGGTCTCGTCGGACTTTCAACGATCATGGACGTCCTCGCCGGCCGGTGCCAGAGTGCGGGAGGAGCAGGTCACGACGAGGTGACCCGCCGCAGCCAGCCCAGGAGGACGCCGTGAAGACGAAGGCCGCAGTGGTGTACGAGACGGGCAAGCCGATCGAGCTGGTCGAGCTTGACCTGGACGGGCCCCGCGAGGGCGAGGTCCTCATCCGCTACACCCACGCCGGGCTCTGCCACTCCGACGTGCACATCTCCCACGGCGACCTGGAGGCGCGGCTGCCCATGGTGCTCGGCCACGAGGGCGCCGGGATCATCGAGGAGGTTGGTCCCGGGGTGACCCGGGTCAAGGCCGGTGACCACGTCGTGTGCTCGTTCATCCCCAACTGCGGGGTCTGCCGCTGGTGCGCCACCGGTCAGCAGGCCATCTGCGACATGGGCGCGACCATCCTCGAGGGCTACCTGCCGGGCGAGCGCTTCCCGTTCACCGGACCCGGTCCCGAGAAGAACTACGGGGCCATGTGCATGCTCGGCACCTTCAGCCAGTACTCCACCATCCACCAGAACTCGGTGGTGAAGGTCGACGACGACATGCCGCTGGACAAGGCCGTGCTCGTCGGCTGTGGCGTGCCCACCGGATGGGGGTCGGCGGTGAACGCCGCGGCCGTCAAGCCGGGGGAGACGGTCATCGTGGTCGGCGTCGGGGGAATCGGCATCAACGCCGTGCAGGGCGCCCGCTTCGCCGGGGCCAAGAACCTCATCGCCGTCGACCCGCTGGAGAACAAGCGTGAGAAGGCGATGGAGCTCGGCGCCACGCACGCGGTGGCCACCGCCGCCGAGGCCATGGAGCTGGCCCAGTCGATGACGAACGGCAACGGTGCCGACAAGACCATCATCACCGCGGGAATCGTGACCGAGGAGATCGTGACCGACTCCTTCAACGCCACCGGCAAGGGGGGGACCATCGTGCTCACGGGGCTGAACAAGCTCTCGGTGCAGAACGTGAAGCTCCCGGGCTCGATCATGACCCTGTTCAAGAAGACCGTGAAGGGCAGCCTGTTCGGCGACTGCAACCCCACCACCGACATCCCGAAGATCCTGGGGCTCTACCAGTCCGGGGACCTCAAGCTCGACGAGATCATCACCCGCACCTACACCCTGGACCAGGTCAACGAGGGCTACGACGACCTGCTGGCGGGCAAGAACGTCCGCGGCGTGCTGGTCCACGATCCCGTCTGAGACGCCCGGACGAGTGCGACGGGCCGGGGTAGGTGAGACTGCAGGGGTGAGATCCCCCACCTCGCCCCGGCCCACCCGTCCCCGCGTTCTCGGTCGCGAGCGGGAGGTGGAGCTGTTGGTCGCCGCCCTCGACGCGGGTGCGCACGTGATACTCGAGGGCCCGCCCGGCACCGGCAAGACGACCCTGCTGCGCTCGGTGGCCGCCGACGACGAGGTGCCCTTCGTCTTCGTCGAGGGCAACGCCGAGCTCACCCCGGCCCGGCTGGTCGGTCACTTCGACCCCGCCCAGCTGCTCGAGGCCGGGTACAACGCAGCGACGTTCGTCGACGGCCCGCTGGTGCAGGCGCTGCGAGCGGGTGCGCTGCTCTACGTGGAGGAGGTGAACCGGGTCCCCGAGGAGACCCTGAACGTGCTCATCACGGTGATGAGCGAGGCGGAGCTGCACGTGCCCCGGCTGGGACGCGTCGTGGCCGAGCCGGGGTTCCGCCTGGTCGCGGCCATGAACCCCTTCGACGCGGTGGGAACCGCCCGCATCTCCGCGGCGGTCTACGACCGCGTGTGCCGCATCACCATGGGCTACCAGAGCGCGGACGACGAGGCGGCCATCGTCGCCCAGCAGGCGCAGGAGGTGCCCGCAGCGTGGCGGGCGCAGGTGGTGCAGCTGATCCGCAGCTCCCGCTCGCACCCCGACATCCGGGTGGGCTCCTCGGTGCGCGGCGCGATTGACCTGGTCCGTCTCGTCGGCGCGCTGGCCCCCCGCCGCAACACCGACGTGCAGCACTGGCGGACCGGCCTCGACGCTGCCCTGGTCGCGCTGTCGGGCCGGGTCCGGCTGCACGAGTCGTGCCGGCGCAGCCCCGAGGAGGTGGTTCGCGAGCTCTACGAGGGTGTGTTCGGTGTCGAACCCACCGACCCTGAATCCGGTTCCGAGGGGCAGGAGGACGGTGGTGCGTCGGGGGGAGCCTGAGCCCGCCACCCGCGGGCGAAGACACCGAGCCACCCCCGGACCGCAGGCGCGGGCCGCAGCAGCGCACCACCCCGCGCGCGGAGCTGGCCCGCAACCCGCGTTTCGCCGCCGTCTCACCCGAGGTCGGTGAGCTCGACACCGACGCCTTCGACGAGGAGCTGGGCGCAGACCCCGACGGTGCTCTGGAGCTGCTGGTGGCCATGGCCGGGGCGACGGACGAGAAGCTGAGGGCGGCGGCGCGACAGCTCGCCGCCCGGGTGGTGCTCGACCTCTCCCGCCGGGGTCTGCCGCGACGCCGCGGGGTGGGACGGCTGCGCCAGGTTCCCGCCGAGCAGGGCGGCGAGCTGGACGTGGACGCCTCGCTGGAGGAGGTGGTCAGCGCCCGCGCGACCCGCCGTGGACCCGACCTGGAAGAGCTGCGGGCCCGGGACTGGGCCCGTCCGGAGCTCGCCCTGTGCCTGGTGGTCGACCGCTCCGGCTCCATGGGAGGACTGCGCCTGGCCGCGGCCGCGCTCGCCGCGGCGGCCTGCGCGTGGCGCGCACCCGGCGAGCACGCGGTGCTGAGCTTCGCCGCCGACGTGCAGGTGCTGCGCGGGATGGACTCCACCCGGCCGGCGGCCGGCGTCGTCGACGCCGTGCTCAGCCTGCGCGGGCACGGCACCACTGCCCTGCCCGATGCCCTTCGCGCCGCGTCGGAGCAGCTGGAGCGCAGCCGGGCCGCGCGACGGGTGGTGGTGCTGCTCTCGGACTGCCGTGGCGACGACGAGGCTGCGGACGCCGAGGCCGCCCGAGTGGCGGCGCAGCTGCCCGAGCTGGTGGTGCTGGCCCCGGCCGACGATGCCTCGGCCGCGCAGGCGCTGGCCGAGCGCAGCGGGGCACGGTGGGCGCCGCTGTCGGGCGCGGCCGATGCGCCGGCGGCCCTGTTGCAGCTGCTCGGGTGATCGCGGCCTGCCCGCCCATCCGCTCACCTAGGGTGAGCTCATGACCGAGCCCGAGGACGCAAGCGCCATCACCGACGCCCGTGCCGTCGCCGAGGAGGTGCGCCTGCGGCTCGACGCCCACCACCAGAACCCCGAGGACGTCCGCGCGGCCGCCCACGCCCGGTGGCCCCAGCACCCCCTCACCATCGACGAGACCGTCGACGCCGCGCTCGAGGGTCGCGACACCGTCGTCGTGCACCCCGAGGAAACCGGTCAGGACGTGCTGGTGGATCCGCACCTCACCGGGCTCGAGGCCGACGAGGACGGGGTCGTCGACGCCGATGGGCCGGCTACCGCCGAGGACGGCGCGTAGTCCTCGTTCCTTGCGCAAGAAGCACCCCTCACGTACGCAAGAGCGTCGTGGCGCGGACGAGAAGGGTGCTGCTTGCCGATCGGAGGAGCGTAGTAGGGGAGCGGTGCGACAAGCCCGCACCCACGACCGAGGAGGAGCAGCGTGGAGCAGGTCCGGTTGGGCAGCAGTGGTCTTCAGGTGTCACGAATCTGTCTGGGGTGCATGAGCTTCGGCGACCCAGCGCGAGGGGCGCACCCGTGGAGCCTGGACGAGGAGACGTCGCGGCCGTTCATCCGGCAGGCCCTCGAGCTGGGGATCACCTTCTTCGACACCGCCAACGTCTACTCGGCCGGATCCAGCGAGGAGATCGTCGGTCGCGCCCTGAAGGACTTCGCGCGGCGCGAGGAGATCGTGCTGGCCACCAAGGTGCACGGGCGGATGCACGACGGTCCGAACGGGGCGGGGCTGTCGCGGGTGGCGATCATGACCGAGATCGACGCAAGCCTGCGGCGTCTGGGCACCGACTACGTGGACCTCTACCAGATCCACCGCTTCGACCCGGTGACCCCGGTCGAGGAGACCATGCAGGCGTTGCACGACGTGGTGCAGGCGGGCAAGGTGCGCTACCTCGGGGCGTCGTCGATGTGGGCGTGGCAGCTGGCGAAGCTGCAGGCGGCGGCTGATCGCGGCGGCTGGACCCGCTTCGTCGGCATGCAGGACCACCTGAACCTGCTGCAGCGCGAGGAGGAGCGGGAGATGCTGCCGCTGTGCCGGGACTCCGGCGTCGGGGTCATCCCGTGGAGCCCGCTGGCCCGGGGCCGTCTGGCCCGACCGTGGGGCACCGACACCAACCGATCCGGCTCCGACGGCTTCGGCGAGACCCTCTACGACGAGGCCGGTGCGGCCATCGTCGAGCGGGTGGCCCAGGTCGCCGACGGGCGCGGGGTGCCGATGGCCCAGGTGGCGCTGGCCTGGGTGTCGCAGGTGCTCGGTGTCGTGGCCCCCATCGTCGGGGCGACCAAGCCACAGCACCTCACCGACGCCGTGGCCTCGCTGCAGGTGCAGCTCACCGACGACGAGGTTGCGTCGCTGCAGGCGCCCTACACCTCGCGCGAGCCCGCCGGCTTCAGCTGACCCTCTCCTCCCGCAAGTAGCACCCTCCTTGCTCGCCTAAGCGCTGCGAGGCGTACGAGAAGGGGGCTACTTGCGGGGTCAGGCGGTGGCGAGCTGGCGGGCGATGACCAGGCGCTGGATCTGGTTGGTGCCCTCGAAGATCTGCATGATCTTGGCCTCGCGCATGTAGCGCTCCAGGGGGAAGTCCTTGGTGTAGCCGTAGCCGCCGAGCACCTGCACGGCGTCGGTGGTGACCTTCATGGCCGCGTCGGTGGCCACCAGCTTGGCGACGGAGGCCTGCCGGCCGTAGGGCCGGTCGGCGTCGCGACGGCGGGCGGCGTCGAGGTAGGTGGCGCGGGCGGAGTCCACCGCAGCGGCCATGTCGGCGAGCAGGAAGCCCAGGCCCTGGTGGTCGATGATCTTGCGACCGAAGGTGCGGCGCTGCTTCGCGTAGGCCACCGCGTCGTCCAGCGCCCCCTGGGCGAGGCCCACCGCGACCGCGGCGATGCCCAGGCGCCCGGAGTCCAGGGCGGCGAACGCGATCGGGAGTCCTTGTCCCTCGTCCCCGATGAGGCGATCGGCGTCCAGGACGGCGTCGTCGTACTGCGCGCTGGCCGTGGGAATCGCCGAGAGCCCCATCTTCTCCTCGGGGCGGCCGAAGCTCAGACCGGCCAGCTCGCGGGGCACCAGGAAGCACGACACGCCCTTCGATCCCTCACCGGTACGCAGGAACGTGGAGTAGAAGTCGGCCGTGCCCCCGTTGGTGATCCACGCCTTGGTGCCGTTCACGCGGTACCCGCCGTCCACGGCCACCGCCTTGCAGGTCAGCGCCGCCGCGTCGGATCCGGCCTGTGGTTCGGACAGCGAGTAGGCGCCCAGCAGCTGCCCACCCAGCATGTCCGGCAGCCAGCGCTGCTGCTGCTCGGGGCGGCCGAAGGTCGCCAGCGGGAAGCAGCTCAGACCGTGCACGCTCGTGGCCACGGCGACCGCCGCCCATCGTGCACCGAGCTCCTCGAGCACCTGTAGGTACACCTCGTAGGGCTGCCCACCGCCGCCGAGCTCCTC
>JBDTDI010000145.1:0-6382 GCA_039923155.1 Mycobacteriaceae bacterium | reverse complement strand
CGCGGCCCGGTGGCGGCTGGCTGAGCGCGGTGTTGGTCAGCACCACCGCCCGCAGCTGCTCGCGGTGGCGGGCGGCCCAGCCCAGCGACAGGATTCCGCCCCAGTCGTGCGCGACGGTGACGACCGGCCCGGTGATGTGGAGCTCCTCGGTCAGGCGGGCGAGGTCGTCGACGCGCTGGGCCAGGGTGCGGGCGGAGTCCAGGCGCTCGCTGTGGCCCATACCCAGGTGGTCCGGGGCGACGACCCGCCACCGGGGCGGCGGTGCGGCCAGCAGCCTGCGCCACAGGTAGCTCCAGGTGGGGTTGCCGTGCACGCACAGCAGGGTGCCCACCGGTTCGGGCTCGGCGTTGTCCAGCACGTGGAAGGTGCGCCGCACCCCGTCGGCGTCGGTCACCGGGACCAGGCGCGACCACGCGGGATCCAGACCGGGCAGTCCAGCGGGGGGGAGGTCGGCGGGGGCAGCGGTGTAGCTGATCACCAGACGATCTCGGACAGCGACGCGTTGAGGCCGGAACCGATGCCCGCGAGCATCACCCGGTCACCGTCGCGCAGGGTGTCGACCTCCCCGGCGAGGGTGAACGGGATCGACGCCGGTCCGATGTTGCCCCGGGTGGGGAAGGTGAGCGGCACCTTGGACTCGTCCAGGCCCAGGGTCTTGCTGATCTCCCGGGTGTGCACCACCGAGACCTGGTGGATGATGTAGCGGTCAAGCCCGTTGGCCCAGTCCCACTCCTGCGCCGAGTCGGCCCACATCGCCCCGCTCAGCGCCAGTCCCGCGGTCATCAGACCCGCGCTGTCGGTGCGCATGTCGTCCATGTCGCCGACGCAGAGCTCGTGGTGCTCGGTGCCCGCGCGGGTCACCCCGCCCAGGTAGCGGTGCCCCTCGGGGTGCGTGTCGGTGCGGCCCAGCACCATGGCTGCGGCGCCGGAGCCCAACGTCATCGACGCGAACTGCGCGAACACGTGCTTGGCGTCGGAGGTCCCCTGGTTCAGCCGGTCGATCGTGGCCTCCTGGATCCCGCGGGCGTCCTCCCCGTCGACCACCAGCGCGTACTCGATCTGGCCGCTGTCGATCATCGCTGCGGCCAGCTGCATGCCGTTGACGAAGCCGAGGCAGGCGTTGCTGACGTCGAAGTTGGCGCAGCTCGAGGGCAGGCCCAGCGCGTGGTGAATTCCGACGGCGGTGGAGGGCTCCAGGTGCGCTCGGCTGACGGAGGTGTTGATCATCAGCCCGATCCGCTTGGGGTCGACGCCGGACTCGGCCAGAGCCTTGGCCCCGGCCATCGCGGCACCGTCGGCGAAGGTGGTGCCCACCGGCCACCACCGACGCTCGGCGATCCCGGCCAGGCGCTGCATCATTCCCGGCCGCAGCCCCACCCGCGCGTAGGTGGCCGCCAGGCGTTCGTCGATCTCCGCGGAGGTGACCACGTGCGGTGCGTCGATGGCGCGCACGCTGAGCACTGAGGCGTTGGTGAAGCGGTGAGTGGCGTTGCCGGTCATCAGGTCCCTTCGGCCGCGGTTCGCTGCGGCGCCGCACGAAGTTCTGAGTGTGCACGCGTACTCGAAGCAACAGGAACTCAAGCGGTGACGTGCCTCACGCAGGCCCGGTCGCGCGGGCGCTGTGGCGTCCTGTTGACCGACTACGGGGGCGTGGCGCGGCTGCGGCAGCGCGGCGAACCTGGTGGCCGGGCTCCCCCACCGCCGGCCCGCGTCAGGTGTCGGTCTCGCTGGGCAGGGCGCCCCGCGCCACCGCGTCGACCAGGCGTTGGTGGTCCCGCTCGGTCTGGTCGGCGTACAGCCGCGCGAAGCGGCACATGGCCTTGACCACGGTGTCCGAGCCGCCCAGGTAGCCGGCGATCATCGACGCGCCGCTGGTTCGAGCGTGGCCCTTGGCCAGCAGCTGCCCGCAGATGCCCGCGTAGTCGGCCATCGCGGACCCGGGCAGAGCGGTGAGCGGGATGGTGCCCTTCATGTTGCGGAACTGCCGGACGTAGTACTGGTGCTCGCCGACGGTGGCCCAACCCAGCAGCGGGTCGCTCACGGTCTGCAGGGCCTGCTGGTACTCCACCACCCGCTGACCCTGGTGGGAGTGCAGGGGGGCCTCGCCGTGGACGTGGTGGGCGAGCACGGAGCGTCGGGCCTGCTTGAGCTGCAGGAACACCACGTCGTCGGGGCTGCTTCCCTCCAGCAGCGCAACGTAGGCGCGCAGCCCGACGCTGCCGACCCCGACGACCTTCAGGGCGATGTCCACCAGGGTGTAGCCGGCCAGGACGCGGCGCCAGTGCGGGGGCAGGGTGGTCAGGTACTCGTCCAACGCCTCGGCGACGGCTTCGGTCTCCGCGTCGTCGAGCCGGGTGATCAACGGTGGCTGGTCGACGATCCGGCGCTGCCCGTCGCGCTCCGCGGTGAAGCGGGGCAGCGCGCGGTCGCTGGTGCGCCCGCGAGCACGCTGCGCGGCGCGGTGGATCTGGCTGAGCAGGTCGGTGTCGGAGGCGGTGCCCTGCAGGTGGTCGAGGTCGAGGCGCTGGTAGGAGCGGTCCAGCAGCGGTTGCTGGGCGAGGTGGCGAAGCTGTTGCCGGTAGGCGTTGGTGGCCGAGGAGACGGCGGCCGAGCAGACCTCCTCGCTGGCGCCGTTGTTCCGGCCGGCGACCCAGATGCTGGCGACCAGCCGTCGCAGGTCCCACTCCCAGCTGCCCGGGTGCGCCTCGTCGAAGTCGTTCAGGTCCAGCACGAGGTCGCGCTCGGGTGACGCGTAGAAACCGAAGTTGCCGAAGTGTGCGTCGCCGCAGACCACCGGCTGGATCCCGGTGGCGGGCAGGTGGGCGAGGTCGCCCGCCATCACCACCGCGGTGCCGCGCAGGAACCCGTACGGCGAGGCCGCCATCCGCCCGACCCGGATCGGGATCAGCTGCGCCAGCCGACCCTCGTGCGAGGCGTTGATCTGGGCGACGACGTCGCGCTGGCCCTCGTCCGGCTCGGTCCACCCACCCAACGACGAGCGGGGCACCTGGTGTCGGAGGTTGCGGCCCAGCTCGTAACGCTCGGCCCGCGGCGCCGGGCGGTGGCGCAGCGAGGCGTAGGCACGGTCGTCGATGGCGGACAGCACGACGTGCCCGGTGGGGCGCCGGTGGGTGTCGGTCACGAGCCACGCTCCTTGGGCGCTGAATCCGAGCCGAACCCAACCGCTCACGGACAACGGAGCTTTCGCGAGGTGGCGCCGGTCGGCGGGGTGGGATTCTGACCCTACCCGTCGACCGTCGGTGGTCGTAGGGTTTCAGGGGCGTCAGAAGCCCAGCCGTCGAGCGGAGCGGGACCCGGTCGACGTCGCGAACGCCCGACCAAGGAGCAGCGATGAAGAAGCTGATCAACGACCCGGCCAACGTCGTCGCCGAATCCCTCCTCGGGCTCGCGGCGGCGCACCCCGAGCTGCGGGTGGACCACGAGAACCGGATCGTCTACCGCGGCCGCCCACCCAGGAGCGGGAAGGTGGGCCTGATCTCCGGCGGCGGCTCCGGCCACGAGCCGCTGCACGGTGGTTTCGTCGGTGTGGGCATGCTCGACGCGGCCTGCGCGGGCGAGATCTTCACCTCGCCGGTGCCCGACCAGATGCTCGCCGCGACCAGCGCCGTCGACGCCGGGGCCGGCGTGCTGCACATCGTGAAGAACTACACGGGCGACGTGATGAACTTCGAGATGGCCGCGGAGATGGCCGCCGCCGAGACCGGCGTCGAGGTCGTCTCCGTCGTCACCAACGACGACGTCGCCGTGGAGGACAGCCTGTTCACCGCCGGCCGGCGCGGGGTCGGGGTCACCGTGCTGCTCGAGAAGATCGCCGGTGCCGCCGCCGAGCAGGGCCGTGGGCTGGCCGAGGTCGCCGACGTCGCGCGCCGCGTCAACGACGCCGGTCGGAGCATGGGCATGGCGCTGACCTCGTGCACGGTTCCGGCGGCGGGAAAACCAACGTTCGACATCGGCGAGAACGAGATGGAGATCGGCGTCGGCATCCACGGCGAGCCAGGTCGGCGGCGGGTGGCGATGGCCCCGGCCAAGGAGGTCGCCGCCATGCTGCTGGAGCCGATCCTCACCGACCTGGAACCGAACCGCGGTGACGCCGTGATCGCGTTCGTCAACGGAATGGGCGCGACTCCGCTGATCGAGCTCTACCTGATGTACCACGAGGTCGCCCTGATCCTCGCCGGGCACGGCGTCGAGATCGCCCGCTCCCTCGTCGGGCCCTACATCACCTCGCTGGAGATGGCTGGGTGCTCGGTGACGTTGCTGCGCGCGGACGAGGAGACGCTGCGCCTGTGGGACGCGCCGGTGAGCACGCCCGGGCTGCGCTGGGGCATGTGAGATGAGCGGGTCCGGCAGCTCGGTGACGCTGGCCCAGCTGCGCGCCTGGCTGCAGGAGTTCGCTCGCGTCGTCGTCGAGAACGAGGCTTACCTGACCGAGCTGGACTCCGCGATCGGCGACGCGGACCACGGGGCCAACATGTGCCGCGGGATGGCGGCGGCCGCGCCGATCGCCGCCGACGAGACGGTCGCCGCGGCCAAGGACCTGTTCACCAAGGTCGGCATGAAGCTGGTCAGCACGGTGGGCGGGGCCAGCGGACCGCTGTACGGCACCTTCTTCCTGCGTCTCGGGGCGGCCGTGGGTGACGTCGCGGACATCTCGCCCGCCGCCCTGGCTGTGGGTCTGCGCGCCGGCGCCGAGGGCATCGTCGCGCGGGGCAAGGCGGTTCTCGGGGACAAGACGATGGTCGACGTGTGGCTGCCGGCGTTGGACGCCCTCGACGCCGCCCTGGCTGCCGGGCAGCCGCTGACCCACGCGCTCGCCGAGATGACGGCGGCGGCGGACACCGCGCGGGACGCGACCGCGCCGCTACAGGCCCGCAAGGGCCGGGCGAGCTACCTCGGTGAGCGCAGCGTGGGCCACCTCGACCCCGGCGCGACGTCCTCGGCCCTGCTCATCGCCGCCGCCGCCCGCACGGTCGGCTGAGCGGTGACGAGCCGATCGTGAGCCCACGGTGACGGTGGGGATCGTCGTCGTCTCGCACAGCCGGGCGCTGGCCCGCGCGGCCTGCCACCTGGCCGCCGAGATGGTGCCGGACGGAGACCTGCGGGTCGAGGTGGCGGCGGGGCTGGACGAGCCCGGGTCGGACGACGGCGCCCTGGGCACCGACGCCGACGCCGTCCGCCGCGCGATCGAACGGGCCGACGGCGGGGCCGGTGTCCTGGTGATCTGCGACCTGGGCAGCGCGGTGCTCAGCGCCGAGATGGCCGTGGAGCTGCTCGAGAGCCCCGTGCACTCGGGGGTGGTGGTGAGCCCGGCTCCGCTGGTGGAGGGCCTGGTCGCGGCGTGCGTCACCGCCGCCGGTGGGGCGACGCTGGCCGAGGTCGCGGCGGAAGCCGCGGCGTCGCTGGCCGCGAAGAGTGCGCAGCTGGCTGACCCCGATGCGTCCGAACCCCTCGCCGCGGCGGACGTACCCACGCTGGTGCCGGCCGTCACCGCGACGTTCGTCGTCACCAACGTGCACGGGCTGCACGCCCGGCCGGCGGCCCGCCTGGTGTCGACGGCACGCCAGTTTGATGCGGAGGTCCGGCTGCACAAGCAGGGCGCACCAGCAGGTTCCGCGTCCGCAACCAGCCTGTCGGCGGTGACGCTGCTCGGCGCGGAGCACGACGACGTCATCGAGCTGAGCGCTGCCGGAGCCCAGGCGGCGCAGGCCCGTGACGCGATCGTCGCGCTCGCGGCCCGCGCCTTCGACGAGGGCGTCGCGCCCGGGCTCGACCCGGTCCCGGTCCCGGTGAGCGAGGCTCCCTCGATCCCGACGCCCGACAAGTCCGCCGGGGGTTTCCCGGTCGCGGCGGCGCCCGGACTCGCGCTGGGGCCGGCCTTCCAGCTGATGAACCGTCGACTGACCCTGCCCGAGCAGGAACCCGGCTCGGCCGAGGAGCAGCTCGCGCGGCTGGACGAGGCCGTGAAAGCCACCCGCGGCGATCTCGACTCGGTCCGACGGCGGGTCTCCGGCACCGTCGGGGGTGGTGGCGAGGCCGCCATCTTCGACGCCCACGCGCTGCTGCTCGACGACCCGGCGCTGCTCGACGACACCCGACAGCGGGTGGCGGCCGGCACCGGGGTGGCCCGCGCCTGGCAGCAGGCCGCCGCTGCGGTGGCCGACGCGTTTGCGCGGCTGCCGAGCTCGTACCAGCGGGAGCGGGCCGCCGACGTCCGCAGCGTGGGCGAGCAGGTGTTGCGTCACCTGCTCGGCGCCAGCACGACCGGGGCGGACGCGGACGGCATCGTCGTGGCCGAGGACCTGACCCCGGCGCAGGTGGCCGACTTCGATCGCGACCGTGTGCGCGCGATCGTGCTCGCCCG
>JBDTDI010000144.1:0-15212 GCA_039923155.1 Mycobacteriaceae bacterium | reverse complement strand
ATCGGCCGGGAGATGCACGTCATCGTCGGGCAGGGCCAGCTCGACGCCATCCTGCACGCCACACCGGAGGACCGCCGGGGCTTCATCGAGGAGGCCGCGGGGGTCCTCAAGCACCGCAAGCGCAAGGATAAGGCGTTGCGCAAGCTCGACGCGATGCAGGCCAACCTTGCCCGCCTCGGCGACCTGACCGCCGAGCTTCGCCGCCAGCTCAAACCGCTGGGTCGCCAGGCCGAGGTTGCGCGCCGCGCGCAGACCGTGCAGGCCGACCTGCGCGACTCCCGGCTACGTCTGGCCGCCGACGACCTCGTCACCCGCCGCGCAGAGCTGGCCGGGGAGCAGGTTGATGAAGCCGCCGCCCGCGACCAGCAGGCCCGGGTGGGCGCAGAGCTCAGCGCGGCCGAGGCGGCGCTGGCCGGGGGTGAGGCCGCGCTGGCCGAGCTCATCCCCGCCGCGCAGCAGGCCCAGGACACCTGGTTCAGGCTCTCGGCGCTCACCGAGCGCCTCGGCGCCACCGTCCGGGTGGCCACCGACCGGGCGCGTCACCTCGCCGCCACCGCCGGAGGTGAGCGACCCGGGCGTGATCCCGACGAGCTCGACGCCGAGGCGGAGCGGGCCGGCGCGGCCGAGACCGAGCTGGCGGCCGTGGTGCGCGCCGCCGAGACCGAGCTGATCGGCGCGCAGGCCGCGCGGACAGAGCTGGAGAAGGCCCTGGCCACCGCCGACAAGCAGCACCTGGCGGCGGTGCGCGCCGTCGCCGACCGTCGTGAGGGCCTGGCCCGTCTGGCCGGCCAGGTCGACACCGTGCGGACCCGTACCGAGTCCCGGTCGGCGGAGATCGAGCGACTCGCGGCGGGGCTGGCGCAGGCCGACGAACGCGGTCGGGCGGCCCGGGCGGAGCTGGAGTCCGTGCAGGAGCAGGTGAACCAGCTCGATGCCGGCGAGACCGGGTTGGACGAGTCCCACGAATCTGCGTTGGCGGCCCAGGACGCGGCGGCCGGGCGGGTGGCGGAGCTCGCTGCGGCTGAGCGGGTCGCCGAGCAGGAGGTCGCATCCGGCCGCGCCCGGGTGGAGGCGTTGCGGGTCGGTCTCCACCGCCGGGACGGTGCGGCCTGGTTGCTCACCCACGGCAGCCCTGGGGTGCTGGGCGCGGCTGCGCAGCTGCTGCAGGTCGAGGGTGGGTACGAGGTGGCGGTGGCGGCCGCGCTCGGGTCGGCGGCCGACGCCCTCGTGGTCGAGACGACAACGGCGGCCGTCGGTGCGCTCAGGGCGTTGAAGGACGGGGACGGCGGCCGGGCCGGGCTGCTGGTGGGCGGTGGCGGCCCCGCTGGCCCAGCCACCCCGGTGGGCCCCGCACCAGTGGGACGCTGGGTCAGCGATCTGGTCACCGGCCCCCCAGCCCTGACCCCCGCCATGGACGCACTGCTGGCCGGGGTGGTCGTGGTGGCGGACCTCGACGCCGCGGAGCAGGCCATGTCGGCCGGGGTGCGGGGGGTGACGATGGACGGCGACCTGGTCGGATCGGGTTGGGCCGCCGGCGGATCGGACCGGACCCCGTCGACCCTGGAGGTGCAGGCCGCGGTCGACGCCGCGACCGAGGCGCTCACCGCCGGCGAGGAACGGCTGGCGGTGCTGGACGCCGCGCTGAGCGGGGCCCGCGCCGACCAGGCCGAGCGTGCTGACGCGGTGGGACGCACGCTGAGCGCGCTGAACAGCTCGGACGCCGTGCTGGCCGCGGTCGCCGAGCAGCTGGGCACGTTGGCCGCCGCCGCCCGCTCCGCCGACGCGGAGGTGGCCCGCCTCGACGCCCAGCGGGCAACGTTGGAGGCGCGGAGCACCGCGGACGCTGCCGAGCTCGTCGAGCTGGAACAGCGCCTGCACGAGGCCCAGCGCGAGCCGGGCGAGCACGAGCCCAGCACCGACGACCGCGACCAGCTCGCGGCACGGCTGGCCACGGCCCGGGCCGCTGAGGTCGAGGCGCGCCTCGAGCAGCGCAGCGCCACCGAGCGCGCCCGCGCCCAGACCGGCCGGGCCGAGCAGCTGCGTCGCAGCGCCCGCACCGAGCGCGACGCCCGGGCCCGGGCCGAGGCCGCCCAGCGCAGCCGGGCCCGTGCGGCCGAGGTCGCCGTCGCGGTGTCCGAGGGCGGGCAGCGCGCCCAGCAGCGCCTCGCCGAGTTCCTGGCCCGGGCGAGCACTGAGCGGGAGCTGGTGACGGGCGCCCGCACCGCCGCCGAGCAGCAGCTCGCTGCGTCGAGGGAGCAGGTGCGTGGGCTGACCCAACAGCTGGCCACGCTCACCGACGTCGTGCACCGCGAGGAGGTGGCCCGCGCCGAGGCCGCACTGCGGATCGAGGCGCTGGAGACGTCCATCGCCGAGCAGCTGGGCATCGGCCTGGACGAGCTGGTGGCCGAGTACGGCCCGGACGTGTCACTGCCGCCGAGCGCGGCCGAGCTAACCGAGTACGAGCTGGCCCACGAGCGCGGCGAGCAGGTCAGCGCCCCGGCACCGCTGCCCTACGACCGCGCCGCCCAGCAGCGCCGCCTCGCCGCCGCCGAGAAGGACCTCGCCCTGCTCGGACGGGTCAACCCCCTGGCCCTGGAGGAGTTCGCCGCGCTGGAGGAGCGCCACCAGTTCCTGGCCACCCAGCTCCAGGACGTCAAGGACACCCGCCGTGACCTGCTCGGCGTGGTGGCCGACGTCGACGCCCGCATCCTGGAGGTGTTCACCGCCGCGTACACCGACGTCGCGGCAGAGTTCACCGGCGTGTTCGAGACGTTGTTCCCCGGTGGTGAGGGGCGCCTGGTGCTCACCGACCCCGACAACATGCTCACCACCGGCATCGAGGTCGAGGCCCGCCCACCGGGCAAGAAGGTCAAGCGGCTCTCGCTGCTCTCCGGCGGGGAGAAGTCGCTGACCGCCGTCGCGATGCTGGTGGCCATCTTCCGGGCCCGGCCGTCGCCGTTCTACGTGATGGACGAGGTCGAGGCCGCCCTGGACGACACCAACCTGCAGCGGCTCATCACCCTGTTCGCCCAGCTGCGGGAGCGCAGCCAGCTGATCGTCATCACCCACCAGAAGGCGACCATGGAGGTGGCCGACGCCCTGTACGGGGTGAGCATGCGCGGTGACGGCATCACCACGGTCATCTCGCAGCGAATGCGGGGGGTCGACCAGGACATCAGCCAGGACATCAACCAGGAGATCGACCAGGACACGGCCGCGGGTGTTCCCTAGGGTCACGGTCATGCTGCCGGCCATCGTCACCCCCACCTGGTTCACGACCCACCACGACGGGGTCGTCGTGGTGCACGTCGCCCGGGCGCGTCCCGAGGCGAGTCCCGAGCAGGACTACGCCGCCGGGCACCTGCCGGGCGCGGTGCTGCTGGATCTGGAGGCGTGGCTGGCCGGGCCGGCCTCTGACGCCGACGGGCGGCACCCGCTGCCCAGCCCCGAGCACTTCGCCGAGGGTCTGTCCCGGGCAGGCATCGGTGACGAGGATGAGGTGGTCGCGCACGACTCCGAGCGGGGCGTCATCGCCGCGCGGCTGGTGTGGATGCTGCGGGCCACCGGGCGCTCGGCCGCACTCCTGGCCGGCACGCCCGACGTGGCGCTGGTGCACGAACCGAGCACCCGCACCCGCACCAGCGCCGCGGTGCTCCCGTGGCCGACAGAGCTGCTGGCCGGCCCCACCGAGGCCGCTGACCCGGCCAACGTGGTGATCGATGCCCGTCCCCGTGAGCGCTTCGAGGGCCAGGACCACCCGCTGGACCCGCGCCCGGGTCACGTTCCGGGTGCGGCGAGCGTGCCGTGTCTGGCCACGGTCGACGCCGAGGGCGCGCTGCGTCCCGACGACGAGCTGCGGGCTGCCTTCGCCGCGGCCGGGGCCACCCGGGACGCGCCCCTGGTGGCCTACTGCGGCTCGGGGGTGACGGCGTGCCACACCCTGCTGGTGGCCGAGCACCTGGGGCTGGGCACGGGGAGGCTGTACCCGGGGTCCTGGTCGCAGTACGCGCAGCTGCCGGGCTGAGGGCTGAGCCTCGGCTCCCTACTGTTCCCCGAAGGCGGACAGGAGGGCTCCGGCCGCGCGGCCGAGGTAGTCGTCGAGCAGCTCTGCTGCGGCCACCGGGTCACCGCCTTCCAGCTGTGCGCACACCGCCTCGTTGTCGGCGAGGTAGGGCAGGTGGAACTCCTGCGGTCGTCCCACCCGGTGGAAGACCAGGCGCATCTCCGCGAGCAGCAGCGCCATCTGGTGGTCGAGGCGGGGGCTACCGGCCAGCGCGACCACCGCCCGGTGGAAGTGCTGGTTTGCGCTGCCGACGCCGTCACCGTCGCCGGCCGCTGCGGCACGATGGCCCTCGGTGACCGCGGCGCGCAGGTCGCCGGCGACGTCGGGGCCCGGTCGCACCTGTCGCAGCACTGCGGGCTCGAGAACGCGGCGAGCGCGGTAGACGTCGCGCACGGTCTCCGCGTCCGGAGACGCGACGCAGACCCCGCGGTGGGGTTCGCGGACCAGCACGCGCTCCCCGACGAGCTGGCTCAGGGCCTCACGGACCGTGTTTCGAGACACGGCCAGCGCGGTGCAGAGCGGCTGCTCGCGCAGCCGCGTCCCCGAACGCAGCCACCCCTCGGCGATCTCACCGCGCAGCACGTCAGCCACGCGGTCCGCCGTGCTGGTCGTCGCCACCTGGGGCCGGGCAGACCTCAGCCGGTCCAGCGGATCGGTCACGTCGGCGGCTGGGTCCACCAGGTCAACCTAGGCCACGGTCACGCGATCAACTCGTTCGAATGTTGATTGCCCCCTTGCAGGATTGTTCAACAATCCCTACCGTGCCTGTGAACGCGGTCACACCGACCGTCGAACCGGAGAGGCACCCCGATGCCCGACGCCCCCACCGACACCTCCACCGCAGCCACGGTGCCCGGAAGAGCGAGCCGCTCCGCCGTGCTCGGGGCCATGTTCCTCATGGCCACCAGCGCCATCGGCCCCGGCTTCATCACCCAGACCACGACCTTCACCGCCAAGCTCGGCGCCGCCTTCGCCTTCGCGATCCTGGCCTCGATCCTGGTCGACGTCGCCGTCCAGCTGAACGTCTGGCGTGTGGTGGGGGTCTCCGGGCGCCGCGTCGGTGAGCTCGGCAACTCGGTGCTGCCCGGCCTCGGGTGGGCGCTGGCAGCGCTGGTGGTGCTCGGCGGAGTGGTGTTCAACATCGGCAACATCGGCGGAACGGGCCTGGGCACCGAGGCCATGTTCGGGCTCGACGCCAAGGTCGGGGGTGCCGTCTCCGCCCTGGTCGCGATCGGGATCTTCCTGTCCAAGAGGGCCGGGGTGGCCCTGGACCGCATCGTGATCGTGCTGGGCGGGCTGATGATCGTGCTCATGGGCTACGTCGCGATCGTGTCCGATCCACCGGTGCTCTCCGCCCTGCGCAACACCGTCGCCCCCGAGACCGTCGACCTGGTGGTCATCACCACGCTCATCGGGGGCACCGTCGGCGGTTACATCACCTACGCCGGCGCCCACCGCCTGCTCGACTCCGGGCTCACCGGCCCAGCGCACGCTGCGGACATCGCCCGTAGCTCGGTGATCGGGATCCTGGTCACGGCCGTGATGCGCGTGCTGCTGTTTCTCGCCGTCCTCGGGGTGGTGGCCGGCGGCGTCACCCTCGCCAAGGACAACCCCTCGGCGAGCGCGTTCGAGGCCGCCGCCGGTCAGGTGGGGCTACGGGTGTTCGGCGTGATCATCTGGGCGGCCAGCCTCACCTCGGTGATCGGTGCCGCGTACACCTCGGTCAGCTTTCTCACCAAGCGCGACACCTCGGCCAAGATCCGAAACCTGCTGACCGTCGGCTTCATCGCGGTGTGCGCCATCATCTTCCTGAGCATCAGCGAGACTCCGGTCAAGCTGCTCATCTTCGCGGGGGCGTTCAACGGTCTGATCCTGCCGATCGGGTTCACGCTCGTGCTGTGGGTGGCATGGCGACGCCGCGACCTGCTCGGCGGCTACCGTTATCCCGCCTGGCTGCTGGGGGTCGGGGTGCTGGCCTGGCTGATCACCCTCTACCTGGGCTACTCCTCGATCACGAGCCTGGGCAAGCTGGCATGACCAGGATCGACCTGAACAGCGACGTGGGGGAGTCCTTCGGCCCCTGGACCCTCGGCGACGACGAGGCGGTGCTGGCCAGCGTCACCAGCGCCAACGTGGCCTGCGGATTCCACGCCGGGGACCCGACGACGCTGCGACGCACGTGCGAGCTCGCGGTGGCCGGGGGGGTCGTCGTCGGCGCGCAGGTTGGCTACCGCGACCTCGCCGGGTTCGGCCGCCGCTTCCTCGACGTGGCCCCCCGCGAGCTGGCCGACGACGTGCTCTACCAGCTGGGTGCGCTCCAGGCGCTGTGCCGGGTCAGCGGTGGCGAGGTCCGCTACGTCAAGCCTCACGGCGCGCTGTACAACGCGATCGTCCACCACGAGGCGCAGGCCCGCGCCGTGGTCGACGCGGTCGCCGACTACGACCGGAGCCTGCCCGTGCTGGGCCTGCCAGGGTCGGTGTTCCTGGCTGCCGCGGAGGCCAAGGGCCTGCGGACGGTGACCGAGGCGTTCGCCGACCGCAGTTACACCCCCGCCGCGACCCTGGTGGCCCGGACCGAACAGGGCGCCCTGCTGGACGACCCGGAGGAGGTCGCGACGCGGGTGCTCCGAATGGTCACCGACGGGGTGGTCACCGCGGTCGACGGGTCCGAGGTGGCGGTGCGCGCGGACTCGGTGTGCCTGCACGGTGACTCGCCCGGCGCGGTGGAGATGGCCCGCAAGGTCCGGGCTGCACTCGCCGCGGCCGGGGTCGAGGTGACCAGCTTTGTCTGAGGCGCAGCTCCTGGCCTGCGGTGACGCGGCGGTCCTGCTCGAGGTGGCCGACCTCGACGCGGTGCTCGCGGTGACCGCAGCCGTGGAGGCGGTCCGCGAGGAGCTCGCCCTGCTCGACGTCGTCCCTGGCGCCCGGACCGTGCTGGTCACCGTGGCGCCCGGTCGTGCACTGGGGCCGCTGCGCGAGCGGCTGGGCCGCCTGGCCACCGATGCAGCAGCCACCGCCGCAACCAGTGCCCGGTCAACCCGTAGCGGGCACGAGACGACGATCGAGGTGGTCTACGACGGACCCGACCTCGACGATGTCGCCACGCTGACGGGACTGACCAGGTCCGAGGTCGTCGCCGCGCACACCGGTACCCCCTGGCGGGTCGGCTTCGGTGGCTTCGCCCCCGGCTTCGCCTACCTCGTGGGTGGCGACCCCCGCCTGGAGGTCCCGCGTCGAGACGAGTCCCGCACCAGCGTGCCCGCCGGATCGGTGGGCCTGGCCGGGGAGTTCAGCGGGGTCTACCCGCGGGCCTCACCCGGGGGCTGGCAGCTGCTCGGTCGCACCGCCGCTGCGCTGTTCGACCTCGACCGAGACCCGCCCGCGCTGCTCCGCGCAGGTGGGCTGGTCCGCTTCGTGGCGGTGGGGCAGTGAGAGCAGGGGTGGAGAAGGTGCTGACGGTGCTGGCTACCGGACCGCTCGCGCTGGTGCAGGACCGTGGTCGGCCCGGCCTGGGGGCTATGGGCGTCGGACGCTCCGGCGCCGCCGACCGGCGCTCCCACGACCTGGCCAACCGGCTGGTGGCCAACGACGCGAGTGCGGCGACCATCGAGGTCGTCCTCGGTGGTCTGGCGGTGCGCGCCGAGGTGGATCTCACGGTCGCGGTCACCGGGGCGCCGGCACCCGTCGACGTCGACCAGACGCCCGTGGGGCATGCGAGCGTGCTGCGCCTGCGCGCCGGGTCGGTGCTGTCCATGGGCGCTCCCTCGACCGGGCTGCGCAGCTACCTCGCGGTGCGCGGGGGCATCACGGTGGAGCAGGTGCTGGGCTCCCGAGCCACCGACACCCTCTCCGGGCTCGGACCACCACCGCTCGAGCCGGGAATGGTGCTGCCCGTCGGCCCCGCACCGGAGGCGGTGCCGACCCTCGACCAGGCCCCGGTGGTCCTGCCCGAGCCCGGACTCCTGGTGCTGCGCGCCCGTGGCGGCCCGCGTGCGGACTGGATCTGCGACGACCTGTTCGGTCGAGCCTGGACGGTGTCGCAGCACAGCGACCGCATCGGCGCCCGCCTCGACGGTGAGCCGCTCGCCCTGGTGCCCGGCCGGGGAGAGCTGCCCAGCGAAGGTGTCGTCCGCGGAGCGGTGCAGGTCCCCCCCAGCGGGCAGCCCGTGCTCTTCCTCGCCGACCATCCCGTCACCGGGGGGTATCCCGTCGTCGCGATCGTCATCGACGCCGACGTCGATCGCGCTGCCCAGGCCCGCCCGGGGCAACCCATCCGCTTCAAGGAGGCGCACTGATGAGCACGATCCCCACCATCCCGTCCGAGCCGGCCACCATCGCCCCGGCCCAGGCCCGGGAGCACTTTCGCGCCGGGTTGTCCGTCCCCACCGCCGGCTGGTCGCCCGGTTTCGCGCAGGCCAACCTGGTTGCCGTGCCCCGCGAGCTGGCTTACGACCTGCTGCTGTTCGCCCAGCGCAACCCCAAGCCGTGCCCGGTGCTGGACGTGCTTGATGCCGGTGCGGTCGCCGGTCCGATCCTGCGCGGCGACATCCGCACCGACCTGCCCCGCTACCGGGTCTTCGTCGACGGCGAGCTGGTCGATGAGCCCACCGACGTCACCAGCTGGTGGCGCGAGGACCTGGTCAGCCTGCTGGTGGGGTGCAGCTTCACCTTCGAACAGGCCCTGCTCGACGCCGACGTCCCGGTCCGCCACCTCGAGCAGGGGGTCAACGTGCCGATGTTCCGGACGTCGCGGCGCTGCCGGTCGGCGGGCGTGATGTCCGGACCGTTGGTGGTGTCGATGCGCCCGGTGCCGGCGAGCCAGGTGGCGGACGCGGTGCGGGTGACCTCGCGCTACCCGGCCGTGCACGGTTCTCCGGTGCACGTGGGCGACCCAGCTGCGCTGGGCATCGCAGACCTCGGGGCGCCCGACTACGGCGACCCGGTACAGCTCAGCGAGGGTGACGTTCCGGTGTTCTGGGCGTGCGGGGTCACCCCGCAGGCCGCGGTGGTCGAGTCTCGCCCGTCGCTGGCGATCACTCACGCACCCGGACACATGCTGATCACCGACGCGAGGGACAGCGCCTACCTCGTACCCTGAGCGCGGCTCCAACGTGGGGTGGGGCGATGACCGGCCCGGCGGTCGGGGGCTGGGAGACTGGTCGACATGAGCACCGCACTGTGGATCGTCGTGGCCGTAGTGGTCGTCGTGGCTGTGCTGGTCGCGGCGGGACTGCTGCTGCGCAGGCGCCGTCAGGTCAGCATCGCCGAGCAGGAGCCCGGTGGGACCACCGCGCTTAAGCCGGGGTACTCCGCACCCGGCGGGTTCAGCTTCAGCCAGGGTGCGACCGCCGCTCCACCCACGCCGCCGGGTGTGCGCGAGCGCACCGACACCGAGGACCAGCCTCGGGTGGGCGACGACGCGGCAGTTCCGCGGGACGCGCCGAAGAGGGAGGTACGCGACCTCGAGCTGCCCGAGCCGCTCCCCGAACCCGTTCCCGAACCTGCGCCGGAACCCCTTCGGGGGCCCGTCTCCGAGCCCGCTCCCGAAACGACCGCGGAGCCCGTCCCGGCTACCGAGCCTGCGCCGGAGCCCGTCCCGGCTCCCGAGCCTGCCCCGGCCATCGAGGAGATCGCCCCCACCGCCGGCCGGCTGGAGCGTCTGCGCGGGCGGCTGTCCCGCTCCCAGTCCGCCGTCGGGCAGAGCCTGCTGGGCCTGCTGGGGGCCGGTGACCTGGACGAGGACTCCTGGGAGGAGGTGGAGGACACCCTGCTCATCGCCGACCTGGGCAGCGCCACCACCACGGCCGTGGTCACCCGCCTGCGTGAGCTCGTCGCCACCCGCACCGTGCGCACCGCCGCGGACGCCCGCGCCCTGCTGCGCGAGGTGCTGGTCGCCGAGCTCCACCCGGAGATGAACCGCTCCGTGGCCGCGCTGCCGCACGACGACCACCCGTCGGTGCTCCTCGTGGTGGGGGTCAACGGCACCGGCAAGACCACCACCACCGGCAAGCTGGCCCGTGTCCTGGTGGCCGACGGACGCCGGGTGCTGCTGGGTGCGGCCGACACCTTCCGGGCGGCCGCGGCCGAACAGCTGACCACCTGGGGCGAGCGGGTCGGAGCAGAGGTGGTGCGGGGCAAGGAGGGTGCAGACCCGGCGGCCGTGGCCTTCGACGCGGTCAGCCGGGGCACCACCGACGGCGTCGACGTGGTGCTCATCGACACCGCGGGCCGGCTGCACACCAAGACCGGGCTGATGGACGAGCTGGGCAAGATCAAGCGGGTCGTCGAGAAGAAGGCAGCCGTCGACGAGGTGCTGCTCGTCCTCGATGCCACCACCGGCCAAAACGGTCTCACCCAGGCGCGGGTGTTCGCCGACGTCGTCAACATCACCGGGGTGGTGCTGACCAAGCTGGACGGGACGGCCAAGGGCGGCATCGTGTTCCAGGTGCAGCGCGAGCTCGGGGTACCGGTGAAGCTGGTTGGGCTGGGGGAGGGCCCCGACGACCTCGCGCCCTTCGAGCCGGGGGCGTTCATCGACGCACTGCTGGGCTGAGCAGCTCGACCGCGTCATCGTGATGTAACACGGTCAGTGAGATCGTTCACCCGCGGGTAACGCCGCAGCGGCGTGCGCGAAACACGAGATCCGCACCCTTCTCCGCAGGTCAGCGCCGGTCCCCGGCGATGAGCTCAGAGAAGAGGAGGCGGCAGTTGCTCAACACAGGCGACACAGCGTGGATGCTCGCGAGCTCGGCCCTGGTCCTGCTCATGACCCCCGGGCTCGCCTTCTTCTACGGCGGGATGGTGCGCGCCCGGGGCGTGCTCAACATGATGATGATGAGCCTCGGCGCGATCGGCGTTGTCGGTGTCCTGTGGGTCGTCTACGGCTACTCGATGGCCTTCGGCGACGACCAGGCCAACCTGTTCGGCAGCCCGAGCGAGTACTTCGGCCTGCACGGGCTGATCAGCGGCTTCTCCGACGGCAAGAACGCGCTGGTCGGGACCATCCCGGCGACGGTGTTCGTGGCCTTCCAAGCCATGTTCGCGATCATCACCGTCGCCCTCATCTCCGGCGCGGTGGCCGACCGACTGCGCTTCGGACCGTGGCTGCTGTTCGCCGGGCTCTGGGCCACGGTCGTCTACTTCCCGGTGGCGCACTGGGTGTTCGACTTCAGCTCCGGCGACCACGTCGGCGGCTGGATCGCCAACAAGCTCAAGGCGGTCGACTTCGCCGGGGGCACCGCGGTGCACATCAACGCGGGCGCGGCCGGCCTGGTGCTGGCGATCGTGCTCGGCAAGCGGCGCGGCTGGCCGAAGGAGCCCATGCGTCCGCACAACCTGCCGTTCGTGATGCTGGGCTCCGGGCTGCTGTGGTTCGGCTGGTACGGATTCAACGCAGGTTCGGCCCTGGGAGCGAACGGAATCGCCGGTGCCACCTTCATCACCACGACCGCGGCCACCTGCGCAGGGATGCTCGCGTGGCTGCTGACCGAGCGGCTGCGCGACGGGCACGCCACCAGCCTCGGGGCCGCGTCGGGCATCGTCGCCGGCCTGGTCGCCATCACCCCGTCGTGCTCCTCGGTGAACATCCTCGGTGCCCTGGTCGTCGGTGCGCTGGCCGGAGCCGTCTGCGCGCTGGCGGTCGGCCTGAAGTATCGCTTCGGTTTCGACGACTCCCTCGACGTCGTCGGGGTGCACCTGGTCGGCGGCATCCTCGGCACCCTCATGGTGGGCGTCATCGCCGACCCGAACGCGCCGGCCGGCGTGGAGAGCATCTTCTACGGCGGCAGCCTCGACCAGCTCTGGCGGCAAGCGGTCGGCGCGGGAGCCGTGCTCGCCTACTCGCTCGTCGCCACCACCATCATCGCGCTGGTGGTGAAGTACACCGTCGGCCTGCGGGTGGACCCCGAGGACGAGGCGACCGGAATCGACGAGTCTGAGCACGCGGAGACGGCCTACGACTTCGCCACCCTCGGCTCGCTCGGTCGCAGCACCGCGGGTGGGCACGGCGGCGGCGCCCCCGGCGCCTCGGTCGACACCCGAACCAGCAGCCACGCACCGGCGGCTGCACCCGCCGGCCGGGAAGGATGATCGAGATGAAGCTCATCACCGCAATCGTGAAGCCGTTCACCCTCGACGACGTCAAGACCGCGCTCGAGCGCCTCGGGGTGCTGGGCATGACGGTCAGCGAGGTTCAGGGTTACGGGCGCCAGAAGGGACACACCGAGGTCTACCGCGGTGCCGAGTACTCCGTGGACTTCGTGCCCAAGGTCCGGGTCGAGGTGGTCGTCGACGAGGGGATCGCCGACAAGGTGGTCGACGTCATCGTCGAGGCCGCCCGCACCGGGAAGATCGGCGACGGCAAGGTCTGGGTCAGCCCGGTGGACACCATCGTCCGGGTCCGGACGGGCGAGCGGGGCGCGGATGCCCTCTGACCCTCCCGGGTCGAACGCCGCCCCCGTGCCCGCCAGCCCGGTCGACCCCACGGCCGGTGACCTGGCCCGCGCCCGGGACGTGCTGAACGCTGCACCTGCGCGACTGGACGCTGCACCTGCGCGGCTGGACGCTGCACCTGCGCGGCTGGACGCCGAGCACCTGAGGGACGCCCTCGTCGACCTGCATGAGTTCTGGCTCGTTTCGCGCGCCGCCGAGCTCGGCATCCGGGCGGGCAGCGGGATGGCCATCGTCGCGGTCGGGGGCCTCGGGCGCCGCGAGCTGCTGCCCTACTCGGACCTCGACCTCGTCCTGGTGCACGACGGAAAGCAGGGGGAACACCTCGCCGACACGGCGGACGCCCTCTGGTACCCGCTGTGGGATGCCCACATCGCCCTCGACCACAGCGTCCGCACCCCCGACCAGGCGGTGAAGGTGGCCGCCGAGGACCTGACGGCGGCGCTCGGAATGCTCGAGGCCCGCCACATCGCGGGTGACACCACCGTGTCCACCGCGCTCATCGCGGGCTCTCGAGCCCAGTGGCGCAACCAGATCCGGACCCGGTTCGACGAGCTCGTCGAGCAGGCGGCCCAACGCTGGGACCGCTGCGGGGACGTGGCGCACCGCGTCGAACCCGACCTCAAGCACGGCCGCGGTGGTCTGCGCGACCTCCAGCTGCTCGACGCGCTCGCCGCCGCGCAGCTCACCGACCGCATGCCCGGTTTCGCTGTGGGCGCCCCGGGGGGCGGTCTGCCCGGTGCGCACAAGGCGCTGCTCGACGTGCGCACCGAGCTGCACCGTGCGGCGGGGCGGGCCCGGGACGTGCTTCGCGCCCAGGACGCGGACGAGATCGGGGCCGCCCTGGCCGTCGGGGACCGGTTCGACCTGGCCCGCATGCTGAGCGACGCAGCCCGCACGGTCGGCTTCTCCGTGGAGGTGAGCCTGCGCACCGCCCGGGCTGCGCTACCGCGGCGAGGGCTTTCTGCGCTGCGGCGGGGTCCGGTCCGGCGACCGCTGGACTCCGGTGTCGTGGAGCACGCTGGCGAGGTGGTGCTGGCCCGGGAGGCCACGCCGACGAAGGACCCGGCCCTGGTGCTGCGGGTCGCGGCGACCTCGGCGCGCACCGGCCTGCCCATCGGCGCCGGCACCCTGGCCCGGCTCGCCGACTCCGCCCCCGAGCTGCGCACACCGTGGCCGCGGGAGGCGCTGGAGGAGCTGGTCGCGCTGCTCGGGTCCGGTCGCCGGCTGATCCCCACCGTGGAAGCCCTGGACCGCAGCGGGCTCTGGGGCCGGTTGCTGCCCGAGTGGGGCGCCGTGCGGGACCTGCCCCCGCGCGATGCCGCGCACACCTGGACCGTCGACCGCCACCTCGTCGAGACGGCCGTGCACGCCGGGGCCCTCACCACCCGGGTCTCCCGACCGGACCTGTTGGTTCTCGGTGCCCTGCTGCACGACATCGGCAAGGGCAGAGGCGGCGACCACAGCGTGGTGGGGGCCGAGCTGGTGGAGCAGATCGGGACCCGGATGGGGCTGTGGCGCTGCGACGTGGCTCTGCTCGGCGCCATGGTTCGTCACCACCTGCTGCTGCCGGCCACGGCCACCCGCCGTGACCTCGACGACCCCGAGACCATCACGGGCGTGGTGCAGGCGCTGGGCGGTGACGCCGTCCTGTTGGAGCTGCTGCACGCGTTGTGCGAGGCGGACTCCCTGGCGACCGGTCCGGGGGTGTGGGGGGACTGGAAGGCGGGCCTGGTCGCCGACCTGGTTGCGCGGTGTCGCCTGGTCACCGCGGGGGAGCAGCTGCCCGGACCGGAGCCGGTGAGCGCGGAGCACCAGCGCCTCGCGGTGGACGGGGGCCTGCACGTGCAGCTCGCCACCGCGCCCCGTGGCGCCGACCTCACGGTGACCGTGGTGTCACCCGACGTCGTCGGGCTGCTGTCGCGGTCGGCGGGAGTGCTGGCCCTGCACTCGCTGCGGGTGCACTCGGCCTCCGCGCGCACCCACGCCGGCTCCGCCGTCATCACCTTCGGCGCCTCGCCGCGCTTCGGCGACCCACCCGCCGCGGCCCTGCTCCGCCAGGACCTTGCCCGCGCCCTGGCCGGCAACCTCGATCTCGGCGCGCGACTGGCCGCAAAGGAGAAGGATTACGGAGAGGGGGCACCGGCACCAGATCGTGCTCCGCCCCGGGTCATCTGGGTGGAGGACACCGCGGCGGGTGCGGTGGTGCTGGAGCTGCGGACCGGTGACCGCACGGGCCTGTTGCACACGGTGGGTCGGGTGCTCGAGGACCACGGTGCGCGTCTGCGCTGGGCCCGGGTGACGACCCTGGGGGCGTCCGTGGTCGACGTGTTCGCACTCGACCTCGGTGCTGGCGACGGCCCGGATCGACGCCGTGGGCTGGAGGCGGCCGTGCTGGCCGCGGTCCGGTCGTCCCCGGATATGTCGGGCGGTTCTGCGTAGAACTACCCGGCCCCGGCGGGGGTGGACACGCACGAGGAGCCTGGGGCGGGCGCGAGAGCCTTTACCTGGTGCGAGGCGGCCCGGCAGTGGGTGGTTCGAGGGGTTCGGGTCGCCTCGCCCCCACCTCGTGCGGCCGGTTCACCCCCCGGCGCCGACGCCCCACTAGGCTGGGTGCCGTGTTCGAATCCCTCTCCGACCGGCTCGCCACCACGCTGAAGGACCTCCGCGGCAAGGGGCGGCTGTCCGATGCCGACGTCGA
>JBDTDI010000143.1:0-14098 GCA_039923155.1 Mycobacteriaceae bacterium | reverse complement strand
CATCAACATGGGTTGGGAGACGGACGAGACCATCGCGGAGTCGGTCGGGATGACCGGCCAGGAGATCAAGGACATGTACCGGCTCCTGGCCATCGCCAAGTACGACGAACGCTACGTCATCCCGCCGGCCCACTACGAAGATGCACACAAGCTGGAGAACATCGCCACCGAGTGCTCGCTCAACGTCGACGGCGGACCCGGGATGGGCGGGATGGACGGCTCCTTCGGCGACGAACCCGGTTTGGGTGCTGACCCCGCGGTCGGCTCGCCCGTCGGCCCGGGACGCCCGGCGGGCGTGCGGATCAACCTGGTGGACTGGGACGGCCAGGGCACCCCGGACGGGCTGTTCCCCGGTTCTCACAAGACTCCATGAGTCCCGGCATGAGCCCACGCGTACCGACCCTCAAGTACTCCGCCGACGAGCTGACCCGCACGTGGCAGTCCGCCTCGATGCTGATGGACTATCCCGACGAGAACCTGTTCTCGCGTCTCAACCTGCTCGCCGAAGTGGCAGCAACCCTGCCGGCCGAGCTCGGCGTGAAGCTGGCGGCGACGATCGACCACCTTCGGAACCGGCCGCTGTACGAGATCGAGAGCGAGTACGTCGACACCTTCGACACCCGTCGACGGGGCTGCCTGTTCCTGACCTACTTCTCCAACGGTGAGACCCGAAAACGGGGGCTGGCGCTGCTGCGGATCAAGCAGGTGTACACCAGGAGCGGTCTGACCCTTTCCGAGGACCAGCTCCCTGATCACCTGTGTGTCGTGCTGGAGTTCGGCGCCACCACCGACCAGCAGGCCGGACTGAAGATGATTCTGGACAACCGCGCCGGTCTCGAGCTGCTCCGCCTGCACCTGCGCGAGATCGACTCACCCTGGAGCGGCGCGCTGGAAGCCGTGTGCGCCACGCTGCCCCCGCTGAAGGGCAAGGATCACGAAGCCGTCGAGCGGCTGATCGCCGAGGGCCCCGAAGACGAGCAGGTGGGGCTCAACCCGTACGGAATGCCCGATCTGCTACCAATCCCCGGAGGGTCATGATGAACAGCGTCGCCGACGAGTTCCTGTGGGTGATCTTCCCCTACATCTGCCTGACGATCTTTGTCCTGGGCCACGTCTGGCGCTACCGGTACGACAAGTTCGGCTGGACGTCCCGATCCTCTCAGGCCTACGAGAGCCACATCCTGCGCTGGGCCAACCCGATGTTCCACTTCGGCATCCTGGCGGTCCTTCTCGGGCACGTGATGGGTCTGGGGATTCCCGAGAGCTGGACCGAGGCAGTCGGGATCTCGGAGGGGCTGTACCACTTCTTCGCGGTGACGGTGGGCATCGTGGCGGGGGTCTTCACCATCGTCGGCCTGGTCGGGCTGCTCTACCGGCGCCGCTTCACCAAGGCGGTGCTCGGTGCGACCACCAAGATGGACAAGCTGATGTACCTCGTGCTCACCCTCGTGATCCTGGGTGGACTGGTCAACACCGGGTCCGGCGCCATCGGGAGCTACAACTACCGCGAGGGGGTCTCGGTCTGGTTCCGCAGCATCTTCTTCTTCAACCCCCAGCCCGACCTCATGGCCAACGCCCCGTTGAGCTTCCAGTTTCACGGGCTTCTCGCCATCGCCCTGTTTGCGCTGTGGCCGTTCACCCGCCTGGTGCACGTGTTCACCGCGCCCCTGGGCTACGTCTTCCGCCCCTACATCCTCTACCGGAGCCGTGATGCCCACGAGGGGTCCCGCGAACGCCGCCGCGGCTGGGACAAGGTCGACACCATCCCCCGTCGGCGGTAGGCGCTCGCCGCGCTGCTCCCGGGTGGGTCGGGGCGAGACGTACCTCGCCGATGGCCACGCGTCCGGTTCGCGACTATTGTGGGAAATAGGAAGAATCCGGTCGGGCCGGGCAGTTTCGAGCGCCGCGCCGGCCCCCGAGGGGAGTGGTGATCATGGCGGAACAGCCCAGCGACAACCAGGATGGACGCGCGCTCGTCGAGCTGGCGTCGGACACCTGCTGGTCGCTGCTGCGAAGCCAGGAGGTCGGTCGGCTCGGGGTGGTCGTGCGGCACTGGCCGTTGATCATCCCCGTCAACTACCGGCTCGACGAGCAGACGGTGGTGATCCGCAGCGCCGGGGTGGTCGCTGAGGCGGCGGACCACGCCAACGTGACCTTCCAGATCGACCAGGTGGACCCGTTGGCGCACACGGGCTGGAGCGTCCTGGTTCGGGGGCTGGCCGAGGTCGTCGGGGAGAATCACCGTCCCTGGATCGCCGAGCACACCCACCAGACCAGGGTCGAGCCGTGGGCACCCGGAGACCGCGGCCAGTGGATCCGCATCATCACCCAGCAGGTCACCGGGCGGCGCATCACCGCGGGGGAGCTGACTCCCACCGCCGGCGAGTGGGGTTACCTCTAGGTCCGTCCTGGTCGGGTTGGCCTCCCGCACCAAAATCTGACAATGTTGAAATGCTGGGACTGGCAGCGTGTGGCCTGGTTGCCCTCAGCCTCGTCGCCGGCTGCGCCTCGGCCGAAGAAGGCGGTGCCGCCCAGACGGGTTCGTCGACTGTGGCTCCGTCGGCCGCGGCTCCGCCCAGCCCTCCCCCCAGCTCCCCGCCGAGCTCGTCTGCAGACGCGTCGCGGCTGACCTTGGCCGTGGGGGACAAGGTCGAGGAGCTCGCTCTCACCGAGGTCTACTGTTCCGGTGCGCCCGGGCCGATCCGGCGGGCGGTCGGCAAGACGAACAACCGTCCGCCGCTCGTCGAGGTCAACGGCCAGGAGTTCCTGCTGGTCAAGACGGGCAGCTCGGAGCCGCTGAAGGCACCACGGCCACAAGGGGTGAGCCTCACCGAGGACGCCGTGGTCTTCGACCAGGTGTCGTTCGTGAACGGGCCCGGGGTGCTCAACGGGACGATGCGCTGCACGTCGCGCGACGGCTAGCTCGGGCGCGCCGGCCGGCGTGCTGGGCGGGCGTGGCGTCCGGGGGTTCGGGTCACCTCGTGGGCGGCGAGGCGCCGGGTCAGCTCGTTGCGCACGGCCGGCCACTCGTGCGGCAGGATCGAGAACACCACCGTGTCCCGAAACGTGCCGTCGGGCATGATCTTGTGGTTGCGCAGGACCCCGTCCTGCTTGGCCCCCAGCCGCTCGATCGCCTGTCGGGACTGGTGGTTGAGCCAGTGGGTGCGCAGCTCCACCGCGATGGCCTCCAGGCGGTCGAAGGCGTGGGTGAGCAGCAGCAGCTTGGTCTCGGTGTTGACCCCCGTCCGCTGCGCGGACCGGGCGTACCAGGTGCCGCCGACCTCGAGGCGCCGGTGGCTCGCGTCGACGTTGCAGTACGTGGTCTGACCGACCACCGTGCCGGTGTTGCGCTCCCGGACGGTGAAGGCGACCAGCTCACCGGTCTGCTGGCGGGCCAGGTAGCCCTCGATCTGCGTGCGCATCTCCGCGGGCCGAGGCACCCCGGTGTAGGACAAGGTCCACAGCTGCCCGTCCGCCGCTGCATCCACGAGGGCGTCGTGGTGCTCGGCCGCCAGCGGCTCCAGCAGCACGAGATCCCCGGTGAGGACGACCGGCTCGGCGAAGGCCACGCACGCCAGGGTAGGGGTTCGTCCCTGCTGGTGTCCGACCCGCTACGCCTTGCTACGCCCCGCTGGCGCCAGGGCCGACGGCGACGTCCGCGGCGGCGCGTCGTGGAGCGGTGGGTACCGGTGATCCGTACCCGACGCGGAGCACGGCGTCGGGGCGGTGGTCGCTGCGCACCAGCTGCCGCAGCTGCTCCCGGGTCTCGTCCACCTCGACGACGTGGGACAGCAGCGAGGCGTCGAGACCGTGAGCGGTGGCGGTCAGCAGCACCCGCTGCAGCGCCTGGCCGGAGCGCAGGGCCAGGCGGGGGCCGTGGTGCAGCGTGCTCAGCACCAGCAGCAGCGGACGTTCCTCGAAGTTCTTGCCCGGCGTCCGTGCGTGGCCCGTGCCGCCGGTGAAGTCGCGCTTGACCCAGCGGTCCTGCGCCTCGGGCAGTGGTCCCGCCGTGGCCGCCGGTACCCCGTCGGTCCGCGCTGGTTCACTGCCGAACCAACGGGCCTGCTCGGCGCGGAAGCGAGCGTCGGACATCTGCTGGTGGTTCGCGAAGGCCGACAGCCGCTCGAGTCCGGCCAGCTCCTCGTCGGTCTCCAGCACGTGCAGCCAGCCCTCTTCCTGACGTGCGGCGTGGTGCAGCGCCGCCAGCTCGGTGCTCGGCACCGGGCTGGCGGAGAACGGCCGCCGGTTGGTGATGCGTCGGGGCACCGCGTCGATCAGCTCACGCTGCTCCTGGGTCGGGGTGGTGGACCCGCCGTGCTCCACCACGGCGAGCAGGTCGCCGTCGTGGCAGACGGGCACGGTGGAGACCTGGGGGCGGATCCCGTGGTCGAGCAGCGCCAGCTGGAGGTTGAGCAGCGCTGCGCCGCAGGACAGCTCGAGCTCGTAGCCGTCGGGATCGGCCACGGGCAGCGCCCGGGTGCGGTCGGCGCGCAGCTCGATGCTCGTCGGCGTCGTCCGGAAGGACCACGGCTGGGTGTTGTAGATCGACGGGGCGCGCACCGCCATCGTGAGGACGGCGGCAACCTCGGCGGCGGTGAGCCCCATCGTGGCGGAGATGTCCGACATGGCTGACCCCGGTTCTGTGACGGCGTATCGGTGTCCTCTCATGCTGAGCGGTGCGGTCCCTGCTCGACAGGGCCGAAGGGCCCCCACGCCGCGGCACCTCCGTGTCCGCTCACGCTCTTCGTCCCTGTCGGCCGGTGCCGTCCGGCCCTACCCGTCGTGCTGGGCGCAGCGCAAGGTCGGGGCGAGACCAGCGACCTGAGGGAGTCATCGTGAACCAACCTGCCGCCTCCGCCTCCGCCTCCGCCTCCGCCCCCGTCCTCGTCGGCGTCGACGGGTCCTCCGCCGGGCTGGACGCCGTGCGCTGGGCGGGCATCGAGGCGCGGCGTCGTCGCGCCCCGATGCACCTGGTCGCTGCGTTCGGGTGGCCGGCCGGCGATGACACCAGACATCGGCTCCGCGGAGCGGCCTACCGGAGCACCATGAGGGAGCAGTGCGACCGCGAGCTGGCCGAGGCCGTCGCCGTGGTCGCGGAGGAGTTCCCGGACCTGACGGTGACCCACGGCGTGGAGCTCGGCTACCCGGTCGCGACGCTGGCCAAGGCTGCCGCGCAGGCTCAGCTCCTGGTGCTCGGCGACCGCGGCAGGGGTGGGGTGGCGGGTCTGCTGCTCGGGTCGGTGGCGGTGTCGATGGCGGCGCACGCGGCGTGTCCGGTGGTCGTGGTCCGGGGCAGGGGTTCAGGGGCGCAGGACGGGCCGGTGGTGGTGGGGGTCGACGGCTCGCCGGCGAGCGAGTCGGCGATCGCGTTCGCCTTTGCCGCCGCCGACGCCCGGGACGTCGAGCTGGTGGCCGTGCACACCTGGAACAACCTGATGGCGGACCCGGGCTTTCCCACCGTGCACGCCAACGACGAGCTCGAGGCGCCGGAGCGTGAGCTGCTGGCCGAGCGCCTCGCGGGTTGGTCACAGCGTTACCCGGGGGTGCGAGTCACGCAGGTCGTGCGGCGGGCCCGCACCGCGCCGTTGCTGGTGGACCACTCGACCCGGGCGCAGCTGGTGGTCGTCGGTTCGCACGCCCACGACGCGCTGGTGGGTCTGGTGCTGGGATCGGTGAGCCACGCCGTGCTGCACCACGCGGACTGTCCCGTCGCCGTGGTCCGCCCGGCCATCGCGGTCTGAGTGCCGGGATGACACCAGTGCTGGCCGGGGTGGACGGTTCGGCCTCGTCGACCGCGGCGGTGCGGTGGGCCGCGGCTGAGGCCCACCGCCGTCGTGCATCCCTGCGGCTGGTGAGCGCGTTCGTCTTTCCCGGCGGCAAGCACGAACGCGACCCCGCGCTCGGGCTGGACTACCTGCGCGTCATGACCCGCGTCGTCGAGGACTACCTCGACGACGCGCGCGCGGTGGCGCTGGACACCGCACCGCACCTGGAGGTCACGACCGACGTTCTCACCGGGCGCCCGGCGGACGTGCTCATCGACGAGGCCACCCGGGCGCAGCTGACGGTCGTGGGGCACCTGGGGGCCGGCGGCCTGGAGGGCCTGCTGCTCGGATCGGTCGGCGCCACCCTCGCCGGCACCGCCGTGGGGCCGGTGGTGGTGGTGCGGGGGCACCCCGGGACCGAACCGCGACGCCCCGTGGTGGTGGGGGTCGACGGCGCGCACTCGCAGGCGGCGCTGGAGTTCGCGCTGGCCCACGCCAGCCGGCTCCAGGTGCCGCTGCGTGCCGTGCACACGTGGGCCGCCGGGCTGCTCGACCCGTTTCAGCTGCCCGAGGCCCGCTGGGCCCCGATCGAGGCCGACGAGCGACGCGCGCTGGACGCGGCGGTGGCAGCAGCGGCGGTGCAGCACCCCGAGGTGGAGGTCCACTCCCACGTGGCGGTGGACTCGGCTGCGCGGCAGCTGATCGCCGAGTCCGCCACGGCGCAGCTGGTGGTGGTGGGGGCGCACACCCGCCGGGGTGTGGTCGACACCAGGCTCGGGTCTCTCACCCGCGCCCTGCTGCACCGCGCCGGGTGCCCGGTGGCGGTCGTGCCCAACCAGGACGAAGAGCCATGAGCATCTCGGTGTTCCTGCTCGACGACCACGAGATCGTCCGGCGCGGGCTGGCTCAGCTGTTGGAGGCCGAGACCGACCTGGTGGTGGTGGGGGAGGCGGCGACGGCGTCGCAGGCGCTGGCCCGGATTCCCGCGCTGCGTCCGGACGTGGCCATCCTGGACGTGCGGCTGCCCGACGGTGACGGGGTGAGCGTGTGTCGGGAGGTGTGCTCGACGGTGGACCCGCCGCCCGCGTGCCTGATGCTGACCTCGTACTCCGACGACGAGGCGTTGTTCGGGGCGATCATGGCCGGCGCCGCGGGGTACCTGCTCAAGCAGGTCACCGGGTTGGACCTGGTGGGGGCGGTGCGGGCCCTGGCGGCGGGGCAGTCGTTGCTGGACCCGCGGGCGACGGCGGTGGTGCTGGAACGGATGCGCGAGGGACCGTCGGGTCCGGACTCTCGGTACTCGTCGCTGAGCCCGCAGGAGCATCGGGTGCTCTCGCTGATCGCCGAGGGGCTCACCAACCGTCAGATCGGGCAGCGGCTGGACCTGGCGGAGAAGACGGTGAAGAACTACGTCTCGTCCCTGTTGCACAAGCTGGGCCTGACCCGGCGCACGGAGGCGGCGGTCTACTCGATGCAGCACCACCGCGGCTGACCCCGGTGCCGTCGCCCGCCGCCAGGGCCCGAGGATGCGGCAGGCAGGGTCCAACGGCCGTAGTGACTGCATCCCCTGCTGGTCCAGGGTGGACCCTGACGGGCAGGTGCCCGTCGGAACCGGAGGATCACTGTGAGCGCGGAGTCCGTTTCTCAGTCCAGGCTCGTGGTGGTGGGGGTCGACGGGTCGGCCGAGTCCAAGGCGGCGGTGGCCTACGCGCTGCGCAACGCCGCCGCCCGGGGTGACTCCGTGCGTGCGGTCACCGCGGTGCCGGAGCCCGAGATGTGGGCCACCGGCTACGGGGTGGTGATGCTGCCCCCCGTGGACGAGCTGCTCCCGGAGGCCCGGAAGACCGCGCAGGGCGTGGTTGACGCCGTCGTCGCCGAGCTGGGGGAGGCGGCCAGCGGCGTCTCGGTGACGGTCGACGCCCTCGCGGGGACGCCCGCGCAGGTGCTGCTCGACGCGGCCGCCGAGGCCACGGAGCTGGTCGTCGGGCACCGCGGGCGCGGTGGTGTTCGCAGCGCCCTGCTGGGATCGGTGGGTCTGTCCTGCGTGCTGCACGCACCCTGCCCGGTCACCGTGGTCCGGGCCGCCAAGCCTGCGTGAGCCTCGTCGCGACGTGATCGAGGACGTCTCCCTCCTCGACGCCCAGGTGGTCGCGGCGCGAGCGGGGGTGAACCCGACGCGCGGGCTGGCGCCGGCGGAGGCCGCGCGCCGGCTCGTGGCCGATGGGCCCAACGAGCTGCGCACCAGGACGCCCACGCCGGCGTGGCGCAAGGCGCTGGCCCAGCTGCAGGACCCGCTCGTCTACCTGCTGCTGGGCGCGGTCGCGGTGTCGCTGCTCGCCTGGGCCGTCGAGGGTCGGACCGGCGTGCCGATCGACGCGATCGTGATCGCCGCGATCGTGGTGGTCAACGCCGTGATCGGCTACACCCAGGAGGCCAGGGCCGCGCAGGCCGTGGCGGCCCTGGGCGCCATGACCGCCGCGTCGTCGACCGTGGTGCGGGGCGGTGAGCTGCACACGGTGGCGTCGGCCGAGCTGGTCCGCGGTGACGTGCTGGTGCTCGGTGAGGGTGACGCTGTGGGGGCCGACGCCCGCTTGCTGAGTGCGGCCGCGCTGCGCGTGCAGGAGGCGTCCCTGACCGGGGAGAGCCAGGCGGTCACGAAGGACCCGCGCACCCTGGCGCGGACGTCGGTGCTCGCCGACCGGGTCAACATGGTCTTCAAGGGCACCAGCGTCGTGCAGGGCGTCGGTCGCGGGGTGGTGACCGGGGTCGGCATGTCGACCGAGGTGGGGTCCATCGCGGGGATGCTCGAGGCGACGGAGGCCCAGCCGACGCCGCTGGAGAAGGAGATCGCGCGCATCAGCAAGACCCTCGGTCTGCTGGTCGTGGCGATCGCCGTCGTCGTGATGATCACCATCATCCTGGTCGACGGCGTGAGCTCGGCCGCCGGGCTGGTCACGGTGCTGCTGCTCGGGGTCTCGTTGGCCGTGGCCGCGGTGCCCGAGGGGTTGCCCGCCATCTTGTCGG
This sequence comes from Mycobacteriaceae bacterium, assembly GCA_039923155.1. Taxonomy (GTDB): domain Bacteria; phylum Actinomycetota; class Actinomycetes; order Mycobacteriales; family Mycobacteriaceae; genus Rhodococcus_D. The sequence goes on along the minus strand of JBDTDI010000143.1, from coordinate 5,309 downwards.
TCGTGCTCGCGATCGGCGTGCGCCGCCTGGCGCGACGTGACGCGGTCGTGAAGCAGCTCAGCTCGGTCGAGGCCCTGGGTTCGGCGTCGGTGATCTGCACGGATAAGACCGGCACCCTCACCCGCAACGAGATGACGATCGGGCGCATCGTCACCGCGTCGGGACGCGCTGAGGTGACCGGGGTCGGCTACCGACCGGAGGGTTCGGTCGTCACCGACGGTGAGGACCAGCACGCCGAGGTGCAGCGCCTGCTGGTGGCGGGGTCACTGGCCAACGACGCGCAGCTGCTCGAGCGTGACGGGGACTGGCACATCCAGGGTGACCCGACGGAGGCCGCGTTCCTGGTGGCGGCCCGCAAGCTGGACGGCACGACGACGACGGCGGACCGTTTCGAGCGGCGCGCGGAGGTCCCTTTCACCTCCGAGCGCAAGATGATGTCGACCGTGCACCGCGATAGTGTCGATGCCAGCACCTGGCTGTTCAGCAAGGGGGCTCCCGACGTCCTGCTCGGTCACTGCACCCGGCTGCAGGTCGGCGAGACCACGGTCGCCATGACCAGCGTGGCGAGACGGGAACGCCTCGACGAGGTTGAGGCCCTCTCAAACGAGGCGTTCCGAACCCTGGGCGTGGCCTACCGCGTCATCGGGGAGGGGGCCGCGCCGGACGAGAGCGAGCTGGTCTGGGTCGGGGTCGTCGGCATGATCGACCCGCCGCGGGCGGAGGCGGCCACCGCTATCACCGCCGCCCACCGTGCCGGCATCCGCGTCGTCATGATCACCGGGGACCATCCCACCACCGCCCGTCGCATCGCCACCGACCTGGGCATCATCGCCGTGGACGGTCGCGCGGTGACCGGCGCCGAGCTGGACACCATCGGCGACGACGAGCTGGTCACCCTGGTCGGGGAGGTCTCGGTGTACGCCCGGGTGGCCCCGGTGCACAAGCAGCGTCTCGTGGACGCCCTGCAGCGTGCCGGTCAGATCGTGGCGATGACCGGCGACGGCGTCAACGACGCCCCGGCGCTGAAGTCCGCCGACATCGGGGTGGCCATGGGCATCACCGGTACCGAGGTCACCAAGGAGTCGGCCCGGATGATCCTGGGCGACGACAACTTCGCGACCATCGTCGCTGCGGTCCAACAAGGGCGGGTGATCTTCGACAACATCAAGAAGTTCCTGCGCTACCTGTTGTCGTCCAACATGGGTGAGGTGCTCGCGGTCTTCCTCGGCGTCGTGGGCGCGGGTGTTCTCGGCCTCAACGACGCGAGCGACGAGAAGATAGTCCTGCCGTTGCTGGCCACCCAGATCCTGTGGATCAACCTGGTCACCGACTCCGCCCCGGCCCTGGCCATGGGGGTGGACCCCGAGATCGACGACGTCATGGCCCGCCGTCCCCGGCGCATGGACGAGCGGGCGATCGACGCACGCATGTGGGCAGGGATCGTCTGGATCGGGCTCGTGATGGCCGGGGTGACCCTGTTCGCCATCGACCTGTTCCTGCCCGGGGGCCTGGTCCAGGGCCACGACTCGCTGGAGGTGGCGCGGACCGCCGGGTTCACCACCCTGGTCCTCGCCCAGCTCTTCAACACGTTGAACGCCCGCTCGGAGACGACCAGCGCCTTCCACGGCCTGTTCTCCAACCGCTGGCTGTGGGGCGCCATCGGGCTCGGGATCGTGCTGCAGGTCGCGGTGGTACAGCTGCCGTTCCTGCAGGTCTCGTTCGGAACCGCCTCCCTGGACCTCGTGCACTGGGCCGCCTGCGTCGGGCTGGCCTCGGTGGTGCTGTGGTTCGACGAGATCCGCAAGGTCGTGCTTCGGCGCAGGGTCAGGCGGAGTCCGGGTTCCGCACCCCGCCCACCAGATCGGTGCGAGCCCGACCCGGTGCGGGCCTGAAACCTCCTGCGACCTAGTACAGCGGTACCCGCCAGGTCAGGCAGGTGCCCGACGTCCGCCCGGGGCCAATCTCGAGCGTCCCGTCGAGGGTGCGCGCCCGGTTCTCGAGGTTGGCCAGCCCGCTGCGCGCGACGCCGGGGTCGATCCCGTCCCCGTCGTCGCGCACCTGCACCGACAGGGTGGCGTCGACGACGGAGATGGTGACCGACACCGAGGTGGCGCGAGCGTGCCGGACGGCGTTGCTGACCGCCTCGCGGACCACCGCGCACACGTGGGCGGCCACCGCCGCCGCGACGGAGCTGTCCACGGGACCCACGAACTGCACCGACACCACGACCGAGGATTCGGCGGCGGTCTCGTCGACGATGGCGAGCAGGGTCTGACGCAGCCCCAGCCCAGCGGCGTCCTGGGGGCTCTGCAGGTCGAAGATCGCGGCACGGATCTCGGCGATCGTCGTGTCCAGGTCGCGGACCGCGGACTCCAGCCGACGAGTGACCACGGGGTCGTCGGTGCGCCGGGCGGTTCCCTCGAGCTGCAGACCGGTCGCGAACAGGCGCTGGATGACCTGGTCGTGCAGGTCCTGGGCGATGCGGTCCCGGTCGGCGAGGACCACCAGCCGCTGCTGGCCGCGGTTGAGCCGGCTCAGCTCCAGCGCCAGCGCGCCGACCTCACCGAGCTCGACCGCGACGGGAACATCAGGTGGCTGGAAGTCGCGTCGGTCGTCCCCACGCCGGGCGAGCACGACCCCGACCGGTTTGTCCCCCACACTCATGGGCACGACCAGCGCCGGGCCGGGCCCGCCGAGGGCAGGGGTCATCGGACGGGCGTCGGTGGCGAGCCGGTCCAGGTGGGCGGGGGCACCGTCGAGCACCACCGGTCGGAGCAGGGGGTGGGTGGGGTCGATCTCGCTGCCCACCAGCTCGGAGGTCTCGGACACCCCGCTCTGCGCGGCGACCGTGTAGGAACCGAGCGGGCCCTGGTGGGCGAGCAGGACGAGCACCAGGTCGGCGTCCACCAGCTCCCGGATGCGTTGCGCCACCAGCTGCATCGCGTCGCTGTCGGTGGCCCCGGACATCATCTCGGCGCGGATGTCGGCCGAGGCCTCCAACCACCGCTGCCGCAGCTCGCCCCTGGCGAAGAGCTCCGCGTTCTCGATGGCGATCCCGGCGGTCGCGGCCAGCGCCTCGAGGACCTCCTCGTCCTCGGTGCTGAACTGGGCACCACCTCGCTTCTCGGTGAGGTAGAGGTTGCCGTAGACGGTGTTCCCCGCCCGGATGGGCGTGCCGAGGAAGCTGTGCATGGGCGGGTGGTCCGGGGGGAAACCGACCGACGACGGATGCTGGCCCAACTCGGTCAGCCGGAGCGTGCGCGGGTGGGTGATGAGCTCCCCGAGCAGGCCCCGCCCGGTCGGCAGCGGACCCATCCGGGCGCGGACAACGGGGTCCAGACCCACGACGAGGAACTGCTGCAGGCCCCCGGCGGGGTCCAGCACCCCCAGCGCGCCGTAGGTCGCGTCGACCAGGTCCACGGCGACGTCGGTCAAGCGGCGCAGGGTGGCGTCCAGGTCGAGGTCCGAGCCGACCAGGGCGACGGCGTCGAGCAGCTGGCGCAGCCGGTGACGGGTGGTGACCCCGGCGCCAAGAGAAGGTGGGGTGGCAGCCGGGGCCGCCTCGACCACGCCGTCCTGAACCACGCTGCCCTCGACCACGCTGCCGTCGTCCACCCCAACTCCTCCACCCGTCGCTGGTCGAGTTCTGACCGTACGGGGTTCACCCCCAAAGCCCCACCGGGTGCGGATCGCGAGCGTCGGCGCTCGGCGCGATACCGTGGAACACCCCAAGGACGGAGCCCGACCGTGACCATCTCGGTGTTCCTGCTCGACGACCACGAGATCGTCCGACGCGGGTTGGTCCAGCTGCTCGAGGACGAGACCGACGTGGAGGTGGTGGGCGAGGCGTCCACCGTCGCCCAGGCGCTGGCCCGGATCCCGGCGCTGCGCCCGGACGTGGCCATCCTAGACGTGCGGCTGCCCGACGGTGACGGGGTGAGCGTGTGCCGTGAGGTGCGCTCGACGGTAGACCCGCCGCCGGCCTGCCTGATGCTGACCTCCTACGCCGACGACGAGGCGCTGTTCGAGGCGATCATGGCCGGCGCCGCGGGGTACCTGCTCAAGCAGGTCACCGGGCTGGACCTGGTCGGGGCGGTGCGGACACTGGCGGCGGGACAGTCGCTGTTGGACCCGGGGGCGACGGCGCGGGTGCTGGAACGGATGCGCCGCGGCGCCGAGCCCGCCGACCCCCGGTACGCCTCGTTGAGCCCGCAGGAGCAGCGGGTGCTGGGTCTGGTGGCGGAGGGGCTGACCAACCGCCAGATCGGGCAGCGGCTGCACCTGGCGGAGAAGACGGTGAAGAACTACGTGTCCTCGCTGCTGCACAAGCTGGGCCTCGCGCGACGCACCGAGGCGGCGGTCTTCTCCGTGCAGCACCGGCCCCGCTGAAGGGTCCCTCGACCCGCGTCGGAGGGGACCATGGCCCCTGGCCACCCGACCGTGTCCAGCCGATGGTGGGGGCAGGGGCGTCCGAGGCGACGGACCGGGACCAACAGGAGGCCGTGTGGCTCCGGGTGTGCGGACGATGGGGTTGGGTCTCGACGAGGTCCAGCGGCTGGTGGCGACCGTCGGTCGTGCCCCCTCGCTGTACAACAGCCAGCCCTGGGCGGTGCGGCTGCACGCCGATCGGATCGAGCTGCTGGCCGATCGCAGCCGTCAGCTGCACGCCACCGACCCGCAGGGCCGACACCTACGCCTGGCCGTGGGGGCGGCGCTGTTCAACCTGACCGTCGCCCTCGCCCGGCTCGGGATCCGGCCCCTGGTGACCCTGCTGCCCGACCGGTCCGACCCGGACCTGCTGGCGGTGGTTCGCCACGGCGGGACGATCCCCGTCAGCGCCCAGGCGCTGAGCCTGTCCGACGCGGCCGCACGGTGGGCCACCCACCGCACCGCGTTCACGACGGCGAGGGTCACCGAGCAGGATCGCAACGCCCTGCGCCGGGCTGCACTGGCCGACGGGGCGTGGCTGGGTCTGATCGAGGACGCCGAGCAGCAGACCGTGCTGGCTCAGCTCGCGGTGCAGGCCCGCCGCGAGCAGCTCGGCGTACCCGGGGTGGCCGCCGAGGTCGCCCGGTGGGCCGCGTCCGAGCCGACAGGTCACGACGGGGGCCGCCCGCCTCTGTTCGGAGTGCTCAGCGCGCACCAGCAGGGCGGCGCCGCGGAGGTCCGGACGGGACAGGCGCTGCAGCGGGTGCTGCTCACCGCGACCGGTCGGGGCCTGGTCGTGTCCTTCATCTCGGAGCTGGTGACCGTGCCCGAAGCCCGGGAGAGGTTGCGCCGCTGCCTGCACCTGACTCGCGAGCCTGCCG
>JBDTDI010000142.1:0-4131 GCA_039923155.1 Mycobacteriaceae bacterium | reverse complement strand
ACGATCAGCTTCAGGTCCGGACGCTTCGGCAACAGTTGCGCGAGGTAGCCGAGCAGGAAGTCGATGTTGAGACTGCGCTCGTGAGCCTCGTCGATGATCAGCGTGTCGTAGCGGCGTAGCAGCGGGTCGCGCTGCACCTCGGCGAGCAGGATTCCGTCGGTCATCAGCTTGACCAGGGTTGCCTCCGAGACCTGGTCGGTGAAGCGGACGGTGTAGCCGACCACCTGACCGAGGGGGGTGTCCAGCTCCTCGGCGATGCGCTCGGCGACCGTGCGGGCCGCGATCCGGCGCGGCTGGGTGTGCCCGATGAGGCCTCGCACCCCGCGGCCGAGCTCGAGGCAGAGCTTGGGGATCTGGGTGGTCTTGCCCGAGCCGGTCTCGCCGGCGACCACCACCACCTGGTGATCCCGGATGGCGGTGAGCAGGTCCTCCCGGCGCTGCACCACCGGCAGCTGTTCGGGGTAGCGGAGCTCGGGCACGGCTTCGCGCCGGTTCTGGATCCACACCTCGGCGGCCGCGACCTCACGGGCGATCAGGTCCAGGGGCACGGCCTTGCCGCGTCGACCCCCGCGCAGGCGCTGGGCGAGACGATGCTCGTCGCGCAGGCTGAGCTCGGTCAGGCGCTCGCGCAGGTCGGCGAGGGTGGGGGAGGTGGTGGTCACGGCACCAAACAGTTTAGGGCAGGCCCCCCGCCGGGGGCTGGGCTCGGTAGCGGCGGAGCAGACCACCCTGCTCCAGGAGTCGAATCTGTTCACGACACCACGGTGACCACGGGTCAGGGTCGCGGACCACGTCGGTGAGCAGCTGCTCCCAGCTGGTCCACCGGTAGGCGTCCACCTCGGTCGGCTCAGGGGTGGGCTGCTCGGTCGTCCGAGCGAGGAACACCGGGCACCACTCGTTCTCCACCACCCCGTCCTGCTCGGCCCGGTAGCGGAAGTCCGGCAGCACGAGCTGCACTGCGTGCACCGCCAGACCGAGCTCGTAGCGGGCCCGTCGCGACACCGCGTCGGCCGCCTCCTCACCGGGGGCCGGGTGCCCGCAGACGGTGTTCGTCCACACGCGCGCGAACGAGCGTTTCGTGGCCGCCCGCTGAGTGACGAGGACGCGGCCGGCGCTGTCGAGCACGTAGCAGGAGAACCCCAGGTGCAACGGGGTGTCGGCGTGGTGCGTGAGGTGCTTGGGTGCGGACCCGACCGTTCGACGTTGCTCGTCCAGCAGCACCACCAGCTCGGTCTCCACGGCGTCCAGGGTAGCGAGCCCGGCCGGGTGGGTGGGTGGGCCAGCTCAGCGACCGGGGGGTGAGCTCAGTAGGCCCCGTCGGTGACCAGCACCGCCCTGAGGGTGCGCACGACGATCGCCAGGTCAGCGGTCATCGACCAGTTCTCCACGTAGCTCAGGTCCAGGCGCACGGACTCGTCCCAGGACAGGTCGCTGCGCCCGCTCACCTGCCAGAGCCCGGTGATGCCGGGCTTGACCAGCAGCCGCCGGTGCACCTCGCCGCTGTAGGTCTGCACCTCGCGCGGCAGCGGCGGGCGCGGGCCCACGATGCTCATCTCGCGGCGGAGCACGTTGACCAGCTGGGGCAGCTCGTCGACGGAGAACTTGCGCAGGAACCGTCCCACCGGGGTGATGCGGGGATCACCCCGGATTTTGAACAGCGGACCCGCCGCCTCGTTGGACCCCGCGAGGTTGGACACCTGGGTGTCGGCGTCGTCGACCATCGAACGCAGCTTGAGCATGGAGAAGCTCTGCCCGTTCTTGCCCACCCGCTGCTGCCGGTACAGCACCGGCCCCGGGCTGGTGCAGCTGATGGCCAGCGCCGCGACGAGCAGCAAAGGCGACAGGACCACCAGTGCGGTGCCCGCCACCACCCAGTCGAAGACGAGCTTGCGCAGCCGTGCGGCCCCTTCGTACTGCGGTTCGGCCACGTGCACCAGGGGCACGCTCGCCATCGGCCGGATCTGGAGACGGCGTCCGACGACGTCGACCATCCCGGGGGTCACCACCAGGTCCACGCCGACCGCCTGCAGCTCCCACGCCAACGCCCGCATGCCCGCGTGTCCGAGCCGTTCGGTGGCGGTGACCACCACGGTGTCGGCGCCGGTCTCGGTCAGCGCCGTCATCACCGAGTGCTCGTCCCCGAGGACGGGAGCCAGGGTGTCGTCGGGCACCAGTCGGTCGCTGGCCCGGCGCCCGCCCTGGCCGTATCCGGGTACGCAGACCCCCACCACCCGAAAACCCGCTGCGGGATCACGGACGAAGGTGCGGGCCATGGCCACAGCCGTGCGGTGCTCACCCACCACGATGACGGTGGAGCCGAAGGTGCCGGTGCGGCGGCGGCGGGCGAGCCAGCGCCGCCACTGCAGCCGTCCGAGCAGCAACAGCGCCAGGCCCACCGGGAGGGACACCACGAGATGGGCCCGGACCGCTTCACCCCGACCCAGCAGCACCAGCACCACGGCCGCGACCCCGAACAGGCGACCCGTCGCGTCAGCGACCCGCCGGAACTCGTCGCTGCCGGTACCCAGGACCCGCAGGTCGCGGGTGCCGTAGATGCTGAGCATCACCAGCCAACCGGCGACGACCACGAGGAGAAGACCGAGCCCGGCAGCGTGGTCGGTGCCGATGTCCAGCCACGAGGGTTCGACGGCCACGCTCACCCCGAGCCCCAGCAGGACCGACAACGTGACGACAACGACGTCGGTGACGACGAGTCGTCGGAGGTAGCGCTGCTGCCAGCTCCGCGCGGGCTGACGCGAAGGGGTGGCGGTCTGCGGGTCCGGCTGGCGCCCGCCAGCGGCTTTCGCGGCGTCCGTGGCGCGTCTGGGCTCGACCTGCGCCACCCCCAACCCCCCCTAGGTTCTCCGTCGGCAGAGTATGACGCCTGCGGTGACTTTCTGAAACCATCGGGATCCCGACCGTGACCACCGGGTGGGTCTGTGGAGGCAGGTGCACCGGGCCGATGAGGCGCCCGTCGAGGGGCCTGGCTTGGGCTAGCCTGTTCTAATGGCGACGAACGAAGATGACCCCAGCCGTAGCCGTGAGTACAAGGCCACCACCCCGGAGGGCATGACCCTCGGACACGTGCGCTGGCGAACCGACGCCGAGGCCCTGTGCTGGGTCGACCCGATGACCCGCAACCCGGCCCGAGCGGTGGTCCTGCACCGGTACGACTCCGACCGCGAGCGCTGGGAGCACGTGGCCAAGGTCGGCTCGGCCCAGCGCTGGGACTTCCGCGACCGCTGAGCGGGTCGGGGTCCTGCGGTGCGGGGTGGTCGCGGTGGGGACCACCCCGGCTCACGACGCCGAGGCGCGGGGCAGGCGGCGGGCCAGGAACGGCGCGGTCCGGCTGCCCGAGTGTGCGGCCACCTCGGCCGGGGTGCCGGCGACCACCACCCGCCCGCCGGCGTCGCCGCCCGCCGGGCCCATGTCGACGACGTGGTCCGCGGCGGCCACCACGTCCATGTCGTGCTCGACGACGACCACGGTGGAGCCGGTGTCGACGAGGCGGTGCAGCTGGGCCAGCAGCAGGCGGACGTCAGCCGGGTGCAGCCCGGTGGTCGGCTCGTCCAGCACGTACAGCGTGTGCCCGCGCGGCGCCCGCTGCAGCTCGGTAGCCAGCTTGATGCGCTGGCCCTCCACGCCGGAGAGCTCGGTGGCGGGCTGGCCCAGGCGCAGGTAGCCGAGCCCCACCTCGCGCAACACCGCGAGCGAGCGGCGCACCCCGAGGTCGGGGGCGAAGAACTCCTCCGCCTCCTCCACCGTCATCCCCAGCACCTCGGCGACGTTCTTGCCCCGGAGCTGAATCTCGAGCGTCTTTTCATGGTAGCGCGCGCCGTGGCAGGTGGGACAGGGCGCGAAGACGCTCGGCAGGAAGATGAGCTCCACGCAGACCGAGCCCTCCCCCTCGCAGGTTTCACAGCGGCCCTTCTTCACGTTGAAGGAGAACCGCCCGGCGTCATAGCGGCGGGCCCGGGCAGCCTGGGTGTCGGCGAAGAGCTTGCGCACGCCGTCGAAGAGGCCGGTATAGGTGGCCAGGTTGGAGCGGGGCGTCCGCCCAATGGGCTTCTGGTCCACCCGCACCAGGCGGTCGAGCTCGCCCAGGCCGGTGACGATTCTTCCCTCGCCGGG